>CAKTEB010000021.1 GCA_934546685.1 uncultured Oscillospiraceae bacterium
GCCGCACCAGCCTTACGATGCCCTCTAACTCTCCCAGGGCCATGGCCTGCTGGATCACCAGCCGCTCCCGGAGACCGATCCGGCGGCGCAGGAGAAAATAGAAGATGGACACAAAGGCCATATAGCCCAAGCCGCCGATCTGGATCAGCGCCAATAATACCCCCTGGCCCATAGGCGACCACTGGCTGTAGGTATCCACCAGAGAAAGCCCCGTGACACAGGTGGCGGAGGTGGCAGTAAATACCGCCGTCAGCGCCCCGCAGCTCTCGCCGCTTCGGGATGAGGCGGGCAGCGCCAGCAGGAGACTTCCCAGGGTGATCACCAGCAGGAAAAATCCTGTGAGCGCTCTGGCCCCATGATCTGCCTTTCGCCGCTCCTGCCCGCGGACAGCGGGCTTGTTCCATTGCATGTCTGCTCCTCCATTTCAAAGACAAAGGGGCGCTGCGACCTGCACAGCGTCCCCCTGGTATTACGAATTATCGCCGCTGTCTCCTGCGTCAATGAGAGCCTGTGCCATACTCACCGCGGCCTCCTTGGTGTGCCGGGCGGTGGCGCTGCCGCTGTCTGAGGTAAAATCCATAATGGACAGATACATATTCTCCATGCCGCACTGGGCCAGCACCGGATTGTCCTTCAAACTCAGCCTAACCGGATTGTCCGCGTCACAGGGCAGGCCCATATCCGAAAGGCTGTCGGTGAAATACTCCAGCTCCGGGTTGGTAAAGGCATCAGAGACATTCTCACTCAGGAGGTACAGGCCCACATCGTCCTGGGACATGTACAGGTACATACGCTCCTGATTCTGGCGCCCCACCTCGGTATTGCCCACAAAGAGCACCGCATAGTCGATGTTCACCTGGCCGTTGACGTCGATATCGCCCACCACCGGCTTCAGGATCTCATCCAGTGCCTCCAGCTGAGTGTCATCCACATAATAATCCGTGGCGATGACCACCGTGGTGTCGTAGCGAACCTTCCGGAGAGAATCCACCGTGATAAAGGCGATGATGCCGAAGATCACCACACCGATCAGCAGGGGCCACTTATAGTGATACCAGAATACGTTGACGAACCAGTGCTGGAAGCCACCGTTCTCCTGGATATTGTTTTTGAGTTTAGACATGGCAGAGCTCCTCCAACGGAATCACATTCTGCCCAAAACTGTTTGCTACGGCAGAACACATAATCTCTTTGCAATTCTCTCGCTCAAAGGGAGAAAAACTTGTTTGTATAAATCTTACCATAGTAAGCGGGAAAAAGCAAGCATCCCTATTTATATAGTGTATGGCAGCTCCACATAAATTGGCGGCGAGGATTCAGCTAGAAATTTCTCGTCGGAAAAAGGCAGTTTTTCGCAGGCATACTTTGTGTATGTCAAGAAAAAAATAACGCATTTCCGGCGAGAAAGATCAGCTGAAGTCCGCCACCACATTTGTGCGGAGTTGCCGTGAAAAAAGCACCCGAGTAACGTCTCAGCATTACTCGGGTGCTATCGCACATTCTTATCGGACCTTCGGGCCCTCCACCACCTGAGGCGGATGCTTCCGGAGCAGCACCGTCATCAGCACCGCGCAGGTGAGACACAGCAGGATGCAGATCAGGTACAGAAGCTCCGAAACAAAGCTCACGGGCTGCCGGATCAAAAACCATAGCTCTCCCAACAGCCACAGGCCGCAGAGCACGATCTCCCAGATCCCGGAGCGGCAAAGCCGCCGATAGCCGGAATAGTAGATCCGGAGCTCCCAGCTCTGCTTTGCCATCAGCAGCTCCGCTTCGCCCATGATCCAGAAGATCAGAGGCACCAGAGACAGGAGACTGGGAATGGCCATATAGCGCTGCATGCCGCCTAAGGATGGGAAAAACTGCGCCAGGATCTCCCCCGCCAGCATTCCCAGGGTCATAAGGCCGCTTTGGAGCTTGATCCGCCGCTGGGTCTCAGCTCCGGGGTAACCGTACCGGGGGCCCGTATAGATGAGCTTCCCGGAGGAATCCCGCTCATAGCCGTCAAAGAATCTGCTGCCGCGATGCTGCAAGAAAACTGCTCCTTCCAAAGTGGTAAAGTTAAATCTCGTTGATCTCCCGTACGCGATGGCAGGCGCAGAAATGGTTCGGCAGAACCTCCTCCACCTTGGGAAGCTCCTGGGTGCACTGCTCGGTGGCATAGGGGCACCGAGCCGCGAACCGGCAGCCGGGCTTGGGGTTGATGGGAGATGTGACCTCGCCGCTCATGACGATGCGCTTGCGCTCCACATGGATAGAGGGGATCGGGATCGCGGACAGCAGGCCCTTGGTATAGGGATGCAGCGGCTTCTCGAAGAGCTCCTTGGAGGCGCATTTCTCCACCTGGCAGCCCAGGTACATGACCATGATCTCATGGGAGATGTGCTTGACTACGGAGAGGTTGTGGGTAATGAACATATAGGTAAGGCCGTGCTCCTCCTGGAGATCCTGGAGCAGATTCAGGATCTGCGCCTGAATGGACACGTCCAGCGCGGATACGGGCTCGTCGCAGACGATGAACCGGGGAGATACGGACAGGGCACGGGCGATGCCGATACGCTGCCGCCGTCCGCCGTCCAGCTCATGGGGATAGGAGAATGCATAGCGCCGGGCCAGGCCGACGGTATCCATGAGCTCCGCCACCCGCTGCTCCAGGGCAGCCTTGCCCTTGTAGAGCTTCATGACCTTCATAGGCTCAGCGATCAGGTCGCTGACGCACTTTCTGGGGTCCAGAGAGGATGCGGGATCCTGGAAGATCATCTGGATGTTCTTGTGGATCATCTTCTTCTGGGCCTTGTTGGGCTTGGTCACGTCCTCCCCGTCAAAAAGGATGGTGCCGCTGGTGGAATCATGGAGATTCATGATGGTGCGGCCCAGGGTGGACTTGCCGCAGCCGGACTCGCCTACCACGCCCAGGGTGGTGCCCTCTTTGATGGTGAAGTTGACGCCCTCTACGGCGTGCAGGGCACCCTTGGGGGTCTTATAGTATTTGCAGAGGTCGATGGCCTCTATGAGATTCTTCTCAGGCATTGGTCTCCGCCTCCTTTCCGGCTTTTACCCGATCGCAGTGATGGCAGCGGCACAGATGGCCGGGGCTCAGTTCCTTGGCGGCAGGCTCCTGCTGAGAACACAGGTCGTCCGCATAGGGGCACCTGGGATGGAAGGCGCAGCCGCTGGGCAGGTTGGCCGGGTCAGGCATCAGGCCCGCAATGGGCTGGAGCCGATGGGTATCCTTCTCCAGAGAGGGGATGGAGCCAAACAGGCCGATGGTATAGGGATGCGCGGTGTGGTCGAAGATATCCTCCAGGCTGCCAGTCTCTACGATCTTGCCCGCATACATAATGGCAACGGTGTCGCAGGACTCGGCCACGATGCCGAGATCGTGGGTAATGAGGATCATGGAGGTGCCGAACTCCTCCTTCAGGTCGTTGATCATGCTCATGACCTGGGCCTGAATGGTCACGTCCAGAGCGGTGGTAGGCTCGTCGGCCAGCAGCAGCTTGGGGTTGCAGGCCAGAGCAATGGCGATAACCACGCGCTGCTTCATGCCGCCGGAGAACTGATGGGGGAAGTCACCGGCACGCTCCGCGCCGATGCCGACCTTGCCCAGGATCTCGATCATCCGGGCCTGGGCCTCAGTCTTGGAGCAGTTCTGATGCCGCAGCACCACCTCCGCCACCTGGTCGCCCACGGTCATGACCGGGTTCAGAGCGGTCATGGGGTCCTGGAAGATCATAGAGATCTCGTTGCCCCGGATGTCCTGGACCTCCTTCTCGGACATCTTCATGATGTCCTTGCCCTTGTATTCGATGGTGCCGGAGAGCACCTTGCCAGGATCGGGCACCAGGCGAAGGATGCCCAGGGCGGTGGTGGTCTTACCGGCGCCGGTCTCGCCCACCAGGCCCAGGGTCTTGCCGGGCTCTACAGAGAGGTCAATGCCATTGACCGCGCAGACATCGCCTTCCTCAGTTTGAAAATGAATAGAAAGATCTTTAATATCTAATAAGCTCATGTCTGCTCTCCTTACTTACGCATACGGGGATCCATGGCATCCCGGAGTCCGTCACCCAGCAGGTTGAAGCAGAGCTCTGCCACAACGATAAACAGGGCGGGGAATACGATCACATGCCAGCGGGTGGAAAAATCATAGATGAAATCGAGGCCGTTGTTGAGGATGTTGCCCCATTCCGGCGTGGGGGGCTGAACGCCCAGGCCCAGGAAGGACAGACCGGCAATACCCATGATGGCGCCGCCCACATACAGGGAGGCCTGTACAATGATGGGGGCCATGCAGTTGGGGATCACATGGGTCATGATGATCTTGAAGTTGCTCTCGCCAAAGGAACGGGCCGCCTCAATATACTCCTGGCTGTTGATGAGCATGGTGGAGGAGCGGAGCTGCCGGGCAATAATGGGAATGGTGCCCACTGCCAGAGCAAGCGCCGTATTGAAAACGCCGGAGCCCATGGCAACGGAAATACAAATGGCCAGCATCATGCCGGGGATGGACATGAAAACGTCCATGACACGCATGAGGATGGAGTCAATGCGCTTGCCGAAGAAGCCGCAGAGCGCGCCGATGATCATACCGCCCACGATGCCGATGGCAACGGACAGAATAGCGATCAGCAGAGAGTAGCGACCGCCCACCAGCAGACGGGTCAAGAGGTCACGGCCATAGTCGTCGCAGCCCATCCAATGCTCCTTGCTGGGCAGTGCGAAGCGCATGGTCAGATCCTGCTCGGCATAATCGTAGGGGCTCAGGACGCCCGCGAAGATAATGGCCAGGATCATGATCACCAGGACCACCAGGCATACCATGCTCACCTTGTTCTTGCGGAGCCGATGCCAGATCTCGCCCATGTTGCTGCGCTTTTTCAGCCGCTCGGTCTGGCCCTCAGCGGGCTTTACCTTCGTCTTAGTAGCCATACTCACGCAGCCTCCTTTACAGCTTTCTTCTTGCGCTTATTGCCGCCGGTGTACTGGGCCATGATCCGAGGATCTACAAAAGCGTAGGCCAGATCGGTGATCAGGTTGGCCAGTGCCACCACGATGGCGCAGATCACCACGCAGCCCTGAACGGTGATGAAGTCCTTGGACATAATGGAGCTGTTGATGAGCATGCCCATGCCGGGGATATTGAAAATCATCTCTACCAGGATGGAGCCAGCCAGGCAGCTGCCCAGGCCGGAGCCCACCATGGTGAGGATGGGGATCAGCGCGTTTTTCAGTACATGCCGGGAAATGACCTGCTTCTCGGCAATGCCCTTGGCCCGGGCAGTGCGGACGTAATCCTGACGGATGACCTCCAGCACAGAAGAACGGGTCATACGGGCGTCCTGGGTGATGGGGCCGATACCGGCGGCGATGATGGGAAGCACAAAGCTCTTCCAGCTATCCGCGCCGGACGGTGGGAACCACCCCAGCTTCAGTGCGAACACCAGCATCAGAATAACGGCCACCAGGAAGCCGGGCATGGCGTTCATAATAACAGCGAACGATGTAGTGATATAGTCAATGGCGGAGTTCTGGTGCAGCGCCGCCACTAGACCAAGCGGAATGCCAATGCAGACGGAGATGACCATGGAGCCCAAAGCCAGCTTCAGGGTGTTGGGGATACGGCTGGACAGCAGCTCCCAAACGCTCTTGGCGTAGACATAGGAATCACCCAGATCTCCGTGACAGAGCTTCCAAACATAGTCGCCCAGCTGGACGATGTAGGGCCGGTTCAGGCCCATCTCTTCACGGGTCTCGGCCAGCTTGACCTCATCCTTTGCGTTGAGGCCCAGCTTAATCATAGCGGGATCCGTGGTGCTGAAAAAGTTAATGGTAAATACCACGATGATGGCACCCAGCAAAACCGGGATGATCATCAGCAAACGGCGAATGATGTATTTAGTCATGTATGATCCCCCTCCTAAGGAGATATCAGAAATCGCAGACTTAGAACCTGTTCCTCCCCTGCCCTTCCTTATTTCGGACTCACGGAAGTGCAGCTGCCTTCTTTCAAAAATCGCGGCGGCAGGAGTTCCTGCCGCCGCGGTCGCTACGGGATTGGGCGGAACTTACGCCCTTGGGTCACAGAGCCGGATTAGTCGGTGAGCAGAGTGGGATCCACGGTACAGGATTCGTCAATAGCGGAAGCAAAGCTGCTGTGCGCATCGTTCACGCCATAGTTCTTGGTAGCGCTGTACAGCGGGATGAACAGATAGTCATCGTGGATGTTCTGAATGAACTTCTGATAAGCCTCAGCGCGCTCCTTCTGGTCGTGAGAGGTCTGGCCCTTGTTGAAGAGCTCGACCTGCTCGGGATCGGTGGAACGGATCAGGATGTTATCAGAGTTGGGGCCAAACTGCTGCAGCTGGCAGGCGGGATCCTTGCCGGAGCCGTTGGAGGCGCTGCCGATGGACAGGTCCTGCTGGCCGGAGATCAGGATGGGCAGAATGGTGGCGAAATCGGTCACACCGGAGAGATCCAGGTTGATGCCGATCTTGGAGCAGTAAGCCTGAACAGCCTCCATGATCTTGGAGTTCCAGGCAGTGCCCTCGCAGTAAACGCCGACAGTCAGAGGATTGTCAACGGAGTAGCCAGCCTGCTCCAGGTACTCCTTGGCCTTGGCCTCGTCGTACTCATAGGGCTCAAACTCGGTGTAGGCCCAGCTGTCCTCAGTCACCAGGGAGGTGGGAACCTTGTAGACGCCTTCGCCCAGGCCATCCACGATCGCGCTAACGTCGATGCAGTGTGCCAGAGCCTTGCGGACATTGATATCCTCGAATACCTTCGTGCTCTCGTCAATGGAAGCCATCTCCAGGCCGAACACACCGGGCTCAGCCACGCTGATGAGACTGGAATCCATAACAGCGCCGTTGTTCAGGTTGTTGATGTAGGTGGACTCGGTCAGATAGACGGCATCCAGGTTCCCAGCCTGGAAGTCGGCGTAACGAGTGGACTCCTCAGAGTAGAAGAACACGTCAAACTCGTCGTAGTAGGGAGCGTCGCCCCAGTAGAGGTCGTTGCGAACCAGAGTGTACTTAACAGACTCTTCCCAGCCGGACTTATCAGCCTGGCCGTCGCCAGCCAGCTTATAGGGGCCAGTGCCGTAGAGCCAGCCGTAGCTGGGATCGGCCTCGCAGGACTCCTTGTCCAGGATCATGCAGCCGGAGTTGGCAAGCATGTCGGTGAGAGAAGCATCATAGCTGTTCATGGCCAGAACCACAGTGTAGTCATCCTCGGCCTTGGAGTTGTCCAGATCCAGCCAGGTGTACATAGCGGCGGTACGGGGCATCTCCATCATGTGCTGGAAGGTGAACAGCACGTCGTCAGCGGTCAGATCGTTGCCGTTGGAGAACTTCACGCCCTGGCGCAGCTTGATGGTCATGGAGCTGTCGTCATCGGCGAACTCCACAGACTCAGCCAGCTTGGGAACCATGTTGCCCTCGTTGTCCACAGTCCACAGGGTCTCGCCCACAGCGTGGGTCAGGAAGCTGCCGGAGTTGGTCTGCAGATCGGAAGCGGGGTCAAAGGTGGTGGAGTTGGCGTCGGTGCCATAGCGGAACACCTTGGGGCCAGTGGACTCCTCCGCAGCAGCAGCGGGGGTCTCGTCGGTGGCAGCGGCGTCGTCCTTGGCGGCAGGCTCAGCAGCGGAAGTCGCAGTGGTATCTGCGGCAGTGTTGCCGGTGGAAGCCGCAGTATTGCCGCTGCCGCAGGCTGCCATGCTCAGCAGCATTGCTGCGCAGAGCAGGGTTGAGATGATTTTCTTCATGTTTCGTATCCCTCCTAGGAAATCCATGGCGACGAGTTGGTGAATGCAATAAATCATTGGTTGTGCCGCCATATAAATGAATTATAGTGCAAAACTTTTTATGATTCAACAAATTTTTATACGAATTATTATATCATTTTTATCACTAAGTATCAAAAACTGCGCTTTGTTCACATTTTAACACACAGAATAGATCAAAACTTCCAGTAGTGCTCTTTTTTCCGCATTTTATCACTTTGATTCCGCACCATACGCCAAATCTCTCCTATGCAGCGCAAAGGGCCGCCCCAAGTTTGAGGCGGCCCGAACGCGGCTTATTCCATGGCGGTGAGCTTCCGCAGCAGCGCCGTCATGGCCTGGTATTCCTCCTCTGACGCCTCCTTGTGGATGCAGCAGTAGAAGTCGATGAGGCCCATTTTTGTCTCCTTGAACAGCACGCTGCCCGGCACCTTTACATAGTATTCGCTGTCTCCCGGCAGATCCTCCGGCAGGGTACGGCAGTTAGCGGCTGTGCAGTACAGCTTCCAGTTGTAATCTGAGCTAACGAAAAACAGATGGTAGGTGCCGTTCGCCATATAATCGTCCAGCTTTTCCGCATCCGTGTCCATGCCAACAGCGGAATCCCGCCACAGATTCAAGGGCACCACGTCCACCACTTCCCGTCCGTTGCCGTCCAGATTCCCCACCAGCGGAGCCAGGAGCCGCTCCGCGTCCTCGGTCATTTGGTCGTCCAGGATCTTGGTGCTGCCAATGACCACGCTCATGTCCGGCGTTGGGTGAGACAGCCGCCGGATCCCATAGGTAAGCAGATTGTAGAGAATGATGAGCACCACCACGCCGATGCCGATGATCACATATTTCTTGATGTCGTCCTTTCGTGTCTTGCCGTCGTATCGTTCCATCTGTTTCCCTCCTGGTCATGGTTTCCTTTTCTTCCATTTGCATATTACCATGGTATTCTCTTTTTTGTCAATCGCGCTTTATAAAAAACGTCGGCAGGGAATTTGTTGAATTCTTACGAATTTTTCAAAGACCTATTGTGTTTTCCGAAGCCAGATGCTTGTATATTAAGAGATGGATTTTTTTCGGCACATATGCCGCTATACGTTAGAGATGAAAGGAGCACACAGATGAAAAAGCTGCTGATAGTTTCTGCCATATTCATCGCATCCGCTCTCTGTGGATGCAGCGCCGCTGAACAGGCAACAGCATCCGACACGCAGTCGTATTCGGCTGTTTCCGTTCAGGAAACGTCAGAAACCGATCCCACGCAAATCATAGAATCCGAGTTTCCGTTCTATGCAGATGTAAAATCCTTGGCTGCGGATTCTGTCCTGGCCGTAATGGGACAGTATGGCGCGGAAGAACCTGAGATCGTTAATACTGCAAAGGATGCGGAGAATTCTCTGGTGGAATCAAAGGATGTTTATGCCGAGTGCCGCGTTTTTATCTTCCATGTGCAGGAGGTGCTGAAGGGCGACTGCTCAGATGATGAGATCCGCGTTGGCCTTTCCTATGGCATCCGCCCGGCGGGCTTTTCTGAGCTTGCGGTAAAGGATACCTATTTAGAGCCCACGACGGATAATTACAAGATCCTATTTCTCTTATACAGTGCATCTGACGGCTTCTATTATCCCACAAGTCAGCCGTATCAGCTCTGCTTCTCGCAGGCAACAGACTCCTCGGCGGCGAATGGCAGCACAGCATTTACTCTTGACACCTCAATCGATGGGCTAAACGAAAGCTTTGCCATTGAGGCCGCCTCGATAGGCGAATTGAGGAAATTGATTGGGTAGGGGCGTATGTACTCCATTTCATCTACACACGCGCCTTTTCCATAGGCCACCGTTGATATCGGATTCCGTAATCTGCGCTAGAGAAAAAGCCCGCCCTGCAAAACGAATGCTTAGCAGAGCGGGTAATTATTTTTGCAGCAATTTCAAATTGACAACAAATTTAGTATCAAACCAGTATCGCGGAGCGAATCAGGTACTTAAATGTGCTGTATTTGCAATGAAAAATCAGGTTTGTGAAATCATTCCCACTCAATCGTTGCCGGGGGCTTCGAGGTGATATCATAAACGATCCGGTTGATGCCCTTGACCTCATTGACGATCCTCACGCTGATCTTGTCCAGCACCTCATAGGGGATCCGGGCCCAGTCGGCGGTCATGAAATCAGAGGTGGTCACGCCGCGGAGCGCCAGGGTATAATCGTAGGTGCGGCCGTCGCCCATAACGCCCACGGAGCGCATATTGGTGAGCACGGCGAAATACTGGCTGATCTGGGTATCCAGCCCAGCGTTGGCGATCTCCTCCCGGAAGATGGCATCGGCATCCCGCAGGGTGTCGGCCTTCTCCTTAGTGATCTCGCCGATGATGCGGATGGCCAGACCGGGGCCCGGGAAGGGCTGACGCTGCACCAAATACTTGGGCAGGCCCAGCTCGCGGCCCAGGGCGCGGACCTCGTCCTTAAAGAGCATCCGCAGAGGCTCGATGATCTCCTTGAAGTCCACATAGTCCGGCAGTCCGCCCACATTGTGGTGGCTCTTGATGACAGCAGCATCGCCGGTGCCGGACTCGATGACATCGGGATAGATGGTGCCCTGAACCAGATAGTCCACGGAGCCGATCTTCTTGCCCTCTTCCTCGAAGACCCGGATGAATTCCTCACCGATGATCTTACGCTTGTGCTCGGGCTCAGTGACCCCGGCCAGCTTGGAGAGGAACCGCTGCTCCGCGTCCACCCGAACGAAGTTGATATCCCACTTGGCGAAGGCGGCCTCCACCTCGTCGCCCTCGTTCTTGCGCATGAGGCCGTGATCCACGAACACGCAGGTGAGCTGATTCCCCACAGCCTCGGCCAGCAGCGCCGCCGCCACGGAGGAATCCACGCCGCCGGACAGGGCCAGCAGCACCTTGCCGTCTCCTACCTTCTCCCGGATGGAGGCAATGGCGGTCTTGCAGTAGTCGCCCATGGTCCAGTCCCCTGCCGCATGGCAGACCTCATAGAGGAAGTTCCGGATCATCTTGATGCCGTTTTCGGTGTGATTGACCTCAGGATGATACTGAACGCCGTAGAAGCCCCGGGTCTCATCGCAGATGGCAACGTTGGGGCAGGCTTCCGTATGGGCCACCAGCTGGAAGCCCTCAGGCACCTTGGCCATATAATCGCCGTGGCTCATCCAGGAAATGCCCTCCGGGGGCAGCCCCTTGAAGAGCTTGCAGTCGGTATCATAGTAGGTCTTGGTCTTGCCGTACTCCCGAGCGGTATCCTCCTGGGCCGCGGTGACCTGGCCGCCCAGGCTGTGGGCCATGAGCTGGCAGCCGTAGCAGATGCCCAGGATCGGCACACCCAGCTGGAAAATGGCCGGATCATAGTGGGGCGCGTTCTCCTCATAGACGCTGCCGGGGCCGCCGGTGAAGATGATGCCGATGGGGTTCATGGCCTTCAATTCGTCCAAGGGTGTGGTATAGGGCTTGACCTCGCAGTAGACATTGCACTCCCGGACCCGGCGGGCGATCAGCTGATTATACTGTCCGCCGAAATCCAGAACAATGACCATCTGATGATTCATAGTGTTTCTCCTTTCGCTGATGAAAACACCCGGTGCGGCGCCCAAGGAGCGCCGCACGCAGGTCGTAATTAAACTCGTTTTGTGCCGATCTTCGTGACATCCACGGCCTTCAGCTCATTGGCCCGGCCCATGACTCGGGCCTGGATCACAGCTCTGGCCGTATCCACCGCGGTAATCACGGGAATGGACCGCTCGGTGGCGGAACGGCGGATGGTGAAGCCATCGGTGTTGTGCTTCCGCTCATTGGCGGGGGTATTGATGATCATATCGAACATACCGATCTCGATCATATCCAAAATGGAGGGGTTGCCCTCGGCGATCCGATTTACCTTCTGGCAGCTGACATCATGCTTTTTCAGATACTCGTAGGTGCCGGCAGTGGCGTACAGGTGCATGCCCAGATCCTCCATGTTCTTGGCGATGGGCAAAATCTCCGACTTATCCGCATCCTTGACGGTGAGCAGGATATTGCTGTCCTTCTTGGGGATCTGCATACCGACGCCCTTGAAAGCCTTCAGCAGTGCCTGGTTGAAGTCCTGGTCGATGCCCAGCACCTCGCCGGTGGACTTCATCTCGGGCCCCAGGGCCGTATCCACATCGGTGAGCTTGGAGAAAGAGAATACAGGCATCTTCACAGCGTAATAGGGAGCCTCCGGGTACAGGCCGGTGCCGTAGCCCAGATCCTTGAGCTTCTCTCCCAGCATGACCCGGGTGGCCAGCTCAATAATGGGTACGCCGGTGACCTTGGTGATATAGGGGATGGTACGGGAGGAACGGGGATTCACCTCGATCACATAGACCTTATCGTCATAGATCACGAACTGGATATTTACCAGTCCCACCACATGGAGGGCAGTAGCCAGCCGCTTGGAATAGTCCGCAATGATCTCCTGATGACGCTTCTCGATCTTAATGGGGGGATATACGGAGATAGAGTCGCCGGAATGGATGCCGGCCCGCTCGATGTGCTCCATGATGCCGGGGATCAGGATATCCTCGCCGTCGCAGACCGCGTCCACCTCCAGCTCTCGGCCCATGAGATACTTATCCACCAGAATGGGATGCTCCTGGGAATACATATTGATAATGGCCATGAAGTCCTCAATGTCCTTATCGTTGTATGCGATCTGCATGCCCTGGCCGCCCAGCACATAGGAGGGGCGCACCAGCACCGGGTAGCCAATGCGGTTGGCGATCTTCTTGCCCTCCTCAGCGGTGAAGCAGGTGCCGGCCTCGGCCTTTTCGATGTGGGTGATCTTCAAGATCTCATCGAACTTCTCCCGATCCTCAGCAGCGTCTACGCCCTCGGCATCGGTGCCCAGGATGCGCACGCCCATGTTGGTGAGATCCTGGGTCAGCTTGATGGCCGTCTGGCCGCCGAACTGCACCACAGCGCCCCAGGGCTTCTCCAGCTCCACGATGTTCTGGACATCCTCGGGAGTCAGAGGTTCAAAGTACAGCTTATCCGCCACGTCGAAATCCGTGGAGACGGTCTCGGGGTTGTTGTTGACGATGATGGTATAGCAGCCCAGCTTCTTGAGGCTCCAGACGGAGTGGACGGAGCAGAAATCGAACTCGATGCCCTGGCCAATGCGGATGGGGCCGGAGCCCAGTACCAGCACCTTCTTGGGAACATCGGTGCCCTCGGCCTCGTTTTCATCGTCGTAGGTGGAATAATAGTAGGGAGTCGCCGCGTCGAACTCCGCCGCGCAGGTATCCACCATCTTAAAGGAGGCGTGGATATTCAACTGATCCCGCAGGGCCTTGATCTCAAAATGGGTCTTGCCGCAGAGCTCGCCAATGTAGGCGTCAGTAAAGCCGTACTCCTTGGCGCTGCGGAGCAGGGCGTAGTCCAGGGGTTCAGAGGCAATCCGGCGCTCCATATTGACAATGTCCCGGAACCGATCCAGGAACCAGATATCCACCTTGGTAACGGCGTTGATCTCCTCAGGCGTAATGCCCCGGCGCAGGGCCTCCACCATCACAAACAGGCGCTGGTCATCCACCAGCTCCAGGCGGCTGCGGATCTCCTCGTCAGGAAGGCCCTTGAGGCTCTCCAGCTGGAGGGAATTCACATGCTGCTCCAGGGAGCGGACGGCCTTCATCAGTGCGCCCTCAAAGCTGTTGTCGATGGCCATGACCTCGCCGGTGGCCTTCATCTGGGTACCCAGTTTCCGGCTGGCGGTGACGAATTTGTCAAAGGGCCACTTGGGGATCTTCACCACGCAGTAGTCGAGGGCAGGCTCAAAGCAGGCGCAGGTCTTGCCGGTGACGCTGTTCTTGATCTCATCCAGGGTGTAGCCCAGGGCGATCTTGGCTGCCACCTTGGCAATGGGGTAGCCGGTGGCCTTGGAGGCCAGGGCGGAGGAACGGGACACACGGGGATTGACCTCGATGACCGCGTATTCAAAGCTGTCGGGCTTCAAGGCAAACTGCACGTTGCAGCCGCCCTCGATCTTCAGAGCGGAGATGATATCCAGGGCCGCGGTACGGAGCATCTGATACTCCTTGTCCGCCAAGGTCTGGGAGGGCGCTACCACCACGGAGTCACCGGTATGGACGCCCACCGGGTCGATGTTCTCCATGTTGCAGACGGTGATAACGTTGCCAGCGCCGTCCCGGATCACCTCGTACTCGATCTCCTTCCAGCCGGAGATGCAGCGCTCAATGAGCACCTGACCCACGCGGCTGAGACGAATACCATTGGAGGCGATCTCGTGGAGATCCTTCATGGTGTAGGCAATGCCGCCGCCGGTGCCGCCCAGGGTATAGGCGGGACGGACGATCACAGGCAGGCCGATCTCCTTGGCAAAGGCCATGGCGTCCTCCACGCTCTCCACCACCTTGGAGGTGACGCAGGGCTGGCCAATGGCCTCCATGGTGTCCTTAAAGCCCTGACGGTCCTCGGCCTTGCGGATGGACTCGGCGCTGGTACCCAGCAGCCGCACACCATACTTCTCCAGGGTGCCGTCCTCAGCCAGGGCCATGGCCAGGTTCAGGCCCGTCTGGCCGCCCAGGGTGGGCAGAATGGAGTCGGGCCGCTCCATCTCGATGATCTGGGTCACGGAGGCGGTGTTCAGGGGCTCGATATAGACATGGTCAGCAATGTCCTTATCCGTCATGATGGTGGCGGGGTTGGAGTTGACCAGGACCACCTCGATGCCCTCCTCCCGCAGACTGCGGCAGGCCTGGGTACCGGCGTAGTCAAACTCCGCCGCCTGGCCGATGATGATGGGGCCGGAGCCCAGTACCATTACCTTCTTGATGCTTTCATTCTTAGGCATGCTTGTTCGCCTCCATCTTCTCAATAAACCGATCAAACAGATAACCAGTATCTCTGGGGCCGGGAGCCGCCTCGGGATGGAACTGGACGGTGAAGATCCGACCGTTCTTATACTTGAGGCCCTCAACGGTGCCGTCGTTTACGTTCACATGGCTCACCACGGCGATCTCCGGGTTGACACTCTCGGCCTTTACCACATAGCCGTGGTTCTGGGAGGTGATATATACCCGTCCCTCGTCGATGTCCCGCACAGGATGGTTTGCGCCGCGATGGCCGTATTTCAGCTTTTCGGTGGTGGCGCCGGTGGCCAGGGCCATGAGCTGATGGCCGAGACAGACCGCGAATACCACCATGTCGGAATGGTAGATTTTCTTGAGTTCCTCGATGATCTGCACATTGTCCGCCGGATCGCCGGGGCCGTTGGAGAGCATCAGGCCGTCAAAGCCCCCCTCCAGGATCACCTGAGCCGGAGTATGGGCCGGGAATACCGTGACCTCGCAGCCCCGGTTCTGGAGAGAGCGGATCATGTTCTCCTTGACGCCCAGGTCGAGAAGCGCCACTCTGGGGCCGCTGCCAGGATAGATCTGCATCTGGGACCGGGAGGTCTTCTCCACGGTGCCCTGAACCCGATAGGCCCGGATCATCTTCAGTTTGGTCTCCACGTCAGGGTTTTCCTCCACGGTGATCATGCCGTTCATGGTACCCTGATCCCGCAGGAGCCGGGTGATGGCACGGGTGTCCACCCCGCAGATGCCGGTGATCCGGTGCTGCTTCAAATAATCGTCCAGCGTACCCTCATTACGGAAATTGCTTCCACGGGGGCTCAAACGCCGGACGATCATAGCCGCAGCCCAGGGATTTCTGGACTCCTCATCTTCATGATTGACACCATAGTTGCCGATCAGGGGATAGGTCATCACCACGCCCTGGCCTGCGTAGGAGGGATCGGTAAGGATCTCCTGATAGCCCACCATGGACGTGTTGAATACCATCTCACAGATGCAGTCTGCGGTGGCGCCCATGCTGGTACCCTGGAAGACCATTCCGTTTTCCAAAATCAAAGTTGCTTTCATTTGGACACGCTGCCTTTCTCTTACATTTGCCTACTAGCTTACGAATTCTTCTTTGTATCATACCCGATTCGCCCCTAAAAGGCAAGGGTGCATTTTGCACGAATCGGCATATTCCGCGCATATTTTTGTTGTACACATTCGTTTTCTGTATAAAACGGGGAGTCTGGCCTGACAAACCAGGCTCCCCGCCGTATAATTATTCATTTTGCAGTCTTTTCATCCACCTGCCGCCGCAGAATGGAATAGGGCGGCGCTTCCACCGGAAGCCGCAGGTGGATCTCCATCTCCGGATGGGGACAGTAGGTGACGATTTCGCCGTCGGCGTTGCGCATCTCCCCCACTGTGAACTCCATGGGTTCTCTCCCGGGGATCAGCAGCTCCAGGGTATCGCCGGTCCAGATCCGGCCCCGCTGGGTAAGCACCGCATTCCCCTCCGGGTCGCAGGACACCACATAGGCCGCCACGTCCCAGTCCCGGATATACCGGGCGTCCTCGTAGAACTGTCCCTTCTCCGGCTGGCCGTAGTAAAAACCCTGGTAGTAGTGCCGGTGGGAGATCTTGTCCACCTCCGCCCGCCAGATGGGCTTCAGGGGCTCCCCGGCCACCGCCGCGTCAATGCCATGGCGATAGGCGTTGGTGACACAGGCCGCGTAGTAGGCGGATTTCGCCCGGCCCTCGATCTTAAAGGAGTCGATTCCCGCATCGATAAGCTCCGGGATATGGTCGATCATATTGAGATCCCGGGAGTTCATGATGTAAGTGCCGTCGTCGTCCTCCTGGATGGGGAAATACTCCCCGGGACGGCGCTCCTCCATAAGGGCGTACTTCCAGCGGCAGGGCTGGGCACAGGCCCCATGGTTGGCGTCCCGGCCCGCTAAATAGTTGCTCAGCAGGCAGCGGCCGGAAAAGCTCACACACATGGCCCCATGGACAAAGGCCTCGATCTCCAGGTCGTCGGGGATGTTCTCCCGGATCTCCCGGATCTCCGGGAAGCTCAATTCCCGAGCCAGCACCACCCGGGTGGCCCCCAGATCACGCCATGCCTTGGCAGTATCCGCGGACACCACGCCCATCTGGGTGCTGATGTGCCGCTCCACCTTGGGGGCGTACTTCTCCGCCGCCTTGAATACCCCCAGATCGCCCAGGATAAAGGCGTCCACGCCGATATCCTGGCACAGCTGGAGGAAGGGCGGCATCTGCCGGATCTCTCCGGTCCGGGCCAAGACGTTGGCAGTCACATAGACCTTAACGCCCCGGCAGTGGCAGAACCTTACGGCCTCCGCCAATTCCTCATCGCTGAAATTGCCGCATTTGGCCCGCATGCCGTAGGCTTTGCCCGCCAGATAGACTGCGTCGGCCCCATAGCGCACCGCCATTTGCAGCCGCTCCGGGTCTCCTGCCGGGGAAAGCAGCTCCGGTTTATTGCGCATCTACCGTCTCCTCCTCACCGTTTCCATTGATAATGGTCTCCTGATAATAGGGCTCCTGGCCGTCGTTGGTAGCGTCCGTGTTATCCTGCTGCTCCTCCGCAGTGTCATCGGTACTGTCCGAGGAGGTCACGCCGTTCAGGAAGTCCTGCTGATCCATATAGGTCTCAAAGAAGGTGTGGGTGCCGCTGTCGTTGAGGGCATAGAAATAGTAGTCGGTGCTGTCCGGGTGGATGGCCGCCATAATACTGGCAAGGCCAGGGTTGGCGATGGGTCCGGGGGGCAGGCCCTTGTTCCGGTAAGTGTTATAGGGGTTGTCGATGGCCAGATCGTTGGCGGTGAGCTCCGTCTTATGCTCGCCCAGGGCGTATTCCACCGTGGCGTCGATCTGCAGAAGCTCATGGACTCTGGTATTCAGGCGGTTGTAGATGACCGAGGATATAAGGCTCCGCTCCTGGTCGCTGCCCGCCTCCTTCTCGATGAGAGAGGCTACGGTGACGATCTTGCCCACGTCCATCATGGCGCTGTCGATCTCCTCCTGGGTGAAGCTGCCCTCCGCCTCCATGCGGCTGCGGATGGAATCATTGAGGGTGTCGATATCCGCCTTCATGGTATCGGTGAACTTGTTGTCAAAATTCGAGAGCATCTTGTTGATGACTCGCACGGGATCGTCGTCCACATAGAACTCATAGGTATCCGGGAACAGATAGCCCTCCAGGCGGGTATAGCTGCCATAGCTCAGGTTCTGCAGGAAGTCAAAGTCGAATTCATAGTTGGCGGCGGTGTCCTCCAGATCCTCCAGCGCGCACACCTCATTGTCCGCCAGCATGGAGAAGATCTGATCGCTGGAGTAGCCCTCCGGGAAGGTCAGGGTCACGGTCTTCCGGGACTCGCTGGAGGCCGCCAGGCCGTTTACCAGAGCGTGATAGTCAAAGAGCTGGTTCAGCTCAAAGGTGCCGGGGCTGAATTTCTCCTCGGCGTGGCTGAACTTTCCATAGAGGATGAACAGATACTTATACCGCACCAGGCCGTGATCCTTCAGGTTCTGGGCCACGTCCTCCAGGGTGTCGCCGTCCTGAATGGTGATGGTGATGACGTTGTCCGGCTTTGTCAGCGCCAGGATATCGTCCGCCGCGAACCACATGAGCACCGCCAGCAGCACGGAACATCCCAGAATCACCAGCATATAGATCAGGGTATGCTTGAGGGTCTTGGGCTTTGGCTCATCATCCTCGTACTCGTCGTAATACTCATCCTCGTAGTATTCCTCGTCCTCCTGGGGCGCGTCGTCTCCGTAGGACAGGGTATCCTCCGCATAGTCAAGGCTTTCGTTTTCCTGGGGCTGCTGGTCTTTTTTCGTTTTCTTCATGCCTCGCCCTCCATTTCCGTGTAATATATGCCGCTGTCCGTCACAACGGCGTCCATGGTCCTGTCCAGCGGCTCCACCGGCACCTCCGGCACCAGCAGCGTGCAGATTCCCATGGTCTTTCCGGCATAGCCGGTTAAAAATCGGTCATAATAGCCCTTTCCCCGGCCCATGCGCCGCCCATGGCGGTCAAAGGCCAGGCCCGGCACCAGGATCAGGTCGATCTCATCGGCTGGTACGTCGGGGGCATCCGGGGCGGGCTCTAAAATGCCGTAGGCTCCGGGCTGGAGCTCTGTGAGATCCCGGATTTCCCGGGCCGTCATGGTTCCGTCAGAATCGCACCGGGGCAGCAAAAGGCGCTTCCCCTGGCGCAGGATCTCCTCCAATACCGGCTTGAGCTCCGCCTCCGGCGGGATCGCCGCATAGGCCATCACAGCTCCAGCGCGCTGGAACCACGGCGCATTCAGGATCTCCCGGCACAGCTTTTCTTCATTCACCTGCCGGGGCGCATGCCGGACCTGTCGGCGAAACGCCTGCTTATCTGCGCGCATAGACCATGTACTGGGCCACGGTATCCGGATCAAACTCCCCGCCGGGGAGCATTCCGGCCAGGGTCAGGCCAAACTCAATGGCGGCTCCGGGCGCGCGGCCAGTGATGAGCTTGCCGTCTACCACCGCTTCCTTCTCCGGATGGACAATGGCCTTGCCCATGTCACCCTCGCAGCCGGGATAGCACACGGCAT
Source organism: uncultured Oscillospiraceae bacterium (assembly GCA_934546685.1). Lineage (GTDB taxonomy): Bacteria > Bacillota > Clostridia > Oscillospirales > Oscillospiraceae > HGM13006. Next base: position 19,232 of record CAKTEB010000021.1, read on the forward strand.
TTCTGCCGTCCAGCCAGCCCCGTTTGCCCAGGATCGTGGGGGCGGCGCAGATGGCCGCCACATATTTGTCATGGTCCAGGGCGTATTTCACTGCCGCCATGGCGGCCTCGCTGGCCTCGATGGAGGCGACGCCGCCCAGGCCCCCGGGCAGCACGATCATATCCATAGCCTGGAGATCCATTTCCTCTACGTTGAGATCCGCCTTCACCACGATGTCATGGGCTCCGGCCACCTCCAGGCCGCCAATGCCCGCCAGCTTCGTGTCCAGCCGGGCTCTGCGCAGCACATCGCAGGCGGCGATGGCCTCTACCTCTTCAAAGCCCTGTCCAAGAATCACATAAATCATTTCAGCAGCTCCTTTACAGCACCGTAAATATCCTCATGAATGGCGTTGATGCTCCGCATCCCGCTGTTTTCCATACAGGCGATCCGCCGCCAGCCAAAGCGTTCCGCCGCCTCTATGGCAGCGATCCGGCAGGCCCGCAGATAGCCGTCGTCCTTTTCGTGGATGTCCGCCGAGGTGCCCGTCTGGGCCTCCCGCCGATGCATATTCTGTTCCGTCTGATCCACCGGCACATCCAGATAGATCACCATATCCGGCTCCGGCAGACCCAGCAGCCGGTATTCATAGTCAAAGAGCCAGTCGAAGAAATCTGTCCGGTCCTTTCCCTCCAGTTTGCTGCCCTGATGGACGGCGTTGGAGGTGGTATAGCGATCCGCCAGGATCAGCCCGCCGTTTTTATAGTATTCGCCCCAGTCCTGCCGGAAGGAGGCGAACCGATCCACCGCATAAAAGGTGGAGGCCGCATAGGCGTTGACGTCTCCTGGACGGCTGCCGAAGTCGCCCCGCAGATAGGCCCGGATCATCACCGAGGATTCCTTCTCATAGCGTGGGAATTCGATCTTCCGGCAGCCCACGCCCTCTCCTTGGAGCCGCTCCAGCAGCGCCGCGGTCTGGGTGGCCTTGCCGGAGCCGTCGGTGCCCTCCAATACGATCAGCTTTCCCATGGTCTCATCCTTTCATCCGGCGGAGAATCACCCGCCACAGGAACTTGGGCAGCCGCATCATCCGTCCGATCCGGCTGGGCTCCTGGATCAGCCGATACAGCCACTCCAGGTTGCAGCGGATCATCCATTTGGGCGCCCGCTTCACGTTGCCCGCAAAGCCGTCCAGGCTGCCGCCCAATCCCAGCATCAGTTTTACATTCAGATCCTTCCGGTGGTTCCACATGAACTGCTCCTGCTTGGGAAAGCCCAGGCACACCAAAAGGATATCTGGCTGCTTCTCATTGATATCCGCGATCACCGGGCCCTCGTCCTGGAAGTAGCCGTCATGGGTGCCGCAGATGGTGAGCTCCGGGTATTTCTCATGGAGCTTCTCCGCGGCGGTCTCTGCCACCCCGGGCTTGCTGCCCAGGAAGTAAAAGCTCTTATCTGTATGCTCCAGCCGGGCCATAAGGTTCTGCACAAAGTCGATGCCCGCCACCTTTTCCTTCAGGGGCGTGCCTAGAATTTTCGCCCCCAGCACCACGCCGGCTCCGTCGGGCAGGATCAGATCCGCCTGGCAGATCATCTGGCGGAGGTTTTCGTCAAAAAACGTCTCGTAGACGATCTCAGAATTGGGGGTCACGCCGTAGGACGTACCGGGCTGCTCCAGCAGACGGTCTGCCGCCGCCAGCGCCTCCTCCATGGTCACATTATCAAAGGGAATCCCCATGATCTCTAAACGCATTGTTCTGTCTCCTTGAAATGCACACAAGTTTTCATGTTATTCTACCATATTTTCATTCTATTGTCCATTTCTTTATCCACATAGAGAAAAAGAAGCGACGGAGACAAGCATCTCCGCCGCTGATCATATGTAATTTATCTCATCCATTGAGGAAACGGCTTAAAAATTCTCTTGTTCGCGCCTGCCGGGGATGCTCGAACAGATCCTTGGGGTTGCCCTGCTCACAGATCACGCCCTCGGACATAAACACCACATGGCTGCAAACGTCCCGGGCAAAGGCCATCTCGTGGGTCACCACCAGCATAGTCATGCCCTCAGCGGCCAGATCCCGCATAACAGCCAGCACCTCGCCTACCATCTCCGGATCCAGCGCTGAGGTAGGCTCGTCAAAGAGCAGCAGCTCCGGCTCCATGGCCAGGGCCCGGGCAATGGCCACCCGCTGCTTCTGGCCGCCGGACAGCTGCCGGGGCCGGGCGTTGATATAGGGGGACATGCCCACCTTTTCGAGATAGCGCATGGCGCTCTCCCGGGCCTCCTCCTTGTTCTTTTTCAGCACCTTGGTCTGACCTACGATGCAGTTCTCCAGCACCGTCATATTGGAGAACAGGTTGAAGGACTGGAACACCATGCCCACCTTGGCCCGGTAGGCGGTGGCCTTCATGCCCTTGCCGTTGATCTTCTGATCGTGAAACAGGATCTCGCCGCTGGTGGGCGTCTCCAGGAGGTTGATACACCGGAGCAGGGTGGATTTGCCGGAGCCGGAGGCGCCGATGATGCAGGTCACATCGCCCTTGGACACCGTAAAGTCGATATCCTTCAGCACCGCATGGGCCCCGAAGGACTTGGACAGGTGCTCTACCTTTAAGATCTCTTCTGCCACAGTTACCGCCCCCTCTTCATCTGGATCTCGTCGTGCTCCGGGCTGCGTTCGTCAAAGTTGCTGCCCTTGCCCGGATGGTTCAGCATACCCGCCGTGGGCGCCAGCTGGTCGCCGGTGGCCAGGGTATAGCTGTCGTCGCCGTCCAGCTTCTTCTCCCACATCCGGAGGAGCAGGGAGGCGATCAGGGTCATGCATAAGTAGCCCACCATCTCCATGGCCGCCGAGGGGAAATACAGGTAGGTAGCGCCCACCACGCCCCGGTGTACCGCGAAGAAATCCGTAAAGGAGATAATGAACATCACGGAGGTATCCTTCACATTGATAATAAAGTTGTTGCCGATCTGAGGCATGATATTCCGCAGGGCCTGGGGCAGGATCACATAGAGCATGGTCTGCACATGATTCATGCCGATGGCCTTGGCGCCCTCAGTCTGGCCGGGATCCACGGACAGGATGCCGCCCCGTACCGTCTCCGCCATATACGCGCCGGTATTGATGGATACGATCAGGATGGCCGCAGCCCACACGCTGGTGAACTGCACCTGCTGATTGGTGAAGTACGGCAGGCCATAGTAGACGAACACCGCCTGGAGCACCATGGGCGTGCCCCGGAATACCTCCACATACACCCGAACGATCACACGGATCAGCGCCAGGAAAAACCGCTTCACCGGATGGTCTGCCTTGGTGTGGGGGATGGTCTGGAGAATGCCGCAGACAAATCCGATGACGCAGCCGATGAGCGTGGCCACCAGGGCCAGCACCAGGGTATTCTTGATGCCATTGAGATAGGAGCCTCCATATCTGCTCCAGAGCTTGCCAATATCGGAGCCCAGCTGGGTGAGCTGTTCCATGGCCTTTCACTTCCCTTCTAAATTACACAGCGGTGGGCGAGGAGACACGCGCTCCCCGCCCGAACCGGATCTTACTAGGTTTGATTATTCACCAACAGGCTGGATGGAAATAGCCTCCGCCATAATGTCGTTGAAATCATCAGCAGTCATGCCGTCCAGGGCGCTGTTGATGGCATCCACCAGAGCGGTGTTGCCCTTCTTTACAGAGATGCCGATGTTGACGTTCTCTGCCCGCTCCTCATCGGTGAACTGGAAGTCGCCGTCAGTGCCGGAGAAGTCCAGGATCTTCATGTCAGGGTAAGCGGCAACCGCGCCCTGAGCCGTGGGCATATCGGTGCAGATGAAGTCCACCTGATTGCTCTCCAGTGCCATGAGCATGGCGGGAGCGGTCTCGGAAGCGGTGAGGATGTTGGCGTTCTCGATCTGGGGCAGGCACTTGTCATACCAGATGGTAGCGATCTGGGCGGTGCAGGTGCCGCCAGCCAGGTCGGCAATGGAGGCGGCGTTTGCGTACTGGCTGTCCGCCTTGGTGACGCAGACGATGGTAGCGTAGAAGTAGGGACCAGCGAAGTCCACCTGCTCGGCGCGCTCAGCGGTCATAGACTGACCGGCAATGGCCGCGTCAATGGTGCCGGTCTGAACAGCAGGCACCAGGGAGTCCCAGTCAGAGCGGATGACCTCCAGCTGCCAGCCGTTGGCCTCGCAGATCTTCTTGGCGATCATAATGTCATAGCCGTTGGCGTACTCGTTGGAATCCTTAATGGGCACCGCGCCGTTGCTGTCGTCGGTCTGGGTCCAGTTATAGGGGGCGTAGGCGCACTCCATGGCCACGGTGAACACGCCGTCCTCCAGGCCGGGGATGGCGCCGGACTCGCCGGCAGATCCGGCGGTCTCTGCGGTGGCGGAAGCAGCGGCGGTGTCGTTGTTGGATGCGGCGGAAGCAGCGGAGCTGCTGCCGGAGCCGCAGGCGGTCATGCCCAGAGCCATAGAAATTGCCAGGGCCATTGCAATGAGTTTCTTCATAGTGATCTTCCTCCAATGTAAAAAATCAGCCATGAATGCAAGCGCATCCATGGCTGACAATGACCGCGTGTTTCATCTAAGCCATGCTCATAGCGCTCCACATCAGATCAATGTGGCAGTCCGGCGGATATTCTCCGACGACCCAGGCAACAGTCCGCAGGTACGGCCCTGTCCCTTCGGCGGCATTCCCTTTCTCCCGCATCGGATACCTGTCCTGGATCCGGGGTACTGATGTTTGCCGCGCCTCTACTCGCATTCTTAACTTGCCTAAATCATAGCACGATCCCTATGCCCTGTCAATAGGTCTTCTCCGATTTGGAACTTTTGCAGAAGCCGGAGCCTCTGCCGCCCCATAATTTAGGAATTTTGCCGGGAGCCGCAGCCCTTTCCCCTGCCGCCGGAGCCGGGGAGCGCCGGAGGGCGGGTGCCGGGGCCCTGAATGCCCGCGTCGCCGCCGCTCTGCGCCGCGCCGTTCTGCCCGCAGCCGCAGGTGCAGCTGCCGCCGGGGCGTCCACAGACCCGCTCCCGGTCAGACTGGGGGAAGAACGCCTGCACCGGGAACTGCATTCTGGAGAACGCCTGGCAGGGATCCTCCGGGGCTCCGCAGCGGTCACTGCAGGACTTCTCAGGCATGCAGTAGTCGTAGCTGGGGATCAGCAGTTGGGTCTGCCGCTCCAGGCGGATCAGGCTGAACTGGCCCAGGGTCACCATAAGCATCCGGTTCATGCCGCTGAGCACCAGCTGATCGTCAAAGGCCTCCGCCACCGCCGGGGGCAGAGTCTCCCCCTGGCAGCTGCACGGGGTCCGATGGCACTGGCACATCTCCTGGATCTTGGCCCGGAGGATCACGGGATCCACTGCCTCCACCACGGCTCTGGGCTCCGTGCCGGTGCCCATGGTACCATCGCTGGTAAAGCTTCTGGCCCCCTCACAGCCTCCGAACAGCGTCACCCGCTTATTGTACACCGCCAGGCCGTAGATGGCAGCGGGCCGTACCGCGCAGAGTACCGCGTCCGCGATGATCCGGTAGTAATACTGCACGCTGACGCAGTAATAGCCCTCCTGATAGCTCATGGGCTCCACCGTCACCTCCGCGTAGAGCAGCTCCGCGCTTCTGGCCTTGACGCTGGTGGCGCACTCCAGGGTCTGCTGGCTCTCCTGGGTCAAATAGACCGGCAGCTCCTCCATGCAGTCCTGATCCCGGCAGGCGTCCATGATCTTCTGGGTGCTGACGCACACCGCCTCCCGGACGTTGCCGAAGTCAGAGACTGTATTCATACAATCTTGCATTGCCGTTTGCCTCCTCACACCGATATTTGGATCTCATCCAGTGCAGTCTATGCAGAGGAGGCCGTTTGGTGCGCCGGCAGAGTCTTTCCGTCGAAAAAGCCCGGAACGGGGAATTCCCGCTCCAGGCTTTCCGTTATATTCTATGCCTTAATATTTCTGTGCCGCGTAGGTTCCGGCCACATAGCCGCTGGACACGGCAAAGGACATATCGTTGAGGATCTGCTTCTTGATCCCCGCCATGTTGAGAAACCGACCAGAGGCCAGGTCGCCCACCACAAACAGTCCGTCCACCAGACCGCCGTCCGCCGCCTTGGCCTGCATATGCTCGTCGATCTCCACGCCGCCGAAGGCGCCGTCGGTTCCCAGGCCAGCCTTCACCGCATAATAGGGCGCCTCGTTCATGGGCGTCAGCCACTCGGCGGGCTTGTAGCAGTCCCAGTCCATGCCGGTCTCGGCGGCATGGTTATAGGTCTCGATGGTCTCCCGGAGCTTTTCCGCGGGAACGCCGATCTGCTCCGCCAGCTTCTCGACAGTGTCCGCCATAAACAGCACGCCGTCATGCTTCTCCAGCGCCGGGAGCATATCCGCCTTGGCCTCCTCCATGGTGGCGGGGAAATGGCTGGCCCCAAAGGGCATGGTCAGCTGGGGCTGGGGCTGATCCTCCCCGGCCGCGATGGCGTGGCGGAGATTATTCTCATCGAAAATCACGAAGGCCTTGCCCTCTGGCTGCTCCACCAGCACAGAGCCGGAATCAAACACGCCCATGCGCAGCTGAGAGGCCTCGCTGACAAAGCGCTCGCCCTTGAGATTCACATAGATGGAATAGGCGGAACCGGCCATCTCGCCCATGACCTTGCTGCGGCACATGGTCATGGGGCCCATCATCCGAATGGTCAGATTGGTGGTGTCCATCTTGGCTCCGGCATTCTCCGCCAGCGTGAGGCCGTCGCCGGTGTAGTTCCGGCTCATGTGGGGGCTCTCGCCCATATAGGGCTGGGCCGCCGCCAGCTGGGGATAGAACTTCCTGACCATCTCCTCGTTACGGATCCACGCGCCGCAGGCAAGGATCACTGCCTTGCAGCGGATCTCCATTTCGCCGTCCGCATGATGCGCCTTCACGCCCACGACCTTGCCGCTTTCCGTCAGGATCTCATCGGTGATGGTCTCGGTGAGAATCTCGCCGCCCAAATCCCGGAGCTTCTGGCCGCAGACCTCCACGAACATCTTTCCGGAGCCCCGGCCCGGGCCGCCGTACTGGGGCCCCAAGGGGCCGTCCTCCTCATCGAAGACATAGCGGCCCACGGAGTATTTATCGATCTCCTCCTGAGGCGCGATGGAGCAGAACCAGTCGAAGAACTGCCCGGTGCCCTGGATCATGGAGGCCGCCAGCTTCCGATCCAGCCGCCAGAAGGTCTCGTCCATGCGGTTGCGCATATATAGGGCCGTGGTGTCCGGCAGGTTTCGCTCCTTCTGCCACTGGCTGCCGAAGGTACGCATGGTGGAGGCCATGACCATGCCGCCGCCCAGCCGCTTATCCTTCTCTAATACGATCACCTGCTTACCCAGGGTCGCCGCCCGGCAGCCCGCGATCAGGCCGCTGCCGCCTCCGCCGATGACCACCAGATCACATGTTTTCTGTTCCATATCGGTTTCCTCCTGTATCTGTTCCCCCAGTTTGCCGGGGCAATGTTTTGATTCCTATTTATTTTACCACTTCCAGTGAGTTCGGACAATTCGCATTTTCTGTTCTGGAGTATCATTTCCGGCACATTGCTCCATCCCTGGGCATAGGATAGACCAGGAGGTGAGATATTTGGACTTTGGCATCACCGGCGTTGCGGCCATCACTGCCCTGTGCTTTCTTTTGGGACAGGCTGTCAAGGCCGCCGGCCATATGTGCAAATGGATCCCGGTACTCTGCGGCGGGGCCGGATGCATACTTGGGATCGTAGGCTGGCAGGTGATCCCCGGTTTCCCTGCCGGAGACCCCATCAGTGCCGCTGCCGTGGGGACCGTATCGGGCTTTGCCGCCACCGGCGTCCACCAGGTGTGCAAGCAGATCCGAAAGGATGAAAAATAAAAGCTGCGGAGAGCCCCGCGACGGACTCTCCGCAGTTTTATGATTTCATTACTTCTTAGCGGCAGCCAGCAGCTCCCGCTTCAGCTCCCAGAGCTTCCGGCTCAGATCCACATAGTACTTATGGGGGTTCTCAAAGCGCTTGACCTCGTCCCAGAGGGTGTCCAGCTGCTCCTTGCAGTAGGTCTGGATGTCCTTCAGGGCAGGCAGCTCGTAGACCAGCTCGCCGTTCTTAAAGATGGGCTCCAGCAGCTCCCGGACCTCGTAGTTCTCCAGGGTCTTGACCTTCCAGGTGGCGTTGGGATCGAAGATATCGTGAGGCTGCGTGAAGTCGATGACCTCATCCCGGAGGCACAGCTCGTCGGCCAGGGCCTTGCCGCTGCCCTTGTCATAGTAGCGGTAGACGCGCTTGAAGCCAGGGTTGGTAATCTTCTCAGTATTCTCACTGACCTTGATCTTGGGGATGATCTCCCCCTGGTCATTCTCCACAGCCGCCAGCTTGTATACGCCGCCGAAGACCGGCTCGCTTCTGGAGGTGATGAGCCGCTCGCCCACGCCAAAGGTGTCGATCTGAGCCCCCTGCATCACCAGATCCCGGATCAGGTGCTCGTCCAGAGCGTTGGACGCGGTGATCTTGCAGTTGGGCAGACCCGCGTCATCCAGCATTTTTCTGGCCTTCTTGGACAGGTAGGAGATATCGCCGGAATCCAGGCGGATGGCGAAATTGGTGATGCCCTTGGGCACCAGCATCTCCTTAAACACCCGGATGGCGTTGGGCACGCCGCTCTTCAGGGTGTTGTAGGTGTCCACCAGCAGGGTGGCGTTGTCGGGATAGACCTCGCAGTAGGCCTTGAATGCCTCATACTCGCTGTCGAACATCTGCACCCAGGCATGGGCCATGGTGCCGCCGGCGGGAACGCCGTAGAGCTTGTCCGTCAGGGTGCAGGCGGTGCCGGCGCAGCCGCCGATGTAGGCCGCCCGAGCGCCGATGACGGCCGCGTCCGCACCCTGGGCCCGGCGGGAGCCGAACTCCAGCACCGCGCGGCCCTGGGCCGCCCGAACGATTCGGCAGGCCTTGGTGGCGATCATGGTCTGATGGTTCAGGGCCAGCAGGATGTAGGTCTCCACCAGCTGGGCCTCCAGCGCAGGGGCTCGAACCGTCAGAATCGGCTCCCCAGGGAAGATGGGCGTGCCCTCACGGACCGCGTAGATATCGCCAGAGAAGTGGAAGTTCGCAAGATAATTCAGGAACTTCTCGCTGAAAATGTTTTTGCCCCGCAGATACGCGATGTCGTCCTCGCCGAAGTGCAGCTGCTGGATGTACTCCACCACCTGCTCCAGGCCCGCCGCAATGGCAAAGCCGCCGCCATCGGGGACATTCCGGAAGAAAACGTCAAAGTAGGCGATTTTCTTTTCAAAGCCCTGCTCCAGATAGCCGTTGCCCATGGTGAGCTCATAGAAGTCGCAGAGCATGGAGAGATTACGTTGATCCATTGTTATGTCCTTTCTGCCTTCCGTGCAAAAATTCGGTGCCACGGAGGGAACTTGGGGACTATTATAGCACAATTCGCCCCGACTGGTACAGCTTTTTTCGTTTTTTCCCATCCGAGAAAGGATTTCCAGGAAATTTCGTCAGAACTGTGCGTTTTGGATAGACCGTCAGTAAAAAAAATACGGATGCACAATGATAACTCGTGCATCCATATTCTTATTTGCACCTATGGGATCCACGGCAGCTGCCGGAGCAGCCCTTGCAGCCTCCGGGGCAGCCATGGCTTCTGCCGCAGCCGCAAGCGCCGTGCCGGATCACATATCGAATCGCCGCCACCGCCCACAGCAGCACCATTCCCAACAGAATCATACTTGCCAGGTCCATCTCTGTCTCCTTACAGCAGGCAGGCAAGCTGATAAACGCCGCAGGCCACCAGCCATGCCACCGCGCACTGGGAAATCACCACGATTACCGCCCACTTGCCCCCCAGCTCCCGCTTTACCGAGGCAATGGCCGCCACACAGGGCGTATAGAGCAGTGAAAACACCAGGAAGCTGATCGCCGTATGCACATTGAAGAGCTTGGAGAGGGCCGCAGTGGAGCCGCCCAGCAGCACGGTCAGGGTGCTTACCACGCTTTCCTTCGCGGTAAAGCCGGTGATCAGCGCCGTAGAGATTCGCCAATCCCCCAACCCCAGGGGCCGGAAGATGGGTGCGATCCAGCTTCCCACCAGAGCCAGCAGACTATGCGCGGAATCCGTCACCACATTGAGCCGGGTATCAAAGGTCTGGAGGAACCAAATCACCACCGAAGCCAGAAAGATCACGGTAAAGGCCTTGGTCACAAAGTCCTTGGCCTTTTCCCCAATGAGCTGCATCACGTTTTTTAGTCCGGGCATCCGGTAGTTGGGCAGCTCCATCACGAAGGGCACCGGCTCGCCTCGGAATGCCGTCTTTTTCAGAAGAAGTGCATAGAGGATTCCCACCAGAATGCCGGTAAAGTAGAGGCCCACCATTACCAGTGCTCCATGATCCGGGAAAAACGCCGCAGTAAACAGCGCATAGATAGGCAGCTTGGCCGAGCAGCTCATAAACGGCGTCAGCAGAATGGTCATCTTCCGATCCCTGTCAGAGGGCAGGGTCCGCGTGGCCATAATGGCCGGCACCGAGCAGCCAAACCCAATGAGCATGGGAACAAAGCTCCGGCCCGAAAGGCCGATTTTTCGCAGGAGCTTGTCCATCACAAACGCCACCCGGGCCATGTAGCCGCTGTCCTCCAGAATCGACAGGAAGAAGAACAGCACCACAATGATAGGCAGAAAGCTGAGTACGCTGCCCACCCCCGCAAATACGCCGTCGATGATGAGAGAGTGAACCACAGGGTTTATTCCGTAGGCTGTGAGCCCCTGGTCACAGATGGCCGTAAACCAATTGATCCCCAGCTCCATCATATCCGACAGCCACGCGCCCACCACCCCGAAGGTCAGGAAAAACACCAGTGCCATGATCCCCACAAAGGCCGGGATCGCCGTGTATTTGCCGGTGAGCACCTTGTCGATTTTCTTGCTGCGCAGCCGCTCCCGACTCTCCCGTGGATGCACCACAGTCTCCCGGCACAGTCCGGTGATGAATTGGAAGCGCATATCCGCCAGAGCCGCCATACGATCCAGGCCGCGCTCCTGTTCCATCTGGGTAATAATATGCTCCAGTGTCTCCACCTCATTCTGGTCCAGGGACAGCGTTTTCAGGATGGGCTCGTCCCCCTCGATGAGCTTTGTGGCGCAGAACTTCACTGGAAGATGCTCCCGTTGGGCATGGTCCTCGATGAGGTGGGTCACTGCATGGATGCACCGATGTACCGCGCCGCCGTCGGGGCCGAAGCCATCGCAGAAATCCGTTCGAGCCGGTGTTTCCCCATATCGCGCCACATGGATGCAGTGGTCAATCAGTTCGTCAATGCCCTCGTTTTTCGCCGCAGAAATGGGAACCACCGGGACGCCCAGCGCCGCCTCCAGCGCATTGATCTGGATGGTGCCTCCGTTGTCTCTGACCTCGTCCATCATGTTCAGGGCCAGTACCATAGGAATGCCCAGTTCTATGAGCTGAATGGTCAGATACAGATTCCGCTCGATGTTGGTGGCATCCAGGATATTGATGATTCCGTCAGGATGCTCCTCCAGCAGGAATTGACGGGTGACAATTTCCTCGCTGGTATAGGGTGACAAGGAGTAAATCCCAGGCAGATCCGTCACCGTGGCCTCGCTGTGGCCGCGGATCACGCCGTCCTTTCGATCCACGGTAACGCCCGGAAAATTGCCCACGTGCTGATTGGAGCCGGTAAGCTGATTAAACAGCGTGGTTTTGCCGCAGTTCTGATTCCCCGCCAGGGCAAATCGAAGGGGCTCCCCAGCGCGAATTTTCTCCTGAGCCTTGCCGCCCCGGTATGTAACGGTCTCGCCCACGCCCGGATGGGGCACAGCCCAGCGGCGAGGCTGCTCCTCCGCCTGGGCATGGGCCGGGTGGACGTCGGACAGACGTACCATGGCAGCGTCTGCCTTACGCAGAGTCAGCTCATATCCTCGAAGCCGCAGCTCCAGAGGGTCTCCCAGCGGTGCGGCCTTGACCATGGTGACTTCCGTGCCAGGGGTCAGGCCCATATCTAATATATGTTTTCGCAAGGACGGCTCCTGACAATCCACCCCGGTAATGTAAGCGTCCTGTCCGGGATGCAACTGATCCAGCGTCATAGAAACCCCTCCAATTCTCATTTGTTCAGGGATATGTTAGCACCTGCTAACAAAGCTGTCAACTGTCTTTTGACAATTTCATTCCCTAAGGCAACGCCGCACAAATTCGTCTGCGGTTTTCCACCTTTTTCTGACGAAAAACCTCGCGCCAGACGCTCTTGCCGATTTGTGCGGGATTACCCTAAATTCTATGCACTCCATAAGGGGTTCAGGACAGCGCCACATAAAAAAAACACAGCCACCGGCGAAGCCGGTGGTTGTTCATATGCGGGCATAGCCCTCTATTCCTCGCTTACGCGTAAAA
>CAKTEB010000022.1 GCA_934546685.1 uncultured Oscillospiraceae bacterium
CAGGAGATCTGCAAGACCGTCAGGGAGGCCTCCGAGACCTATATGAAGGGCATCCTGGGCTACACCGAGGACGACGTGGTGTCCACGGACTTCGTGGGCGATAAGCGCACCTGCATCTTCGACGCCAAGGCCGGCATCGAGCTGGCGGACAACTTCCTCAAGCTGGTGGCCTGGTATGACAACGAGGCGGGCTATACCAGCAAGACCCTGGACCTGGTGTCTTATGTGCATCAGCGGGATCTGGAAGCGGGTATGTAAGGCTAGATTCAAATTCAAAGAGCACCCCGGGCGGGGTGCTCTTTTTTCTATGCGGGGAAGGAAAGGGGCAGTCCGCTTTTTATTGCTATACGAGAACCAGCGACCTCCGGGGGAATTAGTTTTTATAGAGTGGCAAGGGAGATACGGATTGCCACATCGTTGCGATGCAACTCCTCGCAATGACGTGGTGGAGTGTAGCCAGTTGCACCGAACGGAGTACCTCGTACAATGTAATGCATGGAATGCACCGCAGTAGGCACGAAGGGGGGCGGAAGCAGTACCGCAGGCACGCCGCCCCCCCTGATTAGAATTCGGGCTAGGCACCGATGCGCCTACGTCTGGCACCGATACGTCAAATCACTGTCAAACATAAAGAACGGCCAAAGAGACCGGCCAAAGGGCAGAGCCCTTTGGCCGGTCGTTCCCCTCTTTCTGCCGGTGCAGAAAGAGGGCCGTCGGAGACCGTAGATTTTTGCAGAGCGGCAAAATTTACGATCATTTCCCCAATTTTCCCCATTCACTCAAAAATCTCCCCCGCCCCGTCACACCCTCCATCCCTCCAGCATAGTCTGCTCCTGCCATCCCCGGCCACGGGAACGGCAAAGGAGGCATTCCTATGAACAATTTGACGCTGGATCGTCTGCCCCTGAACACCCCAGGCCGGGTTCGGGCGGTCCTAACGCCTATGCCGCTCCGGCAGCGGCTGGAGGAGCTGGGCCTCACCCCCGGGGCCACGGTGACAAAGCTCCACCGGAGCCCGGCGGGATCTCCGGCGGCGTATCTCATCCGGGGCGCGGTTATTGCCCTGCGCCGGGAGGACGCAGAAACCGTCCTGCTGGAGGCGTCCCCATGACCCGGCCCTATCAGGTGCTGCTGGCGGGGAATCCCAACGTGGGAAAGTCCACGGTGTTCAACGCCCTCACGGGCCTCCGGCAGCACACGGGCAACTGGCCCGGGAAGACCGTGGCCCTGGCCCAGGGGGGCTACCGCTACAAGGGAAAGGACTATGCGGTCACGGATCTCCCGGGCACCTACTCCCTGACGCCCCGGTCTCAGGAGGAGCAGGTGGCCGGAAAAATCATCGATGAGGGGGATTTCGACTGCCTGGTGGTGGTCTGCGACGCCACAGCCCTGGAGCGAAACCTGATCCTGACCCTCCAGGTGCTCTCCCAGGTCCGCCGGGTGGTGGTGCTGGTGAACCTCATGGACGAGGCCGCCCGCCGGGGCATCACTCTGGACATCCGGAGGCTGTCCGGGATTCTGGGCGTTCCGGTGGTGTCCGGCTCCGCAGGCCGGGGAGAGGGCCTGGTGGAGCTCCAGGAGCAGGTGCGGCTGATCTGCGAGGATTTTTCCCGGCCAAGGCCCCTGGCTGTGCCGGAGGATCGGCGGCAGCGGGCGGAGCTGGCCCAGGAGATCGCCGGGCGGGTGGTGTCCGGGGAGGATCGGGGCCGGGACTGGCAGCTCCTGTGGGATCGGCTGCTGACAGGGCGAAAAACCGGCCTGCCCCTGATGGCCCTGCTGCTGTTCCTGATCTTATGGCTGACGGTGGCCGGGGCCAATGTGCCCTCGGAGCTCCTGTGGCGGGGCATCCGGTGGAGCTATGAGCGCCTGCTGCCAATGATGGGCCGGTGGCCCTGGTGGCTCCGGGGGGCGCTCATGGACGGGGTGCTGCTGACGGCGGGGCGGGTCATCGCCGTGATGCTGCCGCCCATGGCCATCTTTTTCCCGCTGTTCACCCTGCTGGAGGATCTGGGGTATCTGCCCCGGGTGGCCTATAATCTGGATCACGCCCTGTCCCGGTGCGGGGGCTGCGGGAAGCTGGGGCTCACCATGTGCATGGGTCTGGGCTGCAACGCCGTGGGGGTCACGGGCTGCCGGATCATCGAGTCGCCCCGGGAGCGGCTGCTAGGCATCCTCACGAACAGCCTGATCCCCTGCAATGGCCGATTCGGGGCGCTGCTCCTGCTGCTGACGGCCTTCCTTCTGCCACGGGGAGCCGGAAGCGCCGGGGCGGCGCTGGGCCTTACCGGGTTCCTGCTTCTGAGCCTGGGGGCCGCCTTGGGCCTCAGCTGGATCCTGTCCCGGACGCTGCTCCGGGGGCTGCCCTCGGCCTTTGTGCTGGAGCTGCCGCCCTATCGGCGGCCTCAGGTGGGGAAGGTGCTGGTGCGGTCGCTTCTGGATCGGACGCTGACGGTGCTCAAGCGCGCGGCGGTGGCGGCGGCCCCGGCGGGGCTCATCATCTGGAGCCTGGGGCAGATACAGGTGGGGGAGGGGAGCCTCCTTGGCTGGCTGGCGGAGCTTCTGGGGCCCATTGGGGAGCTTCTGGGGCTGGGCGGCCCGGTGCTGCTGGGGTTCCTTCTCGGGTTCCCGGCCAATGAGATCGTGCTGCCCCTGGTGCTGCTCATCGGCGGAGGCGCGGGATTCACTACGGATCCTGGAGCATTGGCCCAGGGGCTCTCCGCTATGGGCTTCGACTGGAAAACGGCTCTGTGTACCGGGGTGTTCTTCCTGTTCCATTGGCCCTGCGCTACCACCTGTCTGACCATCCGCCGGGAGACCGGGAGCATCAAATGGACGCTCTGGGCCATGGCTCTGCCCACGGCGCTGGGGGCAGCCCTCTGCATCCTCCTGAATCTTGCACTAGGTGCAATATAATATTCATAATGATATTTTACGGTTATGAACTTGACTTTCCGCGATCCCGGGGGTATACTGAAAGTAGTAAAACCCCGGGAGGTCGGTTCTCATGAAAGAAAAATTCAGCGAAAAGGGGCGGAACCCCTATGACGGCCTGCGGCCCTACTCCGCGCTGACCCATGCCGTGGGCATTCTCTTTGCTCTGGCGGCCCTGGCCATCCTGCTCCATATGACCATTTCCATGGGCTCCGGCCCGGTGACCATCACCGCCGTGTCCATCTACGCAGTGAGCATGCTGTGCCTCTACACGGCCAGCACCGTCTATCACAGCCTCAACACCGGCGTCCAGGGGCGGCTGTTCCTCCGGAAGCTGGATCATACCATGATCTACTTCCTGATCGCCGGTACCTACACCCCCATCTGCACCATCTCCCTGGGAGGCATGGTCTCCGGGAAGGTGATGCTGGCGGTGATCTGGGCCATGGCCATCCTCGGCACGGCCTTTACCCTGTTCTGGATCAAGATGCCCCGGATTCTCACGTCTCTTATCTACCTGGTCATGGGCTGGACGGCCATCTTCGCCATCTATCCCCTCCATGCGGTGATGAATGCCACCAGCTTCGCCATGCTGCTGGCAGGCGGGATCCTGTACTCCGTGGGCGGGGTGCTGTACGCGCTGAAGTGGCCCGGACGGGATAACAAGTATTTTGGGTGCCACGAGATCTTCCATGTGTTTATCGTGCTGGGCAGCGTGTGCCATTTTGTGATGATCTACAATGTTATCGCGTGAGAGAAAAGATCCGCCGCAGCGGGTGCTGCGGCGGATCTTTTTTGTCCTTCTCTACAATGAAAGTTCAATGCTATGCAGGCATTTTCGCACCTGGTGCGACAAAGGCGGGCGACTGATATCACTCCTGCCGGCGGGTTCAAAATCTTCTCAGGCAGACAAATAGGGTGCATTGCGTAAAGCTCCGCAATGCACCCCATTTTCAATTCGCCGCCCTCAGGTGCTGTGACGGGGCAAAGTCTCGGAGGAAATCCCTTTGGGGGACGACAACTCTGAACCCGTATTCGCGGGCGTTTCTCACCGTCTGCCAGCGCCGCCTCCACCGGTGTGTCCGCCGCCGAAGCCTCCGCCAAAGCCGCCGCCTCGTCCAGCGCCGCCGCCTCCGGTGCGGCCTCCGCCGAAGCCGCCGAAGCTGCCTGGCCCGCCAAAGCCGCCGGGGCCTCTATGGCCGCCGCCAGGCCCCCAGGGATCTCTGGGCCCCCGTCCCCAGGGCCCTCTGGGCCCGCGAGGCCCGGGCCAGCACCAGCTGGGACCGCCGAAGCACCAGAATCCGGGCCGCCGCATGCTGCCGAACACGAAGACCAGGACGATCACCAGCACGATGAGCATAATGATGACCTGGAACACGCCGCTGATGAGGCTGCCCACCGCGTAGCCGATCCCGGCCACCGCGCCGCCGCCCCATCCGGCCCTGCCGGAGGTGACCCGGGTGGAGCTGTAGCTGGACAGGTCTACATTGTAATACCGCTGATACCAGGCGAAGATCCGCTTGACTGTGTTGTAGACGGCCCGGTCGTAATTCCCGGCGTCCAGATCGTCATAGCAGCTGCCCTCCAGGATGTTCCCCAGGGTGCTGTCCGTGAGCGCATCGTCGATGCCGGTGCCCGCCACGGCCCAGCATTTCTTCTCCTCGGTGACCAGCAGGAAGACGGTGCCGTTGTTCTTCTGGCTGTCGCCCACGCCCCAGCTGTTGAAGACCTCGATGGCGTACTCCTGGGCGTCGAGATCATTGAGGTGCGGGATTGTCACCACCGCCACCTGGCCCCCGCAGGCGTTGGTCAGGGCGATGTTTTGGCTGTTGATATAATTTTTCGTGGTGTCGGAGAGGCAGTTCGCGTCATCCACATAGAAAATGCCGTTTTCCGCATCCGGGGCCGACACCACGTCGGAGGCGGCGGAGGCTGGCAGGGCCAGCAGGCCGCAGAGAATGCCCAGGGTCAAAAACAGACTCAAAAATCTTGCAAAACGTTTCATGGTTACCTAGCTTTCTTTCAAAAAGGGCGCAGACGACCAGAAAATCGCCGCCCGCGCCAGGTTCATGGGGAACAGGCAACACCGCGCAAATCGGCAAACCCATTTGCACGGTATTGGCTGAAAAAACTACTTGCGGACTTCCAGCAGCTTCTGCCGCAGCTCGCCCTCGATGCGCTGGAGCTCCACCTCGGCCTCCTGGCGCTTCTGACGGCCCTCGGCCTGGATGCTCATGACCTCGTCCAGGGTGGAGATCAGGCTCTCGTTGGTGTGCTGGAGGGTCTCGATGTCCACGATGCCCCGCTCGGATTCCTTGGCGGTCTCCACGGTGGCCACCTTGAGCATGTCCGCGTTCTTTCGGAGCAGCTCATTGGTCATATCGGAGACGGCCCGCTGGGCCTCCATGGCCTGCTTGGAATGGGAGATGCCCAGGGCCAGGACCATCTGGCTCTTCCACAGGGGGATGGTGTTCACCAGGGAGGTCTGGATCTTCTCGGTCATCAGGGTGTCGTTATTCTGGATCATGCGGATCTGGGGGCCCATCTGAATGGAGATCTGCCGGGTGAGCTTCAGATCATAGAGCTTCTTCTCAAACCGGTCGCAGAGGGCCGCGTAGTCGTTGGCCGCCTGGGCGTCCTCGGGGAGGCCGGAGGCCTGGGCCTTGGCGTAGAGCTCTTGAAGGGTGGTGGCCCGCTCGTCGGCCAGCTTCTTTTCGCCGGCCAGAATGTACATGGACAGCTGCTTGAAGTACTCCAGGTTTTTGTCATACATCTGATCCAGCAGGGCTACATCCTTCATGAGCACCACCTGGTGGGCCTCCAGCTGCTCGGCGATCTTGTCCACATTGGCCTCGGCCTTGTCATACTTCACCTTCATGGACTGGAGGTTGTTGGAGGCCTTCTTGAACATGCCCAGGAAGCCCTTCTTTTCCTCCTCCTGGGCGGAGAAGCCCTTGAGCTCTGTCACCAGGCCCGTGACCATATCGCCCAGTTCGCCGAGATCCTTAGTGCGGACGGCGTTCAGGGTGGATTCGGAGAAATTGGCGATGTTCTTCTGGGCCGCCGCGCCGTACTGGAGCACTACGCCGGAATCGTGCAGGTCGATCTTCTCGGCGAAGTCCAGCACCGCCTTCTGCTCCGCGGGGCTCAGGCTGGACAGGTCCACCGCCGGCTGGGGGGCGGGTGCGGCCTCCTGGGGAGCGGTCTCCAGGGTGGGGGTATCGGTGAGGTCGGGGGTCAAAGTCAGTTCGGGGATCTTTTCGTCCATAATACTTTCTACTCCTTTTTGGGCACTTCTATCCGACTGCGGCCTTGCCGAGCAGGCTCAAAGCGCCTTTTATATTCTATTTTATTCGTTTGAGCAAAGATGGAAAGGCTGTAACTCAAAGTTACGGAATGCTGCAAATGATTTTTCAATTTAATTTACCTTTCACGATGCCATTGTACCGCATTCCCGGCCCGGTGTCAAGGGCAATACAACGTAAATCCGCCCCTGTTTTCCCCCGGATTTCTGTAGTATGACCGATTGACACCCATTCCATTTCATATTATACTGGATACATAACAAATAGGCGTTCGGAATGTGTCGAAGGATCCGTACCACCGGGCGCAAAACGATCATAAAGAAGGTAATTGCAATGATGACGCTTACTGAGTTCCGGGAGGCCAGAGACCTGCTCTCCGGGATCCTCTCCAACACCAGCCTGATCTACAGCCCCTACTATTCCAAGTGTACCGGGGGCCAGGTCTATATCAAGCCCGAGAATATGCAGGTCACCGGGGCCTATAAGGTGCGCGGCGCCTGCTACAAGGTCTCCACCCTTACCGACGAGGAGAAGGCCCGGGGCCTCGTCACCGCCTCTGCGGGCAACCATGCCCAGGGCGTGGCCTTTGCCGCCCAGCGGGCCGGAATCCAGGCCACCATCGTCATGCCCACCACCACGCCCCTGGTGAAGGTCAACAACACCAAGGACTACGGCGCCAACGTGGTGCTGGAGGGCAGCTGCTTTGACGAGGCCGCCGCCGTGGCCCAGCGGCTCAGCGAGGAAAAGGGCCTCACCTATGTCCATCCCTTTAACGACCTGACCGTGGCCACCGGCCAGGGCACCATTGCCTATGAGATCTTCAAGGATCTTCCCGATGTGGACATCATCCTGATGCCCATTGGCGGCGGCGGACTGGCCGCCGGCGTCAGCACCCTCACCAAGCTGCTGAACCCCAACGTGAAGGTCATCGGTGTGGAGCCCGTGGGCGCTGCTTCCATGAAGGCGGCCCTGGAGGCTGGGCATCCCGTGACCCTGCCCAACTCCTCCACCATTGCCGACGGCGTGGCGGTGAAGACTGTGGGCGACAAGGTGTTCCCCTACGTCCAGGAGAATGTGGACGAGATCGTGACCATCGAGGATGACGAGCTGGTGGACGCGTTCCTGGACATGACCGAGAAGCACAAGATGATCGTGGAGAACGCGGGCCTGCTCACCGTGGCGGCCCTGAACCACATCGACTGCAAGGGCAAGTGCGTGGTGCCCATCCTCAGCGGCGGCAACATGGACGTGATTACCATGAGCAGCCTGATCCAGCACGGCCTGATCCGCCGGGGCCGGGTATTCACCTTCTCGGTGCTGCTGCCGGATCAGCCCGGCGAGCTTGTGAAGGTAGCCCAGATCATCTCCCAGCAGCAGGGCAACATCATCAAGCTGGAGCACAACCAGTTCATTTCCATCAACCGTCAGGCCGCTGTGGAGCTCCAGGTGACCCTGGAGGCCTTCGGCCACAGCCACAAGGCGGCTATCGTCAAGGCCATGGAGGACGCTGGCTATCAGGTTCACCTGGTCTCCACCACCGGCGTGCAGCTGGGCTGATTTTGGAGGATAAGAGATATGATCAAGGTAGCCCCTTCCATTCTGTCCGCGGATTTTGTGAATCTGGAGCGGGATATTCGCCACATCGAGGCATGCGGCGCAGACTATGTACATATTGACGTGATGGACGGCCTGTTCGTCCCCAATATCACCATTGGCATCCCCGTGGTGGCGGCCATTCGGAAGATCACGAAGCTGCCCCTGGACGTGCACCTGATGATCGACCGGCCCCTCCGGTATGTGGAGCAGTTCTGCGACGCCGGGGCGGATATCCTGACCATCCACCAGGAGGCCGACACGGAGGAGCACAATATCGAGGCCCTGAAGCTGATCCGCCAGAAGGGCGTCCGGGCCGCCATGTCCATCAAGCCCGGCACTCCCGCCTCGGCCCTGGATCCCTACATGGATCTCATGGACATGATCCTTGTCATGACCGTGGAGCCCGGCTTCGGGGGCCAGAAGTTCATGGAGGACATGATGGGCAAGGTTCGGGCCCTCCGGAAGATCATCGACGTCCGCACCCCCGGCGTGGAGCTGGAGGTGGACGGCGGCGTGAACCTGGAGACTGCCAAGACCTGCGTGGAGGCCGGGGCCAACGTGCTGGTGGCCGGAAGCGCCCTGTTCAAGGCACCGGATACCGCCGCGTTCATCGATGGGCTCCATCAGCTCATCTGAATTAAGAATTTCTTATAATTGGCAGTTTGCTATAGCCAAACGGACCTTCCTGTGCTATAATGTACGGATAAAACGGAACATTAGCCGCACGCAGAAAGGAGCGTATTTCCATATGAAGCGAAACATGAAGCGATTGACTCCGGCTTTGGCCGGGATCCTGGCGGCACTGATGCTGGCGGGCTGCGGCATCAGCACCGAGTCCGCTGTGGACAGCACCACCCCTGAGGGCCTCCATACCTTCGGCGTGGCGGTGGATCCCTCCTCTCAGCCCTCGCTGGCTCCGGAGATCAGCGCCCAGCCTACCACTGACAATGGCGAGACCACCGGCCAGACCCAGGGCGGCGAGCCCGATCAGGCCGACCACGGCGAGGCAGGGGAAACCTCTCCCTCCGCTACCGCCTCCGGTACGTCCACTACCACGAAGCCTACCACCAAGCCCTCTAACGGCGGCACGGTGAATGGCGGCAATAACAGCGGCAACTCCTCTCCGGCCATTTCTCCTCCGGCTCCCACCTCCACTGCCACCTATGACGACGTGTCCAAGTATATGGGCAAGAGCCTCAGTGACCTGGTGGCCGCCGAGGGCTATCCCGCCCGGTCTGACTACGACTATGTGGACGAGGAGGATCCCTCTCAGGGCGAGATCGGAACCCTGTATTTTAACGGCTTTACCGTGACCACCCGCCGGGACGACAGCGGCGAGATCATTACGGCCATTACGCCCACAGGCGGATCCCAGGTGGATCCGGATCACGGGGAGTGAAACGCCCGCTGAGATGGGCTCAAAGAAGAGAGAATCATAATTTGAGGTGTCACCCAAGGGCGACGGATTGAAAACAGGTGCGGTGCATATTGGTATGCGCTGCGCCTGTTTTGTCTGGTAAGGGCCTTCGGGTCTGAGCGTGATCGTGCCTAGCAGCCAGCTGACCACCTGCAAGGCGTCAGTTCCTCGCAAGGATGTGGTAATTGTAAGAAAAGCGCCGGACGAAATTCGTGCCGCATCCCGGCGCGCGACGCAGACCACCGATCTCCCGCAAAAACTTCCCAAATTCCCGCCCACATCCCCCGTTTTTCTGCTATACTAGACTCAAGAAACCGCGGCCAATGCCGCCAGGAGGCTCCGCTATGCCGAATTCCACCCCCTCCGTCTACATCTCGCCCCGGCTCCGGCGCGCCCTGGAGCCCATCTCCCGCTGTGCTCTGACCACCGTGGTGGCCCCTATGGGCTACGGCAAGACCACCGCCGTCGGCTGGTTCCTGTCCCAGCGGGGATCCGGCCAGCAGCCCAGGGTCCTGCGGGTCAGCGTCTATTCGGACAATCTCCCGATCTTCTGGCGGAGCCTTCAGGACACCTTCCGGCGGGGCGGCCTGACCATTCTTCAGGACTACGATTGTCCGGCTGACGCCGCCGGGGCCAGTATGCTTTTGGATGACCTGTGCCATGCCCTGTCCGGCCCGCCCTGCTATCTCTTTTTAGACGACTTCCACCTGCTCCGGGACGGACGGGTGACGGATTTCCTCTGCGAGCTGGCCCTGCGGCTGCCGGAGAACGTCCACCTGATCCTGGCCAGCCGGGATCAATTCCTGTCCGGGGCCCAGCTCCTTCGGCTGGGGAGCCGCCTCCATCGCATCGGCCCGGAGGAGCTGCGGCTGGACGCCCCGGGGCTTTCCGCCTATGCCCGGCGCTGGGGGACGGAGCTGACGGAGGGGCAGCTTTCCGAACTGCTCCGCTCCAGCGAGGGATGGTTCTCGGCGGTGTACTTAAATCTCCAGGCCCTCCGGCAAACCGGCGCGCTGCCCCAGGGCAGGGCGGACATCTACGAGATGTTCTCCTCGGCGCTTCTGGAGCCGCTGCCCCGGGACCAGCAGGAATTTCTGGCCGTTCTGGGCCTCTGCGATGAATTTACGGCGGAAATGGCGGAATTCGTCACTGGGGATCCCCGGGCTCGTCAGCGCCTTGCGGCTCTGACGGAGCAGAACGCCTTTGTCCAGCGGCTGCCGGACGGCCGGACCTACCGGTTCCACCATATGATGAAGGCGTGCGCGGCGCGGCGGTTCTCGGAGCTGCCCTGGGGGGTTCAGGCGCGCAGCCAAGGCCGCTATGGCCGGTGGTATCTGGAGCATGGCCAGTATCTCCACGCCTTTCGGTTTTTCCATGCCGCCGGGGACTATGAGGGGCTGCTCCGGACTGTGGCGCGGGATGCGGGTATCTGCCTGAGCACCCTGGATCCCCAGGCAGTGCTGACCTGCCTGGATCGCTGTCCGGAGGAGATCTTACAGCGGCATCTCCTGGCGCTGCTGGTGCTCATGCGGGTCATGTTCAACTGGAAGAACATCCCGAAGATGCTGGCCCTGGAGCGGACATTTCTGAAGGCTTTGGAGGCCGGTTCTGACCTCCCGCCCCGGGAAAGGGGCAATCTGCTGGGGGAGCACGACCTCATTATGAGCTTCCTCTCCTACAACGACATTGGGGCCATGAGCCGCCTCCACCGGAGCGCCAGCGCCCAGATGACCCGCCCGGCCGTCAGCATTCAGACCTCCGGAGGCTGGACCTTCGGCTCTCCCTCAGTGCTGATGATGTTTCACCGGGAGCCCGGGGCACTGGAGCGGGAGCGCCGGGAGATGGACGAGTGTATGCCCCACTATTACAAGGTCACAAATGGCCACGGCCAGGGGGCGGAGCTTGTGATGGGAGCCGAGGCGGATTTTCTCCAGGGGCGTTTTGCCGACGCGGTCATCGGGCTGGAACGGGCCTATGACCGGGTGGCGGGAAACGGCCAGGAGAGCATCGCCCTGTGCTGCGACCTTCTGGCTTTGCGGCTGAGGCTATGGACAGATGACGGGCCCAAGATCTCCATTCCGGAGCGCCGCCGGGCGCTGCTGGCCCGGCATAATCCCGCCTGGGTCAACATATTTGACAGCATCTCCGCATATTATTACGCCATTTTAGGGCAGCCCGAGCACATTCCGGCCCTGTTCCGGGAGCATCGGCTCTCCACCGTACACTTTCTGGCCCCGGGCAGACCCATGATGGAGCTCATCGAGAACCAGGTCTATCTCTGCCAGGGGGAATATGCCAAGGTGGCTGCCCGGCGGGAAGCACTGCTGGAGACCTGCCGGAGCTTCCATTATGCCCTGGTGGCCATCCAAGTGGAGATCCAAACCGCCGCCGCCTACTGGCAGCTGGGCAAGCAGGAGGAGGCGCAGCGGCTGCTGGAGACGGCTCTGACTGCGGCGGCCGCTGACGGGCTTCTGGTTGGATTTGGAGAGAGCTTCCAATACATCAAGGATATACCTGTCTCTGAGCCAAAGGCAGCCGTGAAGACCGTCCAGAGCCTGGGAGAACGCTTTGAGGAGCGGCGGCTCCGGCTGAGCCTGGGGGCTCCGGCGAGGCTTTCTAAGCTGACCCGGCGGGAGCTGGAGCTGACGCGGCTCATGGCCCAGCGGCTCACCAACCGGGAGATCGCCCAAAGGCTCTATCTGTCCGAGGGCACCGTCAAGCAGTATATGAACGTCATCTACGCCAAGCTCCAGATCACCGGGGACACCCGCACCAAGCGGCAGACGCTGCTGGGAATGCTGGAGGATACCTATTTCTGAGGTAAAATCTCTCGCCGGACTCTCTTGCCGATTTGCGCGGCATTGCCCTAACCTTTGGTTAATAGCAATTCAAACTATCCCACCGTATAATTTAATTATACGGTGGGATCTCTTTCTCTGCGGGACTTTCTCATAAGAATTAGGAGGAATTTGCTATGAAAAAGAAGAATTGCCTGTGTTTTCTGGCCCTGCTGCTGTGCCTTCTGCTGGCGGCCTGCGGCGGAGCGCCCGCATCGGCTTCCGCTGCTTCCGATAGTGACGCCCAATCCGGCGGGGAAGCGGCGGCCACACTCGCCACGGAGGCGGAGAAGCTGGAGTATACTGCGGATCTCGCCGACTTCATGGGCTACTGGAAGTATGACGGGGAGCCCCTGTACCTGGTCATCGACGGGGAGGGGCACTGGTACAGCATGAGCCTCTACGGCACCATGGAGCAGTCCGGTGCCGTGATCATGACCGACGGGGCGGAGCTGTACCTAGAGAACGGGGACTATTATGACGCCCTCTGGCTCATCGATTCCCTGAGCCTGGAGGACGGGGCCGGGAACACCCTGTCCTACACCGGGGATATGCCGCTGCTGCCGGGGGCCGATGATCTGCTGGATCAGACTGCCCCGTTTCCCGGGGACTTCTGGGGTGTGGAGGTCTCCTATCCCTCTACGCTGACCGCCCAGGAGGATCCGAGCCGGGCCAATTCCCTGCTGTTCACCGCCGCTGTGGGGGAGGGCACTGAGGATGCCGCCGCCAGGATCCTGCTGGGGTTCCTGCCCATCTCCGGCTATGACGAGAGCATGACCGCCGGACTGGGTACGGCCCAGCCCCAGCTGGAGGCCATGCTTCAGAACGTTCTGACGGAGCTCTGCGGGGATCGGCTTCTGTCCACAGCTGATATCCAGTGCGCGGACTGGGGCAGCTATTACAGCGCTGCCGGGACCGTCACGGTGGACGGCAGTGCCCAGGGCCTGGCAGAGCCCCTGACCGGCACGGTGGAGGTGCGGTATTACGGCCCCACGGGCTATGCGCTGGTGACGGTGGCCCTGGCCCCCGCTGAGCGGCTGGAGGTCTATTCTGCTCTGAGTCGGAATATGCTTGCCAGCTGTACCTATGAAAGCGGCTGGTCCACGGCCCCGAAGCCTGTGCCCGAGACGCCCGCCGCCCCCGCTGACGGCTCCGATCCCGGGGACGCCGGGACCCCCTACTACTGGTACGACGAGGACGGCGACATCTGGTACTGGGACGGGGAAAAGAATGAGTTCATCGGCTTTGGGAACAGCTATTACATCGAGGATGGGCAGTATTACGAGTCCAACGACGCGGGCTGGGACTATGACGACGACTATTACGACGATTGGTCGGATCCCGGCGATACCTGGGACGACGACTACTACTATGACGACTGGTCAGACCCCGGGGACACCTGGGAGGATGACTACTACTATGACGATTATGATGACTATGAATACTATGATGACGGATGGGGAGACGACTTTTAGGCCGCGCCCGCGGGGCGGGCGCAGAGAAGAGAGAATAGAGAAGAATTTGGGGTACTTTCCTTCAGAATTTTCTATGGCAAATCCTGCTCCCTTGCACAAAGGGGCCTTTGGCGCGTCAGTGCCCCCATCTCCCCAAACAAACCGCCACCTAAGAGCACATATTGTTGCCTCAGCACCCAATCACACCCCAATAAATTCTTGTAATTTACCCGGAAAGGCAGTATACTAATAAGCAGTTAGAAAGCAAAACAGCTTTCCATAATCTGAACATAAAGGAGAATCCCACATGAAAACCTTTACTGCTCCTGAGGGCAAGCTGGTTACTGTGCTGGTGGACGGCGTAGAAGTTTCTTATGTCGCCGGGAAGGAATATCCCGACAACGCGGAATTCATCGTCACCGAGCCCATGACCGAGCAGCCTGCCAGCTTTGATAAGCGCGGCATCGAGCCCTACCGTGCCGCTGTGATGGTCACCGAGAAGGGCGTTGACGAAAAGAACTCCGTGAAGGCTGCCGTTACCGGCGGCGCTGTCACCGCGGAGGGCATTGACGGCGGCGTGATCAACTCCACCTCCGATGACTTCTCCGCTGTGGTGTCCGTGGGCGGCACCTACAGCATCAAGAACTCCGTTCTGAACTTTGACACCAAGTCCGACGGCAAGCACGTCTGCGACTTCTCCGGCTACGGCTCCGTGCTGGCTGGCTTCAAGGGCGCAAAGCTCACCGTGGAGAACACCCAGATCAACTCCGTGGGCGTGGCAAAGCCCGCCGTCTTCTGCGACGACCGCTCCGAGTGCCTGTTCAAGGACTGCAACGTCACCGTCCGCGGCGGCAAGCTCTATGACGGCTATGTGAACTCCGCCAACCAGAAGACCATGGTTGCGCCCCCCTGGGTGCTGGGCATCACCGGCAACGCCCGGGGCATCAACCTGGAGGGCGACCGGGGTACCGCTTACGTCGTGGATTCCTGCTTCAAGGCCAACCAGTGGGGCGTTCTGTCCACCGACGCCGGCCAGAACATGCACCTGTATGTGGCGGATTCCGACATGATCCTCCTGGGCGAGAACCTGTCCGCCGACGACGCCAAGGATCCCTACTCCAAGAAGTACGGCTCCGGCTACGGCTCCTACATCATCGGCAATGCCTATGAGGAGTTCTCCGGCGTGGATATCAAGGTCGGCACCCACGGCGCTGTCCTCCGCGGCGGCACCGGCGTATACAAGTCCTCCAAGGGCACCATCAAGTATGTGTCCCCCATCACCGGCGAGACCGTCTATGAGGGCCAGGGCAAGGGCCGCATCACCCGCATCGACTGCGAATTCGGCGTTATGGCCCACGGCGACGGCAAGATCGTCTACACCGAGGGCACCGAGGTCAATGCCAACAACGCCGTCTTCCTGCTGAAGTCCGGCGGCGTGACCTGCGACGTGGAGGACGGCGCGAAGCTGCACTCCGCGAGTGGTGTGATCCTCCAGATGATGGACGACGACGATAACCTGGTTGGCGCCAAGATGACCGACGCCGGCCCCATGTTCAACACCGAGTTTAACGAGGTTGCTGGCTGGCCCTCCGAGAACGGCCAGATCACCTCCAAGATGCCCGCCCCCAGCTTTGATCCCATGGCTGGCGGCCCCGGCGGTCCTGGCGGTCCTGGCGGCCCCGGCGGCCCCGGCGGTCCTGGCGGCCCCGGCGGTCCTGGCGGCCCCGGTGGCCCTGGCGGTCCTGGTGGCCCTGGCGGTATGCCCGTGGTCAAGCCTGACACCTTCCTGAACGCCACCGATGTGACCCTGAACGGCGACATTTACAACGGCACCGGCTACTACGGCCAGAAGCCCAAGCCTCTGTTCGTGACCCTGGGCAAGGGCGCTGTGCTCAACGGCGCGGTTTCCGCTACCGAGACCCGTCATATCGACGAGAACGGCAAGCAGAACACCCACTTCACCATCAAGGAGTTCTACTACCTGGCCCATGTGGAGAACCGGAACTTCTTCAACGGCGACAACACCGTTGAGGTCACCCTGAAGGACGGCGCTGTCTGGAACGTCACCGCTCCCGGCATCATCAACAAGCTGACCGTGGGCGAGGGCTGCACCCTCAACGGCACCGTTACTGAGAATGCCGATGGCACTCTGACTGTTGCTCCGAAAGCCTAAATACTATATAATAGTGTAATAGATAGAGTGCTGTCGAAAGGCGGCACTCTATTTCTTTTATACGTTATTGCCTTATTTTTTCTAAATTAGTTGGAACCGTTTCTCATAAAATGCGTCTATAGTGGTAGAAGGAACCAAGAGACCAAAAGAAAACGAAGGGAGAAACGACCATGAAACGAAAAAGATTGTTTTGCCTGGCATTGACCCTGATCCTGGCCCTGAGCCTCACCGCCTGCGGCTCCGCCGCCAGCGGCACCGGCGGCCCGGAGGACAATGGGGCCGGGTACGGGGAAGCAGCCGCCGCACAGGAGCCCATGATGGCGGCGGACTACGCCTACGACACGGCGGCCTACGAGACCGCTGAGATCGCCCCGGAGGAGGCGGCCCAGGAGAACGCCGCCGGCTCTGACGCCGCGGGCTTTGTATCCAGCGACACCTCCGACGACCTGGCCTCCAAGATCATCTACTCCGCCTACGGGGAGCTGGAGACCCTGGATTTTGATGCCAGCGTCCAGAAGGTCAATGAACTGGTGAACAAATACGGCGCCTTTATGGAGAATTCCAGCGTCACCGGCAATGACCTCCAGTCTCAGTCCTACGGCTGGTATTCGGGCCGCACCGCCAGCTTTACCATCCGGGTGCCCAAGGAGCACTATTCCGATCTCACCGGCGCGCTGTCCGAAGTGGGCAACGTGACCTATCTCACCTCCGACGCCGAAAACATCACCGCTCAGTACTCCGATACCCAGGCCCAGCTGGACTCCCTGAACGTCCAGGAGCAGCGGCTTCTGAGTCTCATGGAGCAGGCGGAGACCGTGGACGATATGATCAAGCTGGAGAGCCGCCTGGGGGAGATCCGCACCCAGACCGAGCAGCTTCAGGCCCAGCTCACAAACTGGGACCGGCAGGTGGGTTACAGCACCGTGACCATCCAAATCAGCGAGGTGCAAGAGCTGACCCCGGAGCCCGAGGAGCCCGACCCCAGCTATCTCCAGCAGCTGAAGACCGCAT
Organism: uncultured Oscillospiraceae bacterium; assembly: GCA_934546685.1. GTDB lineage: Bacteria > Bacillota > Clostridia > Oscillospirales > Oscillospiraceae > HGM13006. The sequence continues at coordinate 16,725 of CAKTEB010000022.1, forward strand.
TCCTAGGCTCCGTGGAGTTCCTGGGCCAGGCGGCCAGGGGCCTGGGCAAGGTATTTGCGGCGGCCATTCCCATTCTCCTGCCCCTTGCCCTGATCGTGGTGGTCATCGTGCTGTTGTGCCGGCGCGCGTCCAAGCGCCGGGAGAAAAAGGCGGCGGAGCGTGCGGCGGCCCGGCATCAGCAGGTGCTGGAGCGGGACGAGGCCCAGAAGAAAGACGAATAACATAAAATATTGCGGAAAAGAGCGATACAATGAATCTAACACTGATCCCGGCGGAGGAAACGGACCTGCCGGAGCTGCTGGCACTGTGCCATCGGGCGGCTCGGGCTGCCGAGGACAGCCACTGGTCCGAGGACTATCCCAACGCGGCCATTCTCTGGGAGGATTACGAGCAGGGCCATCTCCTGCGCATTGAAAACGAGGCGGGGGAGACCCTGGGACTCATCGCGGTACATGAGACCGGCGAGGATGAATTCCGGTGGCCGGAGCCCTATGATTCCGCCTGGGAGCTGTCCCGGCTGGCCCTGGAGCCGAAGCGGCAGGATCGGGGCCTGGGCACGGCGGCCTTCCGGTGCGCCCTGGACTGGTGCCGAAAGCGGGGCTGCAAGGCGGCGCGGCTGCTGGTGAGCCGGGACTATGACCGGGCCATCCACATCTACGAAAAGGAGGGCTTTGCCCGGCTGGGGGAGGGCAGCGCCTGGGGCGAGGACTTCTACCTCTACGGAAAGCGGCTCTGAATCCCGAATTTGTCATGGCGGCGGTAACGTTACAGAAGCGTTGCCGCCGCTTTCCTGTGCCCGCGTGTAATGGCGCACCTAACCAGACCTAAAATAACTGAACCTAATCTAATCTAATCTGACCTAAGATAATAAGACAACACCGGAGACAACGACGTATGTACGGAGATTGTTGTTTTTCCGTGTAAAATGTAGGTTTCGGGGCGGCGGGATTCGACGGGATTTTCGGAATCGGCGAGCCCTTGCTTTCGGCAAGAAAATCTCCCTGGATTCGACAGGCTGTGCCCGGAAGAAATTTTTCCTCTGGGGGCGGGAATTGGCGGGCGGATACTTGAACAGACCTCAAATGTGTGCTATGATATCCTATACGCAATTATGGGCCCAGAAGCCCTGACCATAGCGCGCAGCGCGAAAGGATGAAAACAAAATGGCAAAAGAGAAGAAACAGGTGGAACGCATCACCGATATGGAGGTGGACTTCGCCAAGTGGTATACCGACGTATGCACCAAAGCGGAGCTCATCGACTACACCAGCACCAAGGGCATGTTCATTCTGCGGCCCTACGGCTACGCCATCTGGGAGAATATCCAGAAGGAGCTGGACGCGGACTTCAAGCGCACTGGCCACACCAACGTGTCCATGCCCATGCTGATCCCCGAGAGCCTGCTCCAGAAGGAGAAGGATCATGTGTCCGGCTTCGCCCCCGAGTGCGCCTGGGTCACCCATGGCGGCAGTGAGAAGCTGGAGGAGCGGCTGTGCATCCGCCCTACCTCTGAGACCCTGTTCTGCGACCATTGGAGCCACATTGTCCACTCCTGGAGAGACCTGCCCCTGCTGTACAACCAGTGGTGCAGCGTGCTCCGCTGGGAGAAGACCTCCCGGCCCTTCCTCCGTCACCGGGAATTCCTGTGGCAGGAGGGCCACACCCTCCACGCCACCCCTGAGGAGGCCATTGCCGAGACCGAGCAGCAGCTGGAGACCTACGCAAACCTCTGTGAGAACATCCTGGCCATGCCCGTCATCCGGGGCCAGAAGACCGACAAGGAGAAGTTCGCTGGCGCTGAGCGCACCTATACCATCGAGTGCATGATGCACGACCGGAAGGCCCTCCAGGCCGGCACCAGCCACTACTTCGGCGACGGCTTCCCCACGGCCTTTGACATCACCTTCACCGATAAGAACAACCAGCAGACCCACCCCTTCGAGACCTCCTGGGGCCTGTCCACCCGGATCATCGGCGGCATCATCATGACCCACGGCGACAACAACGGCCTGGTGCTGCCCCCCAGAATCGCCCCCATCCAGGTCATCATCCTGCCCATCGCCGCCCATAAGCCCGGCGTCACCGAGGCGGCAGAGACCCTGGTGGAGCGCATGAAGAGTATTGGCCTCCGGGCCAAGGGCGACTTCTCCGACAACTCCCCCGGCTGGAAGTTCGCCGAGTACGAGATGAAGGGCGTGCCCCTGCGCATCGAGATCGGCCCCAAGGATCTGGAGAAGAACCAGTGCGTGGCCGTCCGGCGTGACAGCGGCGAGAAGATCACCCTGTCTCTGGATGAGTTGGAGGAGAAGATCCCCCAGATCCTGGACGCTGTCCACGACGGCATGTATGCCAAGGCCGCCAAGAACATCCAGGAGCACACCTACGCCGCTTACTCCCTGGAGGAGGCCAAAAAGCTCCAGGAGGAGCACGGCGGCTTCATCAAGACCATGTGGTGCGGCAATCTCCAGTGCGAGCTGGACATGAAGGAGAAGGCCGGGATGACCTCCCGCTGCATCCCCTTCCAGCAGGAGCATCTGTCCGATGTGTGCCCCATCTGCGGCAAGCCCGCCCAGAAGATGGTCTACTGGGGCGTGGCCTACTAAGAGGGCCGGGCATTGGCAAAGAAAAAGGAATCCCAAGTGGCGGTGACCGTCTACGGCATCGAGTACCCGGAATTCGCCAAGCTCAAGTGGAGCCAGTTCCTCCGGGGCTTTTCCCTGGCGGTGGCGGTGCTGGTGATCGCGGTGCTGGCCCTGGCCTACAATGGAAAGCTGCCCAAGGAAATGCCCCTGAGCGTGATCCTAGTGTTGGTGCTGGCGGTGCTGGCCCTGCTGGCGGTATACCGGCAGAACATCCGCCGGGAGCATAAGCGCTCGGGCCTTGCCACGCAGAAGCTCGAGTATCTCTTTGATCGGGACGGTTGGACGGTAAAGACCGACGGGGGACAGGCCCGGGTCCTCTGGACCAAGACCTGGCGGGTGCGGAGAAATCAAAACGCCCTGCTGCTCTATCCCAACCGCCGGAGCGTCAACCTGGTGCCCCTCAAGTACATGACCGAGGATCAGGTGAAGCGGGTCATCGGTTTTTGCACGGGGAAAAAGGAAACGAAGAAGTAACCGGATTATACCGCGCGATTCGGCGGAGGACCGCAGACGCAGGCACGTTTTATCCCGAAAAAATTCAAATCCCCTCTTGACAAAAGAGGGGATTTGTTGTATTATACTCAGGCGCGAGTTTTGAGCGCAAACTGCGATGAAACAGGAGATTGCGGTGAAAACCGGTAACTTCTGCGGAGTATGTCCGTTAATCGGGCGGCTGGAAGCACTGCTTCGCGGCGTATATCGCCGGGGAGGTAGTCTGGGCCGGCTTGCTGCCGGTCTTTTCTATGGCCCGGAATGATACGCACGGCATAGCGGACAGATGCTTTCGACCGTACCCAGCGACTCACAACATAACTGAGTACGACATCTAAGGAGGAAAACCCACAATGGCAAACAAAGAAATGATCCGGATCCGCCTGAAGGCCTACGATCATCAGATCATCGATTCCAGCGCAGAAAAGATCGTGGAGACCGCTAAGCGCAACGGCGCACAGGTTTCCGGCCCCATTCCGCTTCCTACCAAGAAGGAAGTTGTCACCATTCTTCGTGCAGTGCATAAGTACAAGGACAGCCGTGAGCAGTTCGAGCGCCGCACCCACAAGAGACTGATCGATATTCTCAACCCCTCCCAGAAGTGCGTTGAGGCTCTCATGGGCCTTGAGCTTCCCGCAGGCGTTGAGATTGAGATAAAGCTGTAATTCCCCCAACCCACGGAACTACAGTCACCAAGTCCGCCAAGGCGGACGGGTCAAGTTGGCATCCCAATGTGCCAACCAATAACCTAATAGGAGGAAATCACTATGCAGAAAGCAATCATCGGCAAGAAAGTGGGTATGACCCAGATCTTCGATGAGAGCGGCAAGGTCATTCCGGTTACCGTCGTGGAAGCCGGCCCCTGCACCGTTACTCAGCTGAAGACCATGGAAAAGGACGGCTACACCGCAGTGCAGCTGGGCTATCAGGACGTGAAGGAGTCCAAGCTCACCAAGCCTGAGGCTGGTCATCTCAAGAAGGCCAATGTGGCCATGAAGAAGGTTCTCAAGGAGTTCCGCCTGGAGAACAGCACCCTGCAGGTCGGCGACGAGGTAAAGGCAGACGTGTTTGCCGCTGGCGACAAGATCGATGTCACCGGTATCTCCAAGGGCCATGGCTATCAGGGCGTTATCAAGCGTTTTGGCGCACAGCGTACCCCCACCACCCATGGCGGCGGCCCTGTCCACAGACATGCCGGCTCCATGAACTCCTGCTCCACTCCTTCCCGTATCTACAAGGGCAAGATCGGCGCAGGCCAGATGGGCGTTGATCAGGTCACTGTGCAGAATCTTGATGTTGTGAAGGTAGACGCTGACCTCAACATGATCGTGATTCGCGGCGCTATCCCCGGCCCCAAGGGCGGCCTGGTGGTGCTGAAGAACACCGTCAAGAACAACAAGGTCAAGCAGGCTGGCGCAGACATCAGCAAGAACCCGCAGAAGGCTTCCGGACGTAACCCGCAGAAGGCTTCCGCAAGAGGCTAATGGAGAGGAGTGTAATTCATGCCTAAGACGAATGTTTATGATATGACCGGCAAGCAGGTCGGTGAGATCGAACTCTCCGAAGCCGTGTTTGGCATCGAGCCCAACGCTTCCGTTGTACACGATGTCGTAAAGAATCATCTGGCTAACTGCCGCCAGGGTACCCAGAGCACCCTGACCCGCGCAGAGGTCAGAGGCGGCGGCATTAAGCCGTGGCGCCAGAAGGGCACCGGCCGCGCAAGACAGGGCTCCATCCGTGCTCCCCAGTGGACTCACGGCGGCGTCGTGTTTGCCCCCAAGCCCAGAGATTACAGCTACACCCTGAACAAGAAGGTGAAGCGTCTGGCTCTGAAGTCCGCTCTGTCCGCTAAGGTCGCTTCCGGCGATCTCATCGTTGTGGACGAGATCAAGATGGACGAGGTGAAGACCAAGACCTTCAAGACCTTCCTTAATGCAGTTGGCGCCGAGAAGAAGGCCATGGTCGTGACCCCCGAGGTCAACCAGAACGTGATCCTCAGCTCCCGGAACATCCCCGGCTGCAACACCACTTTCGCAAACCTCATCAATGTCTACGACATCGTGAACTGCAACAAGCTGGTGGTCGACAAGGCTGCTGTGGCTAAGATTGAGGAGGTATTCGCATAATGAAGACTGCATATGACGTTATCCTTCGTCCTGTGATTACCGAGAAGTCCATGGCCGAGAGCGGCGAGAAGAAGTACGTCTTCGAGGTCGCCACCTCCGCCAACAAGATCGAGATCAAGCAGGCGATCGCTGAAATTTTCGGTGTAAAGGTCAAGTCCGTGAACACCGTTAAGACCAAGGGCAAGCAGAAGCGCGTGGGCGCAAACCCCATGGGCCGCACCGCTGCTACCAAGAAGGCTTATGTTGAGCTGACCGAGGACTCCAAGAGCATCGAGTTCTTCGAAGGCATGGTCTAATTCAAATCTCAAACAAGGAGAGAACTAATCATGGCTATTAAAACTTTTAAGCCGACCACGCCGTCTCGCAGAAACATGACCGTATCCGGTTTCGATGGCGTTGATAAGAAGGCGAAACCCGAGCGCAGCCTTGTGGAGCCCCTCAAGAAGCACGCTGGCCGTAACAGCTACGGCAGAATCACCGTTCGTCATCACGGCGGCGGCAACAAGAGAAAGTACAGAGTCATCGACTTCAAGCGTGACCTGATCGACGTGCCCGGCAGCGTCCTCCGTCTGGAGTACGACCCCAACCGCAGCGCCTTCATCGCTCTGGTTGACTACGGCACCGAGAAGCGCTATATCCTGGCTCCCGTGGGTCTGAAGGCTGGCGACACCGTCCTGTCCTCCACCGCTGCGGACATCAAGCCCGGCAACGCGCTGCCCATCGCCAACATCCCTGTTGGTACTGTTATCCACAATGTGGAGATCTACCCCGGCCGCGGCGCTCAGCTGGTCCGCTCCGCCGGTACCTCCGCTCAGCTCATGGCTAAGGACGGCGCTATGGCGCAGATCCGTATGCCCTCCGGCGAGGTCCGTTACATCCGTATGGACTGCAAGGCGACCATCGGCCAGATCGGCAACATCGATCATGAGAACGTCCACCTGGGCAAGGCTGGCCGCAAGCGTCACATGGGCATCCGCCCCACCGTCCGCGGCTCTGTTATGAACCCCAATGACCACCCCCACGGCGGCGGCGAGGGCAAGAGCCCCGTTGGTCGTCCCGGACCTGTCACTCCCTGGGGCAAGCCTGCTATGGGTTACAAGACCCGCAAGACGAAGAACCCCACCGATAAGTTCATCGTCAAGCGCAGAAACAGCAAGTAAGGAGGAAATACAATGAGCAGAAGCATTAAAAAAGGCCCTTTCGTAGCTCCTGAGCTGTACAAGCGCGTCGAGGAACTCAACAAGGCCAATGAGAAAAAGGTGCTCAAGACCTGGTCCAGAGCATCCACCATTTTCCCCTCCTTCGTCGGCCACACCATCGCCGTCCACGACGGCCGCAAGCATGTTCCCGTGTATGTCACCGAGGACATGGTTGGCCACAAGCTGGGCGAATTTGCTCCCACCAGAACCTTCAGAGGTCATTCTGGCAGCAAGACCACCAATACAAAGTAAGGAGGAAGCGTTAAATGGAAGCGAAAGCACATCTGAGTTACGCCCGCATTTCTCCCCGCAAGGTCCAGATCGTCTGCGATCTGATCCGCGGCAAGGATGTTAAGACTGCGGCCGCAATTCTTATGCAGACCCCCAAGGCTGCTTCTGAGCTTCTCCTGAAGCTCCTGAACAGCGCAGTGGCCAATGCAGAGAATAACCACGGTATGGATGTAGATAAGCTCTATGTGTCTGCTGTGTCCGCCGATCCCGGCCCCATCCTGAAGCGGGCCATGCCTCGCGCGCAGGGCAGATCCTACAGAATCAACAAGAGAACTTCTCACATCACCGTCGTGGTCAGCGAGAAGGATTAAGCAGGAGGTAACTTATGGGACAGAAAGTTAATCCCCATGGACTGCGCGTTGGCGTAATCAAGGATTGGGACTCTCGCTGGTATGCTCGCGAGGATAAGGTTGGTGATCTGGTAGTTGAGGATTACAACATCCGCAAGTACCTGAAGAGCACTCTGTACTCCGCTGGCATTGCCAAGATCGAGATTGAAAGAGATAACGCGAACAAGGTTCGCATCAACATCCACTGCTCCCGCCCCGGCGTCGTGATCGGCAAGGGCGGCAGCGAGATCGAGAAGCTGCGCCTGAAGCTGGAGGCCATGCTGAAGAAGCCCGTGAACGTCAACATCGTTGAGGTTCGCAGCCCCGACATGAACGCACAGCTGGTGGCCGAGAACATCGCCGCTCAGCTGGAGAAGCGTATCGGCTACCGCAGAGCCATGAAGAAGGCCATGCAGAACGCCACTCGCCTGGGCGCCAAGGGCATCAAGGTTACCTGCGGCGGCCGCCTCGGCGGCGCTGAGATCGCCCGCAGCGAGACCTATCACGAGGGCACCATTCCCCTGCAGACCATCCGTGCTGACATCGACTACGGCTTCACCGAGGCCAACACCACCTACGGTAAGATCGGCGTCAAGGTTTGGATCTACAAGGGCGAGGTTCTCAACTCCACGCTCCGTGAGACCAAGGTTGAGCAGCCCAGACGTGAGCGCAGAAACAATGACCGTCGTGGCGACCGCCGCGGCAACAGAAACTACGGCAACAGAAATAACAGCCGGAGGGAAGGAGGCAACCGCTAATGCTTCTGCCTAAGAGAGTTAAATACCGCAAGCAGCAGAGAGGCCGCATGAAGGGCGCTGCTTCCCGCGGAAATTTCGTGGCTTACGGCGATTACGGCATTGCCGCTTGTGAGCCCGGCTGGATCACCAGCAATCAGATCGAGGCCGCCCGTGTGGCCATGACCCGTTACACCAAGCGTGGCGGTAAGGTCTGGATCAAGATTTTCCCTGACAAGCCCGTTTCCAAGAAGGCTATCGGTACTCGAATGGGTTCCGGTAAGGGCGGCCCCGAGTTCTGGGTCGCAGTTGTGAAGCCCGGCAAAGTCATGTTTGAGATCGGCGGCGTTTCCGAAGAGGTCGCCAAGGAAGCACTTCGTCTTGCTATCCACAAGCTGCCTGTCAAGTGCAAGATCGTGGCTAAGGAAGACACCGAGTCCGGAAATGGTGGTGAATAATGATGAAGGCAAATGAATTACGGGACAAGACCACCGCAGAGCTCGAGGCGCAGCTGACTTCTCTGAAGAAGGACCTGTTCTTCCTGCGGATGCAGCATGCAACCAACCAGCTGGATAACCCTCTGAAGATCCAGACTGTCAAGAAGGACATTGCCCGAGTCAAGACTATTTTACGCGAAAGGGAGCTTCGGACCGAAGCCTAAGGAGGTAAACTCAAGTGGAAGATACAAGAGCTTTCCGCAAAACCAGGGTTGGCACCGTCGTCTCCAATAAGATGGATAAGACAATCGTGGTTGCGATCGAGGACAGCGTACAGCATGCCCTCTACAAGAAGACGATCAAGAGAACCTACAAGCTCAAGGCGCATGACGAGAACAACGAGTGCGGCATCGGCGATACCGTCCGCGTGATGGAGACTCGTCCCCTGTCCAAGGACAAGCGCTGGAGACTGGTAGAGATTATCGAAAAAGCGAAGTAAGGAGGCCGGTTCGATGATTCAGCAGGAAAGTTACCTGAAGGTTGCCGACAATACCGGCGCCAAGGAAATTAAGTGCATCCGCGTTCTGGGCGGCTCCAAGCGCAAGTACGGCAACATCGGCGACGTCATCGTTGCTTCCGTTCGCAAGGCTGCTCCCGGCGGCACTGTGAAGAAGGGCGAGGTCGTCAAGGCTGTCATCGTCCGTACCTGCCGCGGCGTCCGCCGTGCAGACGGCACCTATGTGCGCTTTGACGAGAACGCAGCCGTTCTCATTAAGGACGACAAGAACCCCAGAGGCACCCGTATCTTTGGGCCTGTGGCAAGAGAGCTCCGCGACAAGGACTACATGAAGATCCTGTCCCTGGCTCCGGAAGTCATTTAAGGGGGTACCTAGATGAAGATCAAAACGAATGATACAGTCGTTGTCCTGTCCGGCAAGGATAAGGGCAAGCAGGGCAAGGTTCTCTCCACCATGCCCACCGTTGGTAAGGTCCTGGTCGAGGGCATCAACATGGCCGACTGCCATGTGCGCGCTACCCGTCAGGATCAGGAGAGCGGCATTATCCGCAAGGCCATCCCCCTGAGAGCCTCCAAGGTCATGCTGGTCTGCCCCAAGTGCGGCAAGGCCACCCGCATCGGCCACGGCTCCGTAGAGGAGAACGGCAAGACCAAGTCCGTCCGCATTTGCAAGAAGTGCGGCGAGCAGATCTAAGAAAGGAGCGTATAGAATGCCTACTTTGAAGGATAAGTATAAAGCTGAGATCGCTCCTGCTCTGATGACCAAGTTCCAGTACAAGAGCGTTATGGAGATCCCCAAGATCGACAAGGTTGTCATTAACGTCGGTTCCTCCGAGGCTAAGGACAACGCCAAGGTCGTCGAGGCGATCATCAATGACATTACCGCCATCACCGGCCAGAAGGCTGTCCCCACCAAGGCTAAGAAGTCCGTTGCAAACTTCAAGGTCCGTGAGGGTCAGACCGTCGGCGTGAAGGTCACCCTCCGTCAGGACAAGATGTGGGAGTTCCTGGACCGTCTGTTCAACGTGGCGCTGCCCCGTGTCCGTGACTTCCGGGGCATCAACCCCAACTCCTTCGATGGCAGAGGCAACTACTGCTTCGGCATCAAGGAGCAGCTGATCTTCCCTGAGATCGAGTACGATAAGGTAGACGCCATCCGCGGCATGGACATCGTGATCTGCACCACTGCCAAGACGGATGAAGAGGCAAAAGAGCTGCTGACCATGGTGGGCGCTCCCTTCTACAACTAATCGGAGGATGAAGTAATGGCTAGAAAGTCTATGGTAATGAAGCAGCAGAAGGACCCCAAGTTCTCTACTCGCTACTATAACCGCTGCAAGATCTGCGGCAGACCCCACGCGTATCTGCGCAACTACGGCATCTGCCGTATTTGCTTCAGAGAGCTCGCCTACAAGGGCCAGATCCCTGGCGTCAAGAAGGCAAGCTGGTAATATTCGGACGCCGGAAGTCTTCCCGTTCACTCCGGGCGGGATGATACTCCGGCTGTCACCACAGACGAAAGTCTGTAATTCATAACAGGAGGTTCACAAATGCAAATCACAGATCCTATCGCTGATATGCTCACCCGTATCAGAAACGCCAACAATGCCAAGCATGAGTCCGTGAATGTGCCCGCTTCCAAGCTGAAGCTGGCCATCGCCAAGATCCTCTTCGAGGAGGGCTATATCAAGTCCTACCAGTTCGTTGAGGACGGCTGCCAGGGTACCATTAAGATCACCCTGAAGTATCTGGGCAAGGAGAAGGTCATCACCGGCCTCCGCCGTGTGTCTAAGCCCGGCCTGCGTATGTACGTCGGCGCCGACGAGATGCCCAAGGTGCTCCGCGGCCTCGGTATCGCTATTGTTTCCACGTCCAAGGGCGTCATGACCGACAAGGAAGCCCGCAAGCTCCATGTCGGCGGCGAAGTCCTGGCGTTTGTATGGTAAAGGAGGTAAATCTGTATGTCTCGTATCGGCAGAATGCCTATCACAGTACCTGCAGGCGTTGAAGTCACCATCGGCGATGGAAATGTTGTTACGGTCAAGGGCCCCAAGGGTACCCTCACCAAGACCATGAATCCCGCTATGACCATCACCTGCCAGGACGGCGCCATCCATGTGACCCGCCCCAACGATGAGAAGCTCAACCGCAGCCTCCACGGCCTGACCCGCACCCTGCTCCACAACATGGTCATCGGTGTGACCGAGGGCTACAAGAAGGAGCTGGAGGTCAACGGCGTTGGCTACAGAGTTGAGAAGAAGGGCAAGCAGCTGGTCATGAAGCTGGGCTTCTCCCACGATGTCACCGTGGACGAGGTGGACGGCATCACCATCGATGTGCCCGCCAACAACAAGATCATCATCAACGGCATTGACAAGCAGCAGGTTGGTCAGTTCGCCGCTGAGGTGAGAGGTAAGAGACCCCCCGAGCCTTACAAGGGCAAGGGTATCAAATACGTCGATGAGGTCGTCCGCCGCAAGGAAGGCAAGACCGGCGGTAAGAAGTAATAGGAGGTGTGCCTAAATGATTAAGAAACCTAACACGAATGCGCAGCGTCTCAAGCGTCATAAGAGAGTGCGCGGCAAGATCTCCGGCACCCCCGAGAGACCTCGCCTGAACGTGTTCCGCAGCAATGCGAACATCTATGCGCAGATCATTGACGACGTTAACGGCGTCACTCTGGTCTCCGCTTCTACACTGGATAAGTCCATCGAAGGCCCCACCGGCAACAAGGAAGCCGCCCGCAAGGTCGGCGCCCTGATCGCTGAGCGTGCGAAGGCCAAGGGCATTGAGAATGTGGTCTTTGACCGCGGCGGCTATATCTATCATGGCCGTGTGCAGGAACTGGCCGAGGGCGCCCGTGAAGGCGGCCTGGATTTTTAAGGGGAGGAGGACAAGTTAATGGCTTACAATAGAGGTGCAAAAGACGAAGCTGCACAGGAGTATATTGAGAAAGTCGTCTCCCTGAACCGTGTTTCCAAGACCGTAAAGGGCGGCCGTATCTATAAGTTCGCGGCTCTGGTCGTCGTCGGCGACGGCAAGGGCAAGGTTGGCTATGGCCTGGGTAAGGCGTCCGAGGTCTCTGAGGCTATCCTCAAGGGCATCGCTGACGCAAAGAAGAACATGGTTCAGATCACCCTGTCCGGCACCACCATTCCCCACGAGATCACCGGAATCTACGGCGCTGGCGCCGTGCTGATGATGCCCGCTTCCACCGGTACCGGCGTGATCGCCGGCGGCGCAGTCCGCTCCGTCATGGAGGCTGCTGGTATCACCAACATTCGCGCAAAGTGCATGCGCTCCAAGAATCCCCAGAACGTGGTCAAGGCTACTTTTGCCGGCCTGATGGCTCTGCGCGGTCCCGAAGAGGTCGCCCGCATCAGAGGCAAGAGCGTCGAAGAAATCTTGGGTTAAGGAGGGCTGAACAATGGCAAATTTGAAAATCGAGCTGGTCAAGAGCCTGAACGGCAGACTTGACAAGCACATTGCAACAGCCAATTCTCTCGGGCTCCGCAAGATCGGTCAGAAGACCATCCAGCCCGACAACGCTCAGACCCGCGGCAAGATCGCCCAGATCGGCTATCTGCTGAAGGTCACCGAGGAACAGTAAGGAGGTGCAAGTAGATGAAATTACATGAACTTGCTCCGGTTGCCGGCTCCGTCCAGACTGGCAAGCGTAAGGGCCGCGGCCATGGTACTGGCAACGGCAAGACCGCAGGTCGCGGTCACAAGGGCCAGAAGGCCCGCAGCGGCGGTAAGATCAGAAGAGGTTTTGAGGGTGGCCAGATGCCTCTGGCACGGCGCGTTCCTAAGCGCGGCTTCAACAACATCTTCGCAAAGCCCCTGACCTCCGTCAACGTTTCCAATCTGGAGCGTTTTGAGGATGGCGCTACCGTCACCGCCGAGGCTCTCATTGCCGCAGGCGTGATCTCCGGCTGCCCCAACGGCCTGAAGGTCCTGGGCGCTGGAAACCTCACGAAGAAGCTCACTGTCCAGGCAGCTGCTTTCTCCGAATCTGCTAAGGAAAAGATCGAACAGGCAGGTGGAAAGGCCGAGGTGGTCTAAGTGGCTGAAATGCTTCAGACCATGAAAGGCGCCTGGAAGGCTCCGGAGCTTCGCAAGAAGATCCTCTTCACCGTGTTTATCCTGCTGATCTATCGGCTGGGCAATGCGGTACCTGTTCCCTATGTTGACGTGGCTGCTCTGAAGGAGTACTTCGATCAGAACCTCAGCAATACGGTCCTTGGTCTGTACAATGCCATGTCCGGCAGCGCGTTCTCCCGCGCAACGGTGTTCGCGCTGTCCATTAACCCCTATATCAACAGCTCCATTATTATGCAGCTTCTGTGCATTGCGATCCCCGCCCTCGAGCGCCTGTCGAAAGACGGCGGCGAGGAGGGCCGCAAGAAGATCGCCAGCATCACCCGGTATGTGACCGTGGGTCTGGGCCTCATCATGGGCTTCGCCTACTACTCCATGCTGCGGAACTACGGCCTGCTGACCCAGTCCGGCTTCCTGACCGGCCTGGTGGTAGTCCTGACCTTCACCGCTGGCTCTGCATTCATCATGTGGCTGGGCGAGCAGATCACCGAGTTTGGTATCGGCAACGGTATCTCCATCATTCTGTTTGCCTCTATTATCTCCCGGATCCCCACAACCGTGAGCACCTCCATCACCAACATTGCTGGCGGCGCTCAGAGCATCTGGGGCGTCCTGGTGATCCTGGTTCTGGCTCTGGCCCTGGTGGTCGTGATCGTTTTCATCAACGACTCCGAGCGCCGGATCCCCATCCAGTATGCGAAGCAGATGCGCGGCCGGAAGATGTATGGCGGCCAGAGCACGTTCCTGCCTATTAAGGTGAACATGTCTGGTGTTATGCCCATCATCTTCGCGCAGTCCATCGCCTCTCTGCCCGCTACCATCCTGGCCTTCAATGATCCCAGCAACGACTGGGGCTTCACCACCGTGATGCGCAAGATCACCGATACCAACAGCTTCATCTATGCGGTTGTGTATTTCCTCTTGATCATTGCCTTTGGCTATTTCTATGCGGCGATCCAGTACAATCCCATTG
>CAKTEB010000023.1 GCA_934546685.1 uncultured Oscillospiraceae bacterium
GATGGACCTATACAGCGGGGATTACACGGTAAACGGACTAACAGTCTCCGGCCCGGACAGTGTCGTGCGGCTCAATAAGAGCACCATCTGGCTCAGTGCTGAAGATTCGGTTACGGATGACGATACCGGCGGCGCTGCGGTGAACATCGACAACGGGGCCACGGTCTATATCTCAAAATCGGATCTCACTGTAGACGGCGCGGCCCGTTATGTCACTGCCAACTATAACGACGGCACCCTGATCGTCAACGACTCCCAGGTGACCTCTACCGGCAGCAATGAATTTACCGCCGGCGTGTCGGAGCCCTTCTCCAACGAGGCCCTGCTGATCTCCGGCACGGCCCGGGCCAATTTCTCCATCGGGGCAACCAAGACCTACTATTATGATTCCATCTGCACCGCTGAGGGTTGGGCGGCTCTGTCCACGGACTCCGCTACCGGTGACGGTCTGGATCTCTATGCCTACAACACCGAGGGCGTGGCCCAGAACGGCGGCTATTCCACCTATGCGGATACCAACTGCCGGGTGTGGCTCTATGGCAGCCGCCTGACTGCGGCGGAGATCGGCTGCATCATCTCCAAGAGCGGCCAGATCCATGCCTATCGGAGTGATGCGGCAGATGACAGTGTGATGCAGTACCATGAGGGAGAACCGGTCTCTACGGACACCAGCATCGTGGGCGGACGGAACGCCGTGATGATCCATGCTCCGGACATGATGGGCCAGGGCCTTCTGGCGGCGGACTGCGGCACCTTCTATGCGGAGGATACCTACATCGGCACCGACAGCGACCTCCGGAGCACCAAGGATTATTCTGACTACGGAGAGGCCGTGGGGGCCTATGTGGACAATGTCAGCGGCGACGTGTTCCTGATCCGCTCCACCTCCGCGAATATCGACCTGAAAAACGTGGAGCTGGAGAGCTACAACGGCGTGCTGGTACATACAGTGCTGAATTCCGACTCCATGGGCAACTTCCTGGCCGCGGGAGACGGAGATCAGGTCAGCCCCGTAGCGGTGACCATGACGGATATGGACGTGACCGGGGACATCCTCCACGAGGACTATCAGCGGCGGATGACCCTGGAGCTGGAGAACGCCACCCTCACCGGCAATATCGTCTCCGGCACCATGGAGAGCTGGAACGACCAGTGGGCGGCCTACGGGGACGTAAACTGGGTAGTAGACGACAGCTTTGACGCGGACTACGGCGTGGAGCTGACCCTGGGCGAACATGCCGTGTGGAACGTCACCGGCGAGTCCAGTCTCCGCGGTCTGACAGTGGCGGATGGAGCCGAGATCCAGGGCGAGATCACTCTGGACGGACAGCCCCTGGACCCGGAGCCCGGGGAGACCTACACCGGAAAGATCCTGGTGTCCGGCGACTATGCCCCTGAGACCGAGGCTTCCCTGGAGGAGCCCCTGACGGAGCCTGCGGCATCGGAGGCTCCGGCGGAGCTGACCTCGGCGGCAGAGACCCCGGAGGAGACTCCCGCGGCGGAAAATACAGTCCAGGCGGAGGGCTCCGCGCAGACCGGCAATACCGCGGTGGCGGTGGTGCTGGTGATCGTGGCTCTGGCGATCATCGCCGTGGCGGCGGTGGCGGCCAAGCGGAAGAACAAGTGAATGCCGGCGGGCTGGAGCGGGGAACCGTTCCGGCCCGCTGTTTTTCCGGGGATTTTCCTCCAGACCATTGACAAACGGAGCGAGCGTTGCTACAATACCCCTACAGGCAATGACGGAACGAGTACCATATTCCCGGATCTCAGAGAGAGATGTAGAGGCTGAGAGCATCTTGTGACGGGAGCGTGGGAACACCAGTCCTGAGCCGCTGCGGGGATATTTTTATGAAACGCAGCCGTTTTCCGCGTTAAGGAGGAATGAGTGAAACCATAAGGTGGAACCGTGCACTGCACCCTTATGAGCCCCTGGGGCTTATAGGGGTTTTATTTTTTGATTTTTTATAAGGAGATGTTTTCCTATGAAGGTTATTTACAACGACGGCCATGTGGGCGAGATCGAAAAGGATCAGGAGCTCCATGTGATCCGCCACACTGCGGCCCATGTAATGGCCCAGGCCATCAAGCGCCTGCACCCTCAGGCCAAGTTCGCCTACGGCCCCGCCACCGAGCGCGGCTTCTACTATGATGTAGACCTGGGTGAGGAGAAGCTCACCGACGAGGATCTCCAGGCCATCGAGGCGGAGATGAAGAAGATCTGTAAGGAGAACCTGCCGCTGAAGGCCTATGCCCTGCCCCGGGAGGAGGCCATTGCCCTGATGCAGAGCCGCGGCGAGGACTACAAGGTGGAGCATATCGGCGATCTGCCCGAGGATGCCACCATCACCTTCTATCAGCAGGGCGAGTACATTGATATGTGCGTTGGCCCCCACCTGACCTACACCAAGACCCTCAAGGCCTTTAAGATCACCCAGCAGTCCGGCGCTTACTGGAAGAACGACAAGAACAACAAGATGCTCACCCGCATCAACGGCATTGCCTTCCGGACTCAGGCAGAGCTGGACGAGCACCTGAAGCTCATGGAAGAGGCCGAGAAGCGGGATCACCGCCGTCTGGGCAAGGAAATGGGCCTGTTTATGCTCTGCGACGAGGGCCCCGGCTTCCCCTTCTTCCTGCCCAAGGGCATGGCTCTCAAGAATGCCCTTATCGACTACTGGCGTGAGATCCACACCCGTGACGGCTATGTGGAGGTATCCACGCCCCTGATCATGAACCGCCACCTGTGGGAGACCTCCGGTCACTGGGATCACTACAAGGACAACATGTATTCCACCCAGATCGACGGGGAGGACTACTGCATCAAGCCTATGAACTGCCCCGGCGGCGTCATGGTCTACCGCTCCCAGCCCCACAGCTATCGGGAGCTGCCCCTGCGCATTGGCGAGCTGGGCATTGTCCACCGCCATGAGCTGCGGGGCGCCCTTCACGGCCTGTTCCGCGTCCGCTGCTTCACCCAGGACGACGCCCACATCTTCATGCGGCCGGACCAGATTGCCGATGAGATCAAGGGCGTGGTACACCTGATCAACGAGGTCTATACCAAGTTCGGCTTCGACTACTTTATGGAGTTGTCCACCCGGCCTGAGGATTCCATGGGCTCCGATGAGGATTGGGAGGCAGCCACCAACGGCCTGAAGGACGCACTGGAGAGCCTGGGCCTCGACTATATCATCAACGAGGGCGACGGCGCTTTCTACGGCCCCAAGATCGACTTCCATCTGCGGGACAGCCTGGGCCGTACCTGGCAGTGCGGCACCATTCAGCTGGATTTCCAGATGCCCCTGAACTTCCAGCTGGAGTACACTGCCGAGGACGGCAGCAAGCAGCGGCCTATTATGATCCACCGTGTGTGCTTCGGCTCCATCGAGCGGTTCATCGGCATCCTCACCGAGCACTACGCCGGCAAGTTCCCGGTATGGCTGGCACCCACCCAGGTGAAGGTGCTGCCCGTGTCCGAGAAGAGCATGGAGTACTCCAAGAAGGTCTACGACGCCATCCGCATGAGCGGCATCCGCACCGAGCTGGATGAGCGCAACGAGAAGATCGGCTATAAGATCCGCGAGGCCCAGCAGGTGGAGCGGGTACCCTATATGCTGGTCATTGGCGCAAAAGAGGTCGAGGTCGGCAGCGTGACCGTCCGGAACCGCGACACTGGCGAGAGCACCACCATGGCTCTGGAGGAGTTCATTGCTAAGGTTCAGCAGGAGACCAAGGATCGGGTATAATTCCCCCGTATAGATAAGTGATTCCCCGGCAGCAAACGCTGCCGGGGAATTTTGCTGTATTCAGGATCACGGATACACTGCCGGGATTAAGCGTCCGCGGCGGAATCTCTGGGGGCGGTCATGCAGGAGATTACCGGCAGCAGCCAGAGGATAAAGCCCAGATATTCAGTGACGGCGGCGGGGCTCCGATCCATGACGCCGTCCAGGGCGGCCATGGCGGAGAACAGGCAGGCACCCAGGCAGCAGAACAGCGTCAGCCGGGGCTTTCCTTGAGAGAACAGGAAGCCTGTAGAATAGTAAAAGCCCAGCAGCACAAAGATCAGGGCAAACAGCAGCACGCAGTAGTCGAGAATAATGGGATCGGTGCTCCAGCCCTTGAAATTCAGCACCAGCTTTACCACCAAGTATACCTCCGGGATCAGCTCCAGAGGCGGTGCCACGGGCTTCCTCTGATGCCGAAGATAGGAGACCGCCAGCAGGCAGATGCCGGAGAGCACCCCTAATAGGCACAGGATCGGCGCGGACATGGTGGCTCCCGCGGCCAGCGCGCTGGCAAAGTCCAGAATGGCTGAGAGCAGGATCAGGCCGCCGCCCAGATAACAGAGCAACCCGGAGGCGGGCTCCAGAACCTGGGGCTCCCGGGAGATCCCCTTGGTGCCCCGGGCGAGAAGCGCAAAGACGATCAGCGAGAGGGCACACCATCCGGCCATCAGAAAGGTAGAGATATGGTGCGCCAGGGGCAGGCCCTGAGCATCCACCCCGGCGGTGAGATTCCAAAGCCGCAGGGCGCAGCCCACTACCGCGGAGAGCGGAAGCAAAATGAGACAGGATGTGCGACGATTCATAGAAAAAGCTCCTTCAGCTGGTAATGACATCATACCAACATTATAGCAGGAACCGGGAGCCAAGGAAAGGGAAAATTGCGGTATGCCGGAGATTTTTTGTGGACAACTCTGTGGAAACAGTGAATAACCCGGGGCTTTTCTGTGGAAAACCCAAGCCTTGCGGACGCTTTTTGAAGAAATCAGCCGTAGATGCCGTGGAGCTTTGCGGCGATAGCATCCAAAAATTCCGTGGAAGAGACCTTATTCGGGGCGCCCTTTTCCCAGAGCTGGCACAGGTCGCCGGTCATGGTACCATCCCGGATCACGTCCAGGCTGGCTTCCTCCAAATGATCCGCGAACTGCTGCAGGGCAGGGAGACCGTCCTTCTCGCCCCGCTTCCGGAGCGCGCCGCTCCAGGCGAAGATGGTGGCGATGGGGTTGGTGGAGGTCTCCTCCCCCTTGAGGTACTTGTAGTAGTGGCGGGTGACGGTGCCGTGGGCGGCTTCGTACTCGTAGTTGCCCTCGGGGCTCACCAGCACGGAGGTCATCATGGCCAGAGAGCCAAAGGCCGTGGAGATCATGTCGCTCATGACATCGCCGTCGTAGTTCTTAAGGGCCCAGATAAAGCCGCCCTTGGAGCGCACCACCCGGGCAATGGCGTCGTCGATGAGGGTGTAGAAATAGGTCAGGCCCTTCTCCTCGAACTGGGCCTTGTATTCGGTGTCGTAGAGGTGCTGGAAGATATCCCGGAAGGTGCCGTCATACTGCTTGGCAATGGTATCCTTGGCGGAGAACCAGAGATCCTGATTTGTGGCCAGGGCGTAGGCAAAGCAGCTCCGGGCAAAGGACTCGATGGAGGAATCCTTGTTGTACTGGCCGGTGATCACGCCGCCGCACTCGAAATCATAGATGGTCTGACGGGTCTCCCGGCCCTCGGTATCGGTAAATACCAGCTCGGCCTTACCATGGGGCACCCGCATCTCTGCGGCCTTGTACACGTCGCCATAGGCGTGACGGGCGATGGTGATGGGCTTCTCCCAGCCCTTTACCACCGGGGAGATGCCGTCCACCAGGATCGGGGCCCGGAATACGGTGCCGTCCAGAATGGCCCGGATGGTGCCGTTGGGGCTCTTCCACATCTGGTGGAGGTTATATTCAGTCATACGGGCCTTGTTGGGGGTGATGGTGGCGCACTTCACGGCCACGCCGTATTTCTTGTTGGCCTGGGCGGCGTCGTGGGTCACCTGGTCGCCAGTCTCATCCCGATGGGGCAGACCCAGGTCGTAGTATTCGGTTTTCAGCTCCACAAAGGGAAAAAGCAGCTTGTCCTTGATCTCCTGCCAGAGGATCCGGGTCATTTCATCGCCGTCCATCTCCACCAGCGGAGTCGTCATCTTAATTTTATCCATAAGGAAAGACCTCCTGAACTATGAAATCACAATACTCTCATTATACTGGATTTTCTCCGGGAAAAACAGGGCGGATTTGCCCAAAGACATGAAAGTTCTGCATGAAATCCTGGCAAATGCAGAATAAAAAAGCAGAATAAAAAAGCAGAATAAAAAAGCAGAATAAAAAGGACCACCCCGAAGGGTGGTCCAAATTGCTGGATGAAATTAGCGCTCGCCAGCCTGATACTCGTCGTAGGCGTTCTGGTAAACGGCGACGATCTCGGGCAGACCCATGGAGTTGCAGGTGTCAACAAACTCGTTCCAGGTGTCGTCGTTGAGCTCAACGGAACCGTTCAGGAACTTCAGGCACTGCTCGGACGCATAGGTCAGCAGGTCGGACTCGTAGTTGGCGATCTCCAGGGACTCGTCGGTGGTGATGGTGTTCTTCACAGCAGAGGGGTAGTTGCGGTCGTCGGTGGAACCGTCGATGGTCCACAGGTCAACAGCGTCCAGACCGGTCTGGGGGAAGGTAGCCAGCAGCATGTCGTTATCCACATAGAAGGAAGCGAAGCGGAGCATGGTGAACAGCTGCTGTGCCATCTCGGCGTTGGGGGCATTGCGGCCAGTCACAGTAGTGGGCTGATCCCAGTCAAAGACAGGGGTGTCGCCGTCCATGTGATAGCTCTCGCCCTCGGTGCCGTAGTTGCCGATGTAGTAGCCGTCAGTGGTCCAGAAGAAGTTCTCCCACTGGCAGACCAGCTCGGGGTTCTCGCAGGTGGAGGACAGGGAGAAGCCGGCGTTGGTAGCGACCAGAGCGGCCTCATCGTTCCAAACATACTGGGCGGTGGGATCCTGGGCAACCCGGGGAATGGCGGTGATCTCAAGCTCGGGGTAGTCAGCACCGTAGGTATCAACGATCTCGGTGATCTTGTCGGCGTTGGACTGCCATACGCCGATGTCGCCGGAGGCCTGCTTGGTGTTCAGAACGCCGCGGTCAGTATCCAGGGACAGGAAGTCCTTGGCCATAATGCCCTCGTCCATCATCTGGAGCACCCACTCCAGATACTCGCGGTAGCCGTCGGTGGTCCAGCCGGACATGACTTCGTCGCCCTTGCGGAAGATGGCGGAGGTGACGGAGGTCATGAAGCCATCGCCCTTCAGAACGGGCAGCTCGGTGTCGAATGCAGCCTCCATAAGGCCCACGGTGCCGTCATACATATAAAGGGTGTTGGAGCAATTGTAGGCGTCGTGGATGGTGCGCAGATAATCGGTGAATTCATCCAAGCCAATGACGTCGCCGGAGAACTCTACGCCCTGGGCCTTGATCCAGTCAGCGCGGGAAACCAGGCCGTTGCCGGAGTAGGTGCCGTCCTTGATCTGATAGAAGGCAAGGGTCATATCCTCGGTGAGGGTAGCCTTTACGGTCTTCTCGTCCAGACAGTCGCGAACTGCCAGGTAGTTGGGCATATTGTCTTCCATGTACTCATTGATGTCAACGATGATGCCGTCCTCGTAGGCCTTGGACAGGCCGCCGGTGTAGTACTCCATGACGGGCAGCAGGTCGGGATAGTCGCCGCCGGCAACCATGACGTTGAACAGCTCATTGGCGGACTGGGAGCTGACCTCGGTGAACTCCAGCTTGACGCCGGTAGCGGCCTCAGCGGTCTTCAGGGCGTTGAAGCTGTAGTTGGAGTCCATGAAGTCCTGATACATGGGGATGTAGTACCACATGGAGATGGTGTTGTCACCCTCAAGAGGATAGGAGATGGAATCCTCGGCCATAGCCTCAAAGGGATCGGCTACGGTCTCGGCAACAGTGGCGTTGCCTTCGTTGGCGGAGCCTTCCTCAGCGGAGTCTGCCGCGGGAGCGGCGGGAGCGGAAGAAGGAGCAGTGGTCTCTTCTTCGGTCTTGGTGGACTCGGCAGGAGCAGCAGAGCTGGCAGCAGTGCCGCCGCAGGCGGCCAGGCTCAGCACCATAACCATAGACAGAAGAAGCGCCATAAGTTTCTTCATTTGGGTTACCTCATTTCCTTAATAACTTGGTAATATACCAGTGCAATAAATATACAAAATGAAAACATCCCTGTCAACCGTCCAGCATAAATTGACAAATATGAAACACAAAATAACATCGATTTGTGCTGCCACGGTGGGGAACCAGGGCGCGGTTCTGGCTGATTCATCAAATCGGAGCGTAAAATCTGGTGAAAAGTGCACAAATAGTCCCCTGAAAGGCCATTTTGCGGCCTCCAGGGGACTATCAAAAATTGCGCAGAGAAATTCAGTCGTCTAAGGCGCCGTTCTGGTGCTGCCGCAGCAGCACCTCCTCCCGGAGCAGGCGGCCCTGATCTAAGAGATCCCGAACGGTAGCCAGGTCGCCGGCAGCCAGAGCGTCCCGGAACACGGTGATATTGTGGAGCAGGGTATCTACCTCCCGGAGCAGGGGACGTTTGTTCATATGGAACAGGGCGGTCCACATATCCGGATCCAGCTTGGCCACCCGGGTCATATCCTGGAAGCTGCCCGCGGTGAAGCCCAGGGTCAGGGCGGAGGTGGGGCTTTTGATATAGGCCGAGGACACCACATGGGCCAGCTGGGAGGTGTAGGAGATGATGGTATCGTGGCGCTGGGGATCCGTCAGCTCGATGCGGGTGAAGCCGATGGAACGGGCCAGAGCCTCCAGGGTCTTCTGGGCCTCCGGGTCTGTGAGAGATGTGGGGGTGATGATATAGCTGGCGTTCTTGTACATGTCCACATCGGAGTTGGCGAAGCCGGCGGTTTCCTTGCCGGCCATGGGATGGGTGCCCACATAGTGAACTCCGTGGTCGTAATAGAGCTGATCCACCGCGGAGACGATGGGAGCCTTGACGCCGCAGATATCCGCCACGATGGAGCCTGGCCGGAACTCAGATACATGATCCCGGAGATAATCCAGGGTGGCCTGAGGCGGCAGGGCGATGAAGGTCACGTCGGGCTCAGAGAGGTCCGTGAGCTCCTCGTCGATGGCACCGACAGACAGGGCGAATTCTACGGTCTTATGGTTCCTGGTAGCGCCCAGAACCTTGTGGGGCGTATAGTGATGAAAGGCACGGCACAGAGAGCCGCCGATGAGGCCCATGCCGACCACTGCGATTTTCATAGAGATCCCTCGATTCAGGAAAACAAGTATACCGATAATTTATCACACTACCGTGTGGAAGTCAAGCGGAGCCGGGAAAATACGCATCAGCCCAGCAGCGCCATGCCCAGGGACACCAGGGGCAGCGTGATGAGGCAGGCCAGGGTGGTCAGCATCACCGCGCAGACCGCGTAGTCCCCATCGGAGCCGTTGTTCTTGGCCAGCATGGCCACCATGTTGATGGCGGGCAGGCCCGTCAGAAAGGTCATGGTGCCGGCCATATCGGAGGGCACCTGGAGGAGCCCCATGATCAGGAAGTAAACGATGGGCAGCGCCAGCATTTTCAGGCCGATCTCCGCATAGAGCTCGCCGCAGCGGAGCACCTTTCTCACGTCGGTCATGGACAGCATGCCGCCGATGTAGAGAAGGGACAGGGGCATGCTGGCGGAGCCCAGCTTGCTGAGGGTGGTGACCAGCAGCTTGGGAAGATGGAGATTCAGCAGCACCAGAATGGTGGCGGCCACAATGGCGATCAGAGCGGGGCTCAGGAGATTTTTGAGATTTCTCAGGGAGATCTTCTCCTTCTGATCCGATACAGGCTTGGTCAGAGACACGCCGTAGGTCCAGAACAGGCCCTGGTCCAGAATGGTGAACAGGGAAATGTACAAAAGGGCCGTATCCGGGTACAGCTCCACCACCAGAGGGATGCCCATAAATCCCACGTTGCCGAACATCACCACCGCTCGGAACACCCGGCTCCGGTTGCCCTGGAGGTGGAAGATCTTCTCCAGCAGCCGGGACAGCAGAAAGAGCATCAAATAGAGGGCAATGGCCAGGGGGATCACCAGCAGACTTTCCGCCAGGCCCTGCCGGGTGGCACCCTCGGCGGTGTTGATGAAGATGTAGGCGGGCAGAGCCATCCGCATGACCAGCTTTGAGACGCTGCCCAGGGAGTGCTCGTCCAGAATGTTAAATTTTACAGCCACAATGCCTAAAATAATCAGGATCAGAAAGATCCCGATCTGGTTCAGTACGATAAAAAATTGTTCCATGTGTTCTCCTCGATTTTTTCTAAAACTTACGCTTTTATGATAAACAGGATTTGATGATATGTCAAGGAATTCGGGTGTACATAGAAAGGGCCCCGGCCTAGGGCCGGGGTCTAGTGATGTTGCTTACTGCTTGGATTTGCCCAGATAGAGCTCCTTGACCTGCTCGTTGGCCAGCAGCTCCGCGCCGGTGCCCTTCAGGGAGATTCGTCCGGTCTCCATGACGTAGCCGTAGTCGGCGATCTTCAGGGCCATGTTGGCGTTCTGCTCGATGAGCAGTACCGTGGTGCCCTCCTTGTTAATTCTCTGGATAATGTCGAAGATGCCCTGGACGATAATGGGGGCCAGACCCAGGGAGGGCTCGTCCATCATGATGATCTTGGGCCTGGTCATCAGGGCACGGCCCACGGCCAGCATCTGCTGTTCACCGCCGGACAGGGTTCCGGCCGCCTGCCAGGAGCGCTCCTTGAGCCGGGGGAACATGGCGTAGATCCGCTCGATGTCATCATTTAATTTATCCTTCCGGAGATACGCGCCGATCTTCAGGTTCTCCAGCACGGTCATATCCGGGAATACATGGCGGCCCTCCGGCACCAGGGTGATGCCCTTGGAGACGATATCCGTGGTGGCCTGGCCCAGGAGCTCCTCGCCGTCCAGCTGGATGGAGCCGCTGCGGGCCTTCACCAGCCCCACAATGGAGCGGAGGGTGGTGGACTTGCCCGCGCCGTTGGCGCCCACCAGGGTGATGATGGAGCCGTCGGGAACCTCCAGGGAGATGCCCTTGACGGCCTCAATGCCGCCGTAGTTGACCACTAAGTTTTCGATTTTAAGCATCGCTTCCCACCCCCAGATATGCGTCGATGACGCGCTGATCGTTTTGAACCTCCGTCGGCGTACCGGAGGCAATGAGCTTGCCGAAGTCCAGAACGTAGATCCGGTCGGAGATCTGCATGACCAGATCCATATGATGCTCGATCATGAAGATCGTCATGTTATACTTATCCCGGATCTCCTTGATGAAGTCCGTGAGCTCCTGGGTCTCCTGGGGATTCATGCCCGCCGCGGGCTCGTCCAGCAGCAGCAGCTTCGGCTCCGTGGCCAGGGCCCGGGCGATCTCCAGGCGCCGCTGGATGCCGTAGGGCAGGGAGCCCGCGATCTCGTCCTTCAAGTGGAGCAGATCCTGCTCCTCCAGCAGGGCGGCGGTCTCCTCCCGCATGCGCTTCTCCTCCTTATGGCTCAGCCGGAAGGTGGAGGTGAAGACATTGTGCTTGGCACGCATATGCTTTGCGATGAGCACGTTGTCGAATACAGAGAGCTGGGAGAACAGCCGAATGTTCTGGAAGGTTCGGGCGATGCCCAGCTTGGTGATCTTATCAGGGGTGGGACTGATGACGTGGGTGTACATACCGGCGTTCTCGCCGAAGTACTGCTTCTTCATCTTGCCCTGGGGGTGGTTTTCCAGCATGGTCTGACCCATGAAGGAGATGAGGCCGTTGGTGGGCTCATAGACGCCGGTGATGCAGTTAAAGGCGGTGGTCTTACCGGCGCCGTTGGGGCCGATGAGCGCCACGATCTCCCCCTGGTTTACGTCCAGGGACAGGTTGTTCACGGCTACCACGCCGCCGAACTGCATGGTGACGTTTTCTACATGCAGAATGTTCTCACTCATTTCGCCGCCTCCTCTTTTTCTGCGTTCTTGGGCCGGGACTTAAACAGATCCGGCAACTCCTTGGTACCCATGATGCCGCGGCTGAAGAACAGCACGATGAGCATGATGATGACGGAGAATACCACCATCCGGAAGCCGTTCCGGAGCAGAGGCACCTTGGTTTGGCCGGTGGCGGCGAAGTACGCCAGCCATACCAGCACCGCACCGCAGATGGCGTCGCCCACAATGAACCGGGTGCGCTTCTTGTCGCCGGGCTTTACGGTCTTGTAGATCATACCGGCCAGCAGCACCGCGAAGATCACGGCCATGACCACGATGAACTCGGTGCGCCCGGCAGTGGTCAGGATGGTCTCCTGATCCAGGATCCGGAGCCACCACTCGCTGCACGCGATGTACAGGAACGAGGCGATGATAGAGCCGGAGATAGAGCCGATGCCGCCGATGACGACGATCAGCAGGATCTCATAGGTCATGGCGGACTTGAAGATGGCCGCCTGCACAGAGGTCTGATACATGGCCAGCAGCGCGCCGCCGATGCCGGCGAAGAAGGAGGAGATGCAGAAGGAGAGCATCTTAGTACGGGATAGGTTGATGCCCATGGCCTCCGCGGCGATCTCGTCCTCCCGGATGGCCTTAAAGGCCCGGCCGTAGGAGGAGTTAATGAGCAGCAGGATCACGGCCACGCAGATGCCCACTACGGCGAAGTAGGCGATGGTGGAATGGAACACCGGGAACTTCCGGAGCAGGTTGGAGCCGTTGGTGATGGGGCCCAGCACGTTCCACTGGAAGATGGCGCGGATGATCTCCGCAAAGCCAAGGGTGGCGATGGCCAGATAGTCGCTCTTGAGCCGGAGCACGGGCAGACCGATCAGGAAGGCGAACAGCGCCGCCACCAGACCCGCCAGGATCAGGGCCACGGGCACGGGCAGGGTGAACTGCACCAGGCCGCCGTCAAAGTACTGATAGACCGAGGCGCGGTCCGCCACGGGGATGGTAAAAATACCGTAGGTATAAGCGCCCAGCAGCATGAAGCCTGCCTGACCCAGGGAGAACAGGCCGGTGAAGCCGTTGAGCAGGTTCATGGACACACCGATCAGGGCGTAGATGGAGCCCTTCTTCAGAACCATGAACAGCATATCCCAGCTGGAGGGAGCCACCTGCTCGGCAATGCCGACGAACAGGAAAATAGCGACGATGATAACGGCGGTAATCAGTGTGCCGCGCTTGTTTTCAAGTTTACTCATGGCGCACCTTACACTTTCTCAGTAGCCTTTTCACCGAACAGGCCGGTGGGCTTGACCACAAGGATGATGATAAGCAGAGCAAAGGTCACGGCGTCGGAGAAGGCCGCAAGACCCAGGTTGCTGTTGATGCCGGCCACGGCCAGCATGGCCTCCAGACCCTTCACCAGGTTCTCGCAGATGCCGATGATGAAGGCGCCGATCACCGCGCCGGGGATGGAGCCGATGCCGCCGAATACCGCGGCCACAAAGGCCTTGAGGCCGGGCATGGCGCCGGAGGTATAGGTGACGGCGGTGTAGTTGGTGAAGTACAGCACCGAGCCCACGGCGGCCAGGAAGGAGCCGATGACGAAGGTGGCGCTGATGACCGCGTTGATGCGGATGCCCATGAGCTGGGCGGTATCATAGTCCTTGGAGACGGCCCGCATGGCCATGCCGATCTTGGTGTGGTTGATGAGCATTACCAGGGCGAAGACCAGGGCGATCACCAGGAAGGGGGTCACCAGGGT
Source organism: uncultured Oscillospiraceae bacterium (assembly GCA_934546685.1). Lineage (GTDB taxonomy): Bacteria > Bacillota > Clostridia > Oscillospirales > Oscillospiraceae > HGM13006. The sequence goes on from CAKTEB010000023.1 coordinate 13,548, forward strand.
GACGACCTTTGTGGTGGCGGGGCCGATGTTCACGGAGTCGGAGATAAAGGGAATGGTGGGATACTGCTGCGCGAGGCCGCCGGTCACATAGGCCGCCAAGTTCTGGAGCAGGTAGCTCACGCCGATGGCAGAGATCATAATGGACATACGGGGGGCCGAGCGCAGGGGCTTATAGGCTGCCCGCTCAATGGCGAAGCCGATGATGACGGTGAGGATCAGCATCAGGGGCATGGAGATGTACAGGGGCAGGGACGCGGACAGATAGACCATCATAACGCCCGCGATCATAAAGACATCGCCGTGGGCGAAGTTGATGAGCCGCAGGATACCGTAGACCATGGTATAGCCGATGGCGATCAGTGCATACTGGCCGCCTACGGAAATGCCCGACAGCAGGTAGGGAAGGACGACACTCATGGATAAACCTCCTAAGTTTAGATTTGAGCTGTCTCGAAAAGAGTCCGGCATGGGGTCCTTTCGAGGCAGCCCAAACAGCGTGGTAAGGATTGCCTGTTACGGGGAAAGCCGGAGGCCCCGCAGGGCCTCCGGTGAATTCCGGTGATCGGGAATTACTCAACGCCCTGCTCGCGGACAAGCTCCCAAGCGGCGGTTTCGGTATTGCACTTCTTAATGAAAGCGGAGGTGCGGTTTGCGTCGCCGTTCTCGCCGAAGGTGATGGTGCCGGTGACGCCGGTGTAGGAGACGTTAGGCAGAGCCTCCTTGACCTTGTCGGAGTCGGTGGTGCCTGCGGCCTTCAGGGCCTCCAGGGCGGTGAAGTAAGCGTCATAGCCCATGGCGGAGACGGCTGCCAGCTGATCGTTGCCGCCGTTGTTGGCCAGCGCGGTCTTGTCAGAGTTGATGTACTCCTTGATGCCGGAGTCGAAGTCCGGGGAGCCGCCCTCCTGATAGAAGGTGGTAACGTAGATGTTCATGTTGGTGCCCTTGGCGGCCTCGGCGACGACGTTGGAGTCCCAGGTGTCGCTGGCCAGCATGGGGATATCCAGGCCCTGAGTCTGTGCCTGCTTGATGATGTTGGCGGCAGCCTCAATGGAGACAGGAGCAAAGAAGACGTCGCAGCCCTGGCTCTTTGCGTTGGTCACATAAGAGGTAAAGTCGGAGTTGCCGTCGGGGAAGGCCTCCTCTACAACGGTGCCGCCCAGCTTTTCAAAGGCTTCCTTGAAGTAGTTGCAGACGCCGGCGGAGTAGTCGTCGCCCTGCTTGGACAGGCAGTAGGCCTTCTTGGCGGACAGATCGCTGTAGGCGAAGTTTGCCAGAACAGTGCCCTGGAAGGGATCCAGGAAGCAGATGCGGAAGTAGTAGTCATTGCCCTCGGTGACCTGGGGGTTGGTGCAGGTGACGCCGATGGCGGGAACCTTGCCGTTCTTGAACACATCACCGGCGGCGATGGCAACGGCGGAGCCGTAGGAACCCAGTACCACGGACACGCCGTCGGATACCAGCTGCTGGGCAGCGGAGGGGCCCTTATCGGTGGAGGACTGGTTATCAACGATATCCAGCTGTACGGTATAGGTCTCGCCGCCGATCTCTACGGTGGGCTGGACCTTGTTTGCATACTGAATGCCCAGAGTCTCCTGCTTACCGCCAGCACCGTTGTCGCCGGAAGCGGGCTCATAGACGCCGATCTTTACAACCTTGTCGCCGGTATCGGCAGCGGCAGTGGAGGCAGCGGTGTCACCGGTGGAAGCAGCGCCGGAAGCGGCGGAATCTCCGCAGCCTGCGAAGGCGCAGGTCATCATCGCGGCAGACAGCAGGGCAGCCAGTGCTCTTTTCGTGAATTTCATGTTCTTCATACTCCTTGTCGCTCTGAATTTTCATCACCTTTAATGAGATGATGAATAAAAGGATAGGGACATTATACCGCATAAATCTTGCAAAAATCAACTGCTAATTTTGAAAAAAACCGGTCGTCACCGGGAAATAATGAATTTTAGCCTCCAAATTCCTGCATGTTTTTCGCTGGGAAACAAAGGGCGAAACAAATGTCGCTGAGACGTGGACACGGGAAAGCCAAGTGAATCCGGGCCGAAAATTTTGTGAAAAATGCCAAAACCCTTCGCTGGGCGAAACGAAGGACAAATTGCATCAAACGGATGAAGGGCCGCCCCAGAAACTGGCCTGGGGATAGGCTTTGCTTTTTCCAACGGGGTATGGTAGAATCGACATACGATCACCAGGAGGTAGTTCTATTGAATCTGTTTGATATCATCGGGCCGGTGATGGTCGGCCCCTCCAGCTCCCATACGGCGGGAGCGGTGAAGATCGGCTATGTGGCCCGGAAGCTGCTGCAGGAGCCGGTAGCCCAGGCGGAGATCCTGCTCTATGGCTCCTTCCTGGCCACGGGCAAGGGCCACGGTACCCATAAGGCTCTGGCGGCGGGACTCATGGGCATGGGGCCCGACGACAGCCGGATTCCCCGCAGCCTGGAGCTGGCGGAGGAAATGGGCATGGCCCTTTCCTTCGGCACCGCGGATCTCCGTGACGGCCACCCCAACTCGGCGCTGCTGCGGCTCACCGGGGAGCGCGGCAGAAAGCTGGAGGTGGTGGGCCAGTCCATCGGCGGTGGGCGCATCAACATCGCCAGCATCGACGGCCTGTCCGCCAACTTCAGCGGAGATTTTCCCACACTGATCGTCCATAATCTCGATCAGCCGGGACATGTGGCCCAGGTGACTACCATGCTGTTTCACGAAAACGTCAACATCGCCACAATGCAGCTGTACCGGAGCAGCCGGGGGAGCCATGCGGTAATGGTGGTGGAGTGTGACCAGGAGGTGCCAACGGAGGCCATCACCTGGCTCCGGCACTTGGACGGCATCGAAAAGGTCATCTACTATAGCTTGGAGGGGTGAGGATATGAGCTTTTCATTGCTGACGCAGATCACAGAGCGCTGTGAAAGCCAGAACAAGGCATTTTGGCAGGTGATCCGGGAGGCGGACTGTCAGGAGCGGGACGTGAGCCCGGAGACTTCCTTTGCGGATATGCGCCGAATGTATCAGGCCATGGCCCAGGCGGATCGGGACTATGACCCGGAGCTCCGGTCCGAAAGCGGCATGGCCGGAGGAGACGGAGCAAAATTCTCCGCCTACCGGCTCCGAGAGAACCGGCTGCTGGGAGATTATCTCACGGAGGTCATGGAGCGGGCGCTCAAGATGGCGGAGTCCAACGCCTGCATGAAGCGGATCGTGGCGGCGCCCACCGCGGGCTCCTGCGGGGTGATCCCGGCGGTGCTTTTAAGCTATGCCTCCTGCCGGGAGGTCACTGAGGACCGGCTGGTAGAGGCGCTGTTTGTGGCGGCGGGCATCGGCGAGGTCATCGCCTCCAGCGCCAGCATTGCGGGGGCTGAGGGAGGCTGTCAGGCGGAGATCGGCTCCGCCAGCGCCATGGCCGCCGGGGCCCTGTGCTATCTGGAGGGCGGCGGCTGTGAGGAGATCTGCCACGGGGCGGCCCTGGCCCTCAAAAGCCTGTTGGGTCTCACCTGCGACCCGGTGGCGGGACTGGTGGAGGTGCCCTGTATCAAGCGCAATGCCTCCGGCGCGGTGAATGCGGTGGTGGCCTCTCAGATGGCTATGTCCGGCATCCGCAGCGCCATCCCCCCGGATGAGGTCATCGATTCCATGCGGCGCATCGGACATCTGCTGCCCGCCTGCCTTCGGGAGACCGGCCAGGAGGGCCTGGCCACCACGCCTACAGCCCTTAGAATTCAGAATATGCTGAAGGAACAATAAATACACTGCGCCCATGAGCATTTTCAGCACATGGGCGCAGCGCATTTATAAAGAGGGGGAAAGGAAAAAATCAGAGTGCGTTGTACTGCTCGTCGGTGACGGCCTCCAGCCACTCGTTGGAGGTGTTTTCACCGGGGACCTCCACGGCCAGATGGCTGAACCAGGAGTCCTTCTTGGCGCCGTGCCAATGCTTGACACCGGCGGGAATGGTCACCACGTCGCCGGGCTTCATGCTCTGGGCGGGCTTGCCCTCCTCCTGATACCAGCCCTCGCCGTCCACGCAGACCAGCAGCTGTCCGCCGCCCTTGGCGGCGTGGTGGATGTGCCAGTTGTTCCGGCAGCCGGACTCAAAGGTCACGTTGGCGATGAATACGGTCTTGCTTCCGTCGGTCAGAGGATTGAGATAGCTCTTGCCGATGAAGTACTTGGCATAAGCGGTGTTCTCCTGGCCCAGGCCGAAGAAGCCGCCGTGGGATTCGGGACCGGTGTCGTCGGCATAGACCTCCTTCGCCATCCGGAAGGCGGCCCAAGCGTTGGGCCAGCCGGCGTAAAAGGCGATATGGGTCAGGATCTCGGCCATCTCTGTCTTAGTGACGCCGTTGTTCCGGGCACTCTGGAGATGATACTGGAGGGAGCTGTCCACAATGCCCTTGCCGATGAGGGCGGAGATGGTCACCACGGAGCGGAGCTTCAGGGAGAGCTTGTCCTCCCGGGACCAGACCTCACCAAAGAGCACGTCGTCATTGAGCTGGGCAAATTTCGGGGCGAATTCCCCCAGGGCGTCATGGCCCGCAGTCTGCTTTACCATAGATAGAACCTCCTATAGTCTGGGCGGAAGATCCGCCGGAGTTTTATATAGTTCTCTATATTGATTGTATCCGGGGAGCCGTTGACAGGGAAGAACCAATATGGTAATATCGTATTAACTAATATGCAATACGAAAGGAAGAAAACACCCATGTATGACCCTTTGCTTACCACCTTTGTCTGTGTGGCGGACTGCGGCAGCTTCAACCGGGCGGCGGAAAAGCTCTATATCTCCCCGCCCTCGGTGATGAAGCAGGTAAACAGCCTGGAAAAGCGGCTCCAGCTCCAGCTGCTGGAGCGCACCAACCAGGGCATCCATCTCACAGCGGCGGGAAAGGTGATCTACCGGCGGGCGCGGTTTCTGTTTTCCTACAGTGAGGAGGCGCTGCGGGAGGCCCGGCAGGCGGAGCTCCGGGAAAAATCCGTATTCTCCATCGGAAGCTCGCTGCTGAACCCCTGCAAGCCCTTTATGGATCTGTGGGAGAAGGTCAGCGGCCAGTTTCCTGGCTACCGGCTCCATGTGACCCCCTTTGAGGACGAGCATCAGGGCATCCTGTCAGAGATCGCCGCATTGGGGGATAAATTCGATTTCCTGGTGGGCGTCTGCGATTCGGCCCTGTGGCTGGATCGGTGCCATTTCCTGCCCCTGGGGCAGTTCCAGCACTGTGTGGCCCTGTCTCGGAGCCACCCTCTGGCGGATCGAAAAAAACTGACCCTGGAGGAACTCCGGGGCCAGCGGCTGATGATGGTGCGGCAGGGGGATTCTAAGGTGGTGGACGCTATCCGGGCGGAGGTGCGGAAATACCCGGAGATCGAGATCGAGGACACCGCCCAGTTTTATGATATCGAGGTCTTCAACCGCTGCGAGCAGACCATGGCGGTGATGCTGACCACGGAGTGCTGGAAGGATGTGCATCCGGCGCTGGTGACCATCCCTATGGACTGGGACTTCCCAATCCCCTACGGGCTCCTGTATCCCATGGAGCCCAGGCCGGAGGTAAGGCGGCTGGTGGATGCGGTGGCCCAGCTGGTAAAGGACTGACAGGCGAGGTTATCGCTCCTGGATCTCCTTGCCGCTCATGTGCTCGATCTCGATTTCGAAGATCTGCGTGGCCTTCCCCAGCCGGGCGATCTCCTCATCTACCAGGGCCTCGCTGGGGTAGTATTTTATGGCCACCTGCTTGAGCAGGGCCATGGCCCTTTGTCCGTCCTCCACCAGATGACACCGGCCAAAGACCACGGTGCTCTGGAGATAGGGGGCCCAGGCTTCCAACCGGACGGTCTCGTTTCCGTAGACCGTGAAGCAGACCTTGTCGCAGGACTTTATGGCGTCGATCTTATGGCCCGCCCGGGCCCCGTGAAAGTAGATCCGCTGGGCCTCCGGGTCATAGCAGTAATTGACGGGGATCGCGTAGGGATAGCCGTCGTCGCCGTTTACGGCCAGAACGCCCCGGCGGCTTTTTTGCAGCAGCGCCTGAGCCGCGGCCGGATCGATCTCATTTTTCTTTCTGCGCATTGCTCGAAACATATTGCTTTCTCCCATCATTCGGTTTGGCCGGAGGCATTCTCTGCATCCGTGATATCATTCAGGAATACTATAGTATACGTTCCCGTACTTCTCCGTGTGGACAAACCTGCCGTAATCTAAAACACGCTTTACGGTGCCGTCCCTGCACACGATCCGGTATACCACCCGGTCAATGTCCTTTTTCCGCTTGATCTGGCTGGAAATGTCCCGCTCGATGACCTTCAGATCCTTGTAGTAGGCCTTGCGGCTCTTGAAGCCGGTCAGGGCGTCCCGCTCCAGATCGGAGAGCTGGGAATGGATCTCCATGTAGTTCTCCAGGGAGCTGACCAGGCTGTTGGTGCCCAGGCCGAAGTTCATTCGAGCGGAGGCGCTGACATCCTCAGCCGTCTCGGAGAAGAAGTCGTTGGGGATCAGACCGTCGGTGTACAGGCGGTTCATGAACTTCAGATAGATCTTCATGTTGTCGTCGGTAAGGCTGTAGACCGCCTTGCCGTCCTGAATGGTAAAGGGCGCGCCGGTGAACTGCATCTCGCCGAAGTACAGGTTGAGGCCGTAGGCCAGATCCAGCACCAGGCCGTCGGTGGAGCTCACCTCAAAGAGGGCGTTCTTCTCAGACTTGGCCCTTTGAAGGTAGTCATACAGATCGTCAAAGGTCTTGTGGGTATCCATACCGAATTCATCCAGCCAGTCCTTCCGGAGCACGGGCCCGATGACCTCCTGTCCTACCTCTGGGGTCAGGGCGCAGAGGGTGGGCATATAGCCGGAGTCGGTGTAGGCCTGCATCAGGGAGTTGGTGTTCTTGTTGAGATAAGCCCAGTAGTTGGGGCACTTTTCAGGCACCACATCCGCGAGATCCTGGATGATATCCTGCTCCACGGCGGCCTCCAGGCCGGCGGTGAAGCTGCTCATACCGTTGATGATGTCGCAGTAGTCACCGGCGGCGATCATCAGATTGAAGTTGTCCTGCTCGGCGGCGCCGTTGGCCGTGGTAAAGTCAAAGTGGATGTTGGTGACCTCCTGGAGGGTATCCAGCACCAGCAGCCCCTCCATGGTGTCAACGTTGATGACCTCAGGGGCGAAGGGGGCGTAGCACATCCAGTAGGTGTAGGTGAGGCCCTCCGCAGAGATGGGCAGGGTGCAGCTGGGGCCAGCAGGCTCCGCCGCGGAGTCCTCCTCAGCGGAAGGGGCTGCGGGGGCAGCGCTGGGGACGAACAGATCGTCCGACTTGGCCTTCGTGCTGTCCTCTGCCTGAGGTGCGGAGGCGGAGGCCGCCGACGCCGTGGAGGCTGCGTTTCCGCAGCCGGCGAGCAGACCTGCCAGCAGACACAGCGCCAGAAGGGCAGACACAAGGTTTCTCCTTCCAAAAGATTTGTTTATACGTCCGCAGCAGGATGATCTGGTCAGGATCACTGCGTGGTACGAACCAACTGCATTGTACCATACAAGTGCTTTGGCAACAATATCCGATCTTGCGCTTCGTATATCCGATTTTGCGCACGGCCCCCTTGGTCACACCGACGACACACGGATCCCTTAAAATGACCATAGGCGGAGGGCCGCCGGAAACTGTGCTAGGGGGGAAGCCTATGAGGCGGAAAACAAGCGCAATGCTCCTGTTGGGAATGGTATGCGCGATGCTGTCAGGCTGCCGGGGCGGGGGATCATATGTGAAACCAGCGGGATCTGAGACCGGTGCGGCGGACAGCCTCGCGGGCCTGACACTTACCCGGACGGAGGCCGCGGAATGGCAGGGCCGGGTGCTGGATGCCAACGGGAATGGCCGAATGATCCTTCTGCAGGGGGACGGCGGCTATCAGGTGGAACTGGTTAATGAGCAAGGAGAGACAGCGCGGGAGATCTCCATCTCCTGCCCGGAGGGCGTTGCCCTGGGAGCGGTGGAAACGATGAATGGCGAGCTGTATTTGGCGGGCAGTGACGGCCATGCCGTCCGGGTCTACAGCTTAGATAAACAGGGGAATCTAACGCAAACTGTCATCTGCGATAGGGGACAAACTGTTTTTGATCTGGCTTTTGACAGTCAAGGAGGCTGCTATCTGCTGGTGGGCGATTTGGTGGAGAATCCGCTGTTCGGCTCCAGCTATCGGGAGAATACCCAGGTGATCTTCATGGGCACGGACGGAGAGGTTACAGCGCTAGCGGCGGATACGGACACGGAGCGCATGTTTGCCCTGGCGGAGACCGAGGACGGGGCCGTGTGGATGCTCACCAATCAGGTGACCACTGAGGAGACCTGGGTGTGCGTCTATGCCCTGGCGCGGGGGACGGCGGAGCAAAAGGACAGCTTCCTCATGGCCCAGGCACGGCTCCTGTCCGGGATGGGCGGCGGTTGGTATCTCTCCACAGATTCGGATCTCTATGCCTACGACCCGGCGACCCAGACGCTGACGTATCTAGCGAAGTGGGTGAACTGGGGCGTCAACGGCGCGGCGGTGCGGGGCGGAAGTTTTCTGTCGGCGGAGCATGTCCTCCTGTGGGGTGACCAGATGACCTGGCGGCTTTCCCCCAGAGCGGAGCGCGGCGATACCGTCACCCTGCGGGTGGGGGTGCTGGAACCCTTTGAACTGCCGGTGGAGGAGATCCTGAACTTTCAGTCCGCCTATCCGGAGTATCAGGTCGAAACGGTGAGCTTCCAGGATCAAAACGCGCTGAACCTGGCCATTGTCTCCGGGGAGACCTTAGATATCCTGCAGATCGACGAGCTGGATCCCACGCGCTATGAGGAAAACGGCCTGTTCCTGGAGCTGAGTGACCGATTGGCTGGGGACAGCGACCTGGGGAGCGGGGAGTTCTATACGGCGCTCTGGGACATGACCCGCCGGGACGGCGCACTCTATACCCTGATGACGGGCTTCACCATCCAGGGGCTCTATGGGCCCCAGGGAGCCTATGGGGAGGAAGTGTCCCTGCGCCTTGCGGAATTTCAGCAGGCGCTGGAGAGCACCCGCTTCTATGAGACTACCGTTCGGGAGAACGCAGTGACCTGGCTTTGCTCCGTGGCGGGCTTTGACCGGGAGGGAGCGCTGTCTCAGGAGGGACAGGAAAATCTAGCGCAGCTTTTGGCGCTTTGCGGCGGGTTTGCGGCGGATTATGACCAGGTGGATTTCGAGATCCCCGGGGCAGAGCTGCTCTTTCAGTGGCTGAATCTCAGCAGCCTTCCGGCAGTGGAGGTGCTGATAAATCAGGGGGAGGCCCTGTGGCAGACGAAGGAAGTGGATGTTTGGGGCTATCCCACCGGAGCGGGGCTGGCCTTCACCTGTGACCGGAGCTATGGGATCCTGGCGGCCAGTGAGCACCAGGAAGGGGCCTGGGAGCTTCTCCGGTATCTGCTGCGCAGCGGAAATGAGGACAGCGGGATCCCCGTGCGGCGGCCTACAGGGATCCCGCTGCTGGATCGGCTGGTGAGCCAGGTGCGCTGTGAGGCACTGGGCTATGCGTCACCAATCCTGGGGATCATCCAGGAGGAAGCGGCCCCCTGCTTTGCCGGGGACAAAACGCCGGAGGCCGCGGCGGAGGTGATCGCAAATCGGGTGCGCGTCTATGTGGGAGAGCAGCAGTAATGCTTTGCGGGATCCAGTGAGGTGCGGCTGGATTTCCTATGGTGTCGGGAGCGGAAACCTGCTATAATGAACCTACGAAACGAAAGAACGGATCGGAGGCCATGCCATGGAGATCAGACAGCTTCGTTATTTTATCGCGGTGGCGGACACCCTGAATTTCAGCCGAGCGGCGGAGAGCGTTTATCTGTCCCAGTCGGCCCTGTCCCGGCAGATCATGGATCTGGAAAAAGAGGTGGGCCTGCCCCTCTTGCGCCGGAGTACCCGGCAGGTGGAGCTGACTGAGGCGGGAAAAGCCCTCCAGAAAAGCGCCAAGGAGCTGATCTCCCGGTGGGAAAAGATGCTGCCGGAGGTACGGAACCAGGTGGCGGAGGAGGCGCAGGCCCTGTCCCTGACCATCGGCGTGGACGCCCGGGCCCTGGCAAAACCGGAGCGGCGAACGGACTTCCTTTCCGTGCTCTACGACCTGCGCCGGAGCTATCCGGGGCTGCGGGTGCTGGTGCGAAACCGGGACTACCAGGAGCTCATGAAGGGCCTGTCCGATGGAATCCTGGACTGTGCGCTGGTATTGGACCGGGAGCTGGAGCAGAAAAGTGATTTCCAGCAGGAATCCTACGGCCAGGAGGAAATGGTGCTGGTGTTCCGCAGCGAAAATGCCCATCAGAATGGGGACCATGCGGACGTAATCACCAATCGGGGCCTGATTCTGGTGGATAAGGAGCCCCAGGGGCTGTATCATATCATCCATATCCTCAGTGACTTGCGCTTGGAGCCGCAGATTCGATTCTGCGAAAGCCTGGAGGATATGACCATGACCGTGGAAACCGGAGAGAGTGCGGCGATTCTGCCGGAATCCGTGGTGAATCGGCTGAATAACCCGGCGCTGCAAGTGCTGCATTTGCCCAGCGAGCACACGAAGCTCACTCTGAGTTTGATTTGGACGAAAAACCAGACCAATCCGCTGATCCCGGTGCTCCGGGAGCGTCTGCGGAGCATGGGACGATAAATAGGAAGGACGGCTGCAAGGAGTGATGTGCAGCCGTCCTTTATATATTCAATGGCGGTTGCCATTAAAAGTGAACTTAGAGATACCGCAGCATCTTTGCCTGGCGCCGAAGCTCCGCCCGGTCGTCGGGATGGGCGATGGAGATCAGGGCGTCTGCGCGCTCCCGGATGGTCTTGCCCTTGAGCTCCGCAATGCCGAATTCCGTGACAATGTAGTCTACATAATTCCGCGGGGTGGTGACCACTGCGCCGGGGGTCAGGGTGGCCTTGATCTTACTGTGCCCCTTGCCGCTGCGGGCGGGGAAGGCCAGAATGCTTCTGCCGCCCTTGCTGCGGTAAGTGCCATAGGCAAAGCAGAACGCGCCGCCGGAGCCGGAAATTTGCTTGGGGCCGATGGATTCCGCGCAGACCTGACCGGTGAGATCCATCTCCACCAGGGTGTTGATGGAGACCATGTTGTCCTGTCGGGCGATCTCGAAGGGGTCTACCACATCCCGCCCAGTGCGGAGAATGCAGTCCTCACGGGAGGAGAGAAAATCATAGAGCTCCGGAACGCCCTCGGCAAAGGCGCAGACGTGGAGACCCTTGTCATAGGTTTTCTTCTTTCCGGTGATCACGCCCGCGTTGATGAGATCCATCATGCAGGAGGTGAACATCTCGGAATGGATGCCCAAATCGTGTTTATCCGTCAGGAAGGAACCCACGGCGTTGGGAATGCCGCCGATGCCCAGCTGAATGGTGTCGCCGTCGTGCACCAGCGATGCCACCGCTCCGCCGATCTTTTTCTCGGTCTCGGTGGAGGGAATGTTGGGGATCACATACTGGGGCCGATCTACCTCCACCAGCATGTCCACATCCCCAATGGGAATGGCTACGGAACCGTGCATATGCTTGAGGTTCGGGTTCACCTCCAGAATGATCCGCTGGTGCTGCTCCATGGCGGCCAGCATTCCAAGACCGTCGGCGGCGTGGTTCATGGGAACGTGGAAAAAGCCGTGTTCATCCATGGGCGTGACGGCGGCAATGGCAACGTTGGAGGGATGGCCGGAGACTGCCACGGTGTAATAGCTCTGGAGATCGGAGGGCACATAGTCCACCAGCCCCATGGGCAGCGAATTCTTATAGAACGTGGGGCCGAAGAAGTAGTTGTACATCTCAATGTGGCCCTTCATACTGGGGTCCACCATAAAGGGGTAAAGACCGCTGCGGCCCTTCCAGATCTTCACGTTTTCCACATTGGGGGCGATCTCATGGAGGTGGGAGAGAATTTCTCCCGGTTCGGAATAGTTGTTGGTGGTGAAAATCACATCGCCGGAGCGAATGGTGGATAGAATCTCCGGGATGGCGTGCTTCTTTTCCTGATATAGTCTCTCAAAATCTGTCATGGCAAGGGCTCCTTCCTGATTGCTGATTTCAGTATAACCGGAAAAGGAGCAAAAGAGAAATCGCGGATTTTCATATGTTTCTAGAGATTTATGCGTCCTGTGCATAGAAACAGCAGGGCCGCCTTGGCGTGAGGCGGCCCTGCTGCATATCATCTTATTTTTTGCGCTTTGACCTCGGCGCGGGAAGCTCATCATACATGGCCCGGAAAAGACCCGCCAGAAAGCTGCGGCTGTCTACATCCTCCACCAGAAGCATTTCCTTTGCGCCCTCGTAGGGGCGCTCATAGACAGCGGCGGGAAGATAGCTGACGGCTGCCTTCACGGGCTTCACCAGCAGCCTGTTGTCATAAATGCCGCCGACGATCCTGCCGTGGTAATAGAGGATATACTCCCCCATCATGGCACGATAGGTGACATCCTCCAGCTCTGACAGCTGCGTTAGAATGAATGCGAGATATTCCTTGCTGGATGCCATAGGGTTCCCTCCTTAGGAATCGTTATCCGCCTGCTCCTTCCCCTGGAGCTGACGGAGATGGTGATAGGCGGTGGGGTTCTGGGCCTCAAAGCGTGCCCGGTGCATCTCCGTTCTGGCCTGAACCCGCCTGAGCAGCTCGGGATCGGTTTCCGCCAAATGGGCCTCAATCTTCTGCCGGTGGAGCTCGGCCCGGCGGACCAGCCGCGCGATCTCCTCCTCGGAGAAGCGCCCGGCCTTCAGCTGCTCCTCAAAGCGCATTTCCAGGTGATCCAGGAAGCTTTCCTCGTCGCCAGGGGCCATCAGGTGCCAGCTGCCATGGCGGCTCTTGCTGGAGAGCACCTGATCCTCGGCAGACAGCGCGTTGTCGCTCTCCAGGATCTGGTGGAGGCTCTCGCTGGTCAGCTGCTCCATCACCGACTCTGCCTCGGAGCCAAAGAGCCATTCAAATTCCACCAGCTGCTCCACATGGGAGTCCGTGGGGGCGCTGCTTTGCCGGACATGGGCCGGATGGATCCCCGCGTCCTCCAGGGCCAGGGTGATGGTTCGGCGTACCGCACCCTCCCGCAGCAGGTCTCCGGCATCCAGCTTCTTGAGCTGATCGTTCAGGGAGCCGTCGTGCTCGGTGAGGTAAAAGGCGACACCACGGCGGCTAAGATTCTGATGCAGCAGCACCAACCGCTCGGCGGCGGTGAGATCGATGCGGCCAATGCCCCGAGCATCTACGATGACGACCCGGGTATCCTCTGCGATGGCAGACTCAATATCATCCTGGAACCGATCCACATTGGCAAAGAACAGGTTGCCGCTGAACCGGTAGATCACCGCATGCTCCAGGGCTTCCGCGTCCCGGTTCCGCTCCAGGGGATAATAGCCCTCTTGGCCTGGAATTCTCCCCAGAAAGGAGACCGGAGGCGTTACTGCGGAGATGGCCACCTCAAAGAAGGACAGCACTACGCCAATCATGACCCCGTACACAGTGCCGAAGATCAGCACCCCCAGCAGCGCGATCAGAAAGATCACCAGCTCACTGCGGCTGGTGCGCCATAGCTTTTTTGCCAGCTTGAAGTCCAGGATCCCCCAGAGGGCGGTCATGACGATGCCTGTGAGGATGGGCACCGGCAGGTACTTCAGCAGCGGCGTTCCCACCAGTAGTACCAGCAGCATGGTCCCGAAGGCGGAAAGGCTCATGAGCTGGGAGCGGCAGCCAAAGGAGTCCGCAATGCCGCTGCGGGATACGCTGCCATTGATGGGGCAGCAGCCGGTGACGGCGCTGGCCAGGTTCATGGCCCCGTAGGCCAGCAGCTCCCGGCCATTATTCAGCTTGTCGCCGTATTTCATGGCATAGCTGCCGGAGGCCAGAAGCGTCTGGGCCATGACCACGGCGGCGATGCTCAGAGATTCCACGATCAGGTCCTTCCCGTAGAGTCCCAAATAGGAAAAGCCGGGGAGCGTCAGCCGCGGCAGCCCAGGGGCTACCTCCGAGAGCATCTTGACCCCGTAGGCGTCCAGATGGAATACCGCTTGGAGCGCCGCGCCTGCCAGCATCATCACAACGGTCATGGGCACCTTGGGAATCAGCCGCTTGCAGAGCAGGATGATGAAAAACGTGCCGAAGCCCAGCAGGGCGGACAGCGGATGGAACACAGGCAGCTCCCCGGCGATATGACCCAGCAGGGCGAAGAGCTCGCCGGTGCCCGCCGTGCCGCCAAAGAGCTTGGGGACCTGCATGAGAATAATGGTGAGGCCGACGCCGGAGATAAAACCGCCCATGACCGGGGTGGAGATGTATTTGACGATGCGCCCAGCCCGCAGCAGGTAGAACACCAGGAACCACAGGCCGGTCAGCAGGGACATCAGCGGCACCAGCTCCATGGCCCCCTGGGACTCCGCGGCGATGCCAAATTGAGCCAGCAGACTGCCCGCCATGACGGCGGGCATGGCATCCACGCCCACCACGAACTGGGGCGAGGTGGTCAGCAGGGAGAAAACCAGAATGGGCAGCAGGGAGCCGTACAGGCCATAGACCACGGGCAGCCCCGCGATCTGTGCGTAGCCCATGGAGATGGGGATGGATACCAGCGCTACGATCACCCCGGACAGCAGATCACGCCCGGGATGCTTGCTTCTAAATTGTGTCATAGGCCCCTCCTAGAGAAAAATCGAGATTATTATACCACAGCGATGGACGGAATTCCACGGAACCTTTTCTGGCCAGATAGAAAAGTAAAACCTCAGTTTGAAATGTGTCACTGGCGTCTGCCGCGGCGGATATCCTTATGGGCCGTGTAAATCCCTCCGGACGGCTGTCCGACACCATCGCCCACCGGTGGCAGGACATCCCCTCCTCCGAGAATTTCGGGGCCTGGGCCGACGGCTTTGAATTCTACACCGGCACTGCCGACCAGATCCCCTATTGGGGCGGCGTGGGCAATCACGAGGCGGTGCCGGTGGGGCAGACTGTAGTGCGGCCCATCGGCAACCGCCGGTATACCGAGTATCAGGAGGGGCTCTATGTGGGCTACCGGTATTTTACCTCCTTTGGGGTGCCGGTACGCTATCCCTTCGGCTATGGCCTGTCCTATACCACCTTCCGTTTTGAAGCCGGGGACTTTCGACAGGAGGAGAACGGAGTGCGGTTCTCTGTAACCGTCACCAACACGGGAACCGTGGCCGGAAAGGAAGTGGTGGAGATCTACCTCCACGGAGCGGAAGGGCCTCAGGAGCGCCCGGATCGGGAGCTCGTCGCCTTCCGGAAGACCCGGCTGCTGGAGCCCGGAGAGAAAGAGTGCTTTGACATTGAGATCCCCTACCGGGCCATGGCGGTCTATGGGGAGGCGCAGGCGGCCTGGATGCTCCAGGCCGGGGAGAACATCCTCTATCTGGGCGGGGACGCCGTCCATAATGTGGCCTTTGCGACCTTCATAGGCTAGGAACGGGTGCTGGAGCAGGTCACCAATCAGGTCTGCCCTCACCATACTCGGCCCCTGCGGCAGCTGTCCAAGCTGGATCCCCAGGGGACTCGGCCCATCGCCCCGCCCATCCGGGCGGATTCCGCGGAGCAGCACGGCAGCCAGAAGAAGAATGACTACACCTGGCCGGTGATGCCCGCGGAGCCCACACGGTATCAGCTCCGGGACGTGAAGGAGGGCCGCTGCACTATGGCAGAGTTCCTGGCCCAGGCCGAGGACTTTGAGCTGGTGGTGCTGCTGACCGGCGCGAATCTCACCCAGATCAGCGCCGTGGAGACCCAGGACAAGGAGGCCTTGGCCCAGCTCCGGCCCGAGGATATGATCCGCATGACCCAGCTGGGGCCCCTCAGCGAGTGCATCCCCGGCATGAGCGGATATACCGCCACGATCTCCAGAATGGGCATTCCCACCATCACCATGTCCGACGGTCCGGCGGG
This sequence comes from uncultured Oscillospiraceae bacterium, assembly GCA_934546685.1. Classification (GTDB taxonomy): domain Bacteria; phylum Bacillota; class Clostridia; order Oscillospirales; family Oscillospiraceae; genus HGM13006. The sequence goes on from CAKTEB010000023.1 coordinate 29,476, forward strand.
CATCCCCGGGGGCAAGGCTCACCAGCTGGCCTTCCCCACCGCCACCATCACCGGCTGCACCTTCTCTGAGGAGCTGGCGGAGCAGCTGGGCGAAGCCATTGGACAGGAGGCTGCGGAGCGGAAGGTGGACGTGTGGCTGGCACCCTCTATGAACATCCACCGGAACCCTCTGGCGGGCCGGAACTACGAATACTATGCCGAGGATCCCCTGCTCTCCGGCAAGATCGCCGCCGCAGTGGTGCGGGGGGCGCAGAAGTCCAAGGTGTCTGCCTGCGTTAAGCATTTCGCTGCCAACAATCAGAAGACCAGCCGCTGGGACAAGGACGATTCCGTTATGACCGAACGCACCCTCCGGGAGATCTATCTCCGGGGCTTTGAGATCGCGGTGAAGGAGGGCCATCCGCATAGCCTCATGACCTCCTACAACCCCCTCAACGGCAAGCAGACCGCTGCCCATGGGGAGCTGCTCGGAAACATTCTACGGGACGAGTGGGGCTTCGACGGCTTTGCGG
>CAKTEB010000024.1 GCA_934546685.1 uncultured Oscillospiraceae bacterium
CACCGAACCATCACCTGGAGGCGATACAATATGAATTATGCAGAAGAATCCCTGAAGCTCCACTACCAGTGGAAGGGCAAGCTGGACACCGTACCGAAAATGAAGGTGGAAAACAGCGACGATCTGTCCCTGGCCTACACCCCCGGCGTGGCCCAGCCCTGCCTAGAGATCAAGAGAGACCCCTCCCTCAGCTACGAGCTCACCGGCCGGGGAAACACCGTGGCCGTCATCACCGACGGCTCCGCCGTTCTGGGCCTGGGCGATATCGGCCCTGAGGCCGGCATGCCGGTCATGGAGGGAAAATGCGTGCTCTTCAAGGCCTTCGGCGGCGTCAACGCCATTCCCCTGTGCCTGAAGACAAAGGACGTGGACGAGTTTGTAAATGCCGTCTATCTGCTCTCCGGCTCCTTCGGCGGCGTGAATCTCGAGGATATCTCCGCCCCTCGGTGCTTTGAGATCGAGGAAAAGCTCAAGGAAAAGTGCGACATCCCCATCTTCCACGACGACCAGCACGGCACCGCCATTGTGGTACTCTCCGCCATGATCAACGCCCTCAAGGTAGTCGGCAAGCGCATGGAGGACATCAAGGTGGTCACCTCCGGCGCGGGCGCGGCGGGCATCGCCATCATCAAGCTGCTGATCTCCATGGGCCTCAAGAACGTCATTATGTGTGACCGCACCGGCGCCATCTATGACGGCCGTGAGAACCTGAACCCCGCCAAGGCGGAGATTGCCAAGATCACCAATCAGAATAAGGAGCAGGGCTCCCTGAAGGACGTGATCCGCGGCGCCGACGTGTTCATCGGCGTCTCCTCCCCCGGCACTGTGACCCCCGAGATGGTGCGCTCCATGGCCCCCGGGGCGATCCTGTTCCCCATGGCAAACCCCACTCCGGAGATCATGCCCGACGAGGCGCTGGCCGCCGGTGCCGCCGTAGTGGGCACAGGCCGCAGCGATTTCCCCAACCAGATCAACAATGTGCTGGCCTTCCCGGGCATATTCCGGGGCACCTTCGATGTGCGCGCCAGCGAGATCAACGATGAGATGAAGCTGGCTGCCGCCTACGCTCTGGCGGAGCTTGTCTCCCCGGAGGAGCTGGCCCCCGACTATATCATCGTTCCGGCCTTTGATCCCAGAGTCGGCCCCGCCGTGGCCAAGGCTGTGGCTGAGGCCGCCAAAAAGTCCGGCGTGGCCCGGATCTAAGCACACACGATTCCATGGGGCAGTCCCGCGGCACCGATGCCCAGGGCTGCCCCTTTGCCATCCATCAGGAGGGAGCTCTATGGTACTGACTGACCCTGTCACCGCCCTCAGGGGCGTAGGCGCTTCCCGGGCCGCCCAGCTGGAGAAGCTGGGCATTGTGACCCTGGAGGATCTGATCCACTACTATCCTCGGGACTATGAGGATCGTACAAATATGCTGCCCCTGTCGGCGCTGACCCCGGACACTCCGGCCTGCTTCCGGGCCATGATCGTCTCGGCCCCCAGGACCAGCTATGTGCGCAAGGGCCTCACCTATACCAAATGCAGCATCTCCGACGATACCACCCGGCTCCGGGTCACCTGGTTCAATCAGCCCTGGATGAGCCAGAATCTCTCCGCCGGACAGTGGTACTATTTCTACGGCACCCTCACCGGAGATGACCGGAAGTATGAAATTCTGAATCCCGTGGTAGAACAGATAGATACGCCTCCCACCCAGACCCGGTGCATCATCCCCATCTACTCCCTCACCAAGGGCCTGACCTCCAAAATGCTGCAAAACCTGATTTTTGCCGCCATGGAGGGCTGCCGGGCAGAGCTAAGCGACCTGCTGCCCCAATCGCTCATGGAGCAGGAACAGCTGATCCCGCTGACCGACGCCCTCCAGGAAGTGCACCATCCCACCACCGCCCAGGCCCTGAAGGCCGCCCGGGAGCGGCTGATCTTTGAGGAATTCTACCTCTACTCCTTAGGACTGGGGCTCATGAAGGCCCGGCGCAGCAACGAGAGCCATTATCCCTGCACCAAGCCGGTTCCCCAGACTTTCTATGACGGTCTGAAATTCACCCTCACCGGAGCCCAGAGCCGGGCCCTAAACGAGATCTCCCAGGATCTTACCTCCGGCCAGCCCATGAACCGGCTGGTGCAGGGCGACGTGGGCTCCGGCAAGACCATGGTGGCCCTGGGGGCCATGCTCCAGGCGGTGGAAAACAGCTATCAGGCGGTGCTGATGGCTCCCACAGAGCTGCTGGCCGCCCAGCACTATCAGACCATCTCGGATTTTCTGGCCCCGCTGAACATCTCCTGCGCCCTGCTCACGGGCTCCACTCCTACGGCCCAGCGCCGCAGGACTCTGGACTATATCGCCGTGGGTTCGGCAAAGATCATCATCGGCACCCACGCCCTGTTCTCGGACACGGTGGATTTCTACAACCTGGGGCTGGTGGTCATCGACGAGCAGCACCGGTTCGGTGTCCGGCAGCGGGCGGCTCTGGCCGCCAAGGGCAGCGCCCCCCATATGCTGGTGCTCTCCGCCACTCCTATCCCCAGAACACTGGCGCTGATCCTCTACGGCGATCTGGACGTATCCGTTATCGATGAGCTGCCCCCGGGCCGGGAGTCCGTAGAGACCTTCCTGGTATCCTCCGGGTATCGGGCCAGGCTCAACGGCTTTATCCGTAGGCAGGTGGATGCGGGGCATCAGGTCTATGTGGTCTGCCCCGCCGTGGAAGAAAACCAGGAGACAGGGCTCACCTCTGCCGAGAGTATGTTCAGCACCCTGTCCGCTACCTTCCCGGATCTCCATGTGGGCCTGGTGCACGGAAAACTCCGCTCCGAGGCCAAGGAATACGCCATGGCGGCGTTCCTGCGCCATGAGATCGATATTTTAGTGGCCACCACGGTCATTGAGGTGGGCGTGGACGTGAAAAACGCCACCCTGATGGTCATTGAAAACGCGGATCGGTTCGGCCTGAGCCAGCTGCACCAGCTCCGGGGCCGGGTGGGCCGGGGCGGCGGAAAATCCTACTGCGTGCTGGTATCGGACAACCGCAACGCCGACACCCGGAAGCGTCTGAAGGCCCTGTGCGCCACCAATGACGGCTTTGAGATCTCCCAGCAGGATCTGGATCTTCGGGGCCCCGGCGACTTCTTCGGCAGCCGCCAGAGCGGCCTCCCCCTGTTCCATATGGCCTCCCTGGCCGGAGATATGGCGGTGCTCCAGCGGGCCCAGGCTGCGGCGAAGAACTATCTGGCATCCGCTCCGGATCCGGAGGATCCCGCGAATCAGGCCATTCTCAGCCGTGTGCACAGCCTCTTTACTGCCGCGGGCGATACGTTCAACTAAATACGCACCTCTCTCCCTCCTTCTACATAGTCTGCCTGAGGAAGGCACGGTCTCCCGTGGCCCTGCCCTTCCCGCAGCCTGAGAAGGAGGGACTTTTTATGTGCGGAATCGCCGGCCAGCTTTCACCCCAGGGGCTCCTTCGGAGACAGCCGGGGTTTTATCAAAAGGTACTGGACACCATGACCCGCCGCGGCCCGGACCAGGAGGGCTCCTATTTAGACGGAGCCTGCGCCCTGCTCCACCGGCGGCTTTCGGTGATCGATCCGGTCCGGGGCCTCCAGCCCATGACCATCGATGGCGTAGCCATCGTCTATAATGGCGAGCTCTACAACGCCCCGGAGCTCCGCCGTGAGCTGGAGGAGCTGGGTGAAGCCTTTCACACCGCCAGCGACACGGAGGTGCTCTTGCGGGCCTATCTCCGCTGGGGCGATGCCTGCCCCAAAAAGCTCAATGGTATCTTTGCCTTTGCGGTCTATGAGCCCGCCCGGCGGCGGCTGTTCCTGGCCCGGGATCCAATGGGGGTAAAGCCCCTGTTCTATGCTCAGCGGGGCGGCAGTCTGTTTTTCGCCTCGGAGCTCAAAACGCTGCTGTGCTTCCCGGAGATCCTGCCCCAGATCGACGCCAGAGGCCTCTACGATCTTCTGTTTCTGGGCCCGGGCCGGACGCCGGGCTACGGAGTATTCCGGGGCGTCTATGAGCTGGAGCCCGGCACCTGCGGATATTATGACAGCTCCGGCCTCCATCTCTCCCGGTATTGGCAGCTCAGGGATCAGGCTTTCACCGATACCTTCCAGGAGGCCAGCGAGAAGACCCGGTATCTGGTGGAGGATTCCATTCGGCGGCAGCTGGTATCCGATGTGCCCGTTGGCACATTCCTCTCCGGGGGGCTGGATTCCTCCATTATCTCCGCGGTGGCAGCAAAGCACCTTGGAAGCCTTGACACCTACTCCGTCGGCTACCGGGACAATGAGCGGTATTTCCACGCCACCAAGTTCCAGCCCAACTCCGACAGCGACTATATCGGCCTGATGGAGGATCACATCGGCGCCAAGGGCCACCATATCACCCTGGATACCGACGAATTAGTTTCCGCCCTGTTTGAGGCCGCCGAGGCCAGAGATCTCCCGGGCATGGGCGACGTGGACAGCTCCATGCTGCTCCTGTGCCGGAACACCAAGAAAACCTCCACAGTGATCCTCTCCGGAGAGTGCGCCGACGAGATCTTCGGGGGCTATCCCTGGTACCGGGATCCGGCGGTTCGGGCGGTAAACGGCTTTCCCTGGGCCCAGACCACGGACTATCGGGCGTCCTTCGTCTCCCCGGAGCTGCTCCGATGGATGGATCCCCATAAATTTGTAGACAACCGATACCGTGAGACTCTGGGGCTGGCAGATATTCTGCCGGACACCGATCCCCTGGAGAAGCGCATGAAGGAAATGATGGTGCTGAATCTCCGGTGGTTTATGCAGACGCTGCTGGACCGCAAGGACCGCATGAGCATGTGGTCGGGCCTGGAGGTCCGGGTGCCCTTCTGCGACAGGCGCATCGTGGAATATCTCTACACAGTGCCCTGGAGCTGCAAGGACTATCAGGGCCGGGAGAAGGGCCTGCTGCGCCATGCCTTCCGGGATCTGCTGCCGGAGCCTGTCCTAAACCGGAAGAAAAGCCCCTACCCCAAGACCTGGAACCCTGCCTATATGGAGGCGGTCTCCGAGCTTCTGCGGCAGGAGCTGGAGGGCACCGGCTCTCCCCTTCTGGAGTTCCTCCAAAAGGACGCGCTGCTGGCCCTGTGCGGTGAGGATCGGAGCCTGCCCTGGTACGGCCAGCTGATGACCACGCCCCAGACCATCGCCTATTTCCTCCAGCTGGCCCACTGGATGCGGGTACGGCATGTGGAGATCGTGGCATAAAAAATATAGCTGGACTGCGGCTCAAAATTCCGCAGTCCGGTTATTTTTTCGCAAAACGCAACAAACCGCCCCATTTGTGCGTTACTATAAGCAGAAGAGGAAACAGAATCAGGAAGGATGTGATTCCATGGCGCTCTCTCCCCCGAAACGGCCTCTGCGGCTTCCCACCTCCGACAATACCCTGCTCAGGGACATGCAGGCGGGCCGCAGCAGCGCGCTGGATCAGCTCATGGAAAAATACGCGGGATATGTCTATACCGTCATCGCCAACGTCATCACCAGCTCCGGCACCGCCGCCGACGCGGAGGAGCTGTGCTCCGATACCTTTTTAGCTGTCTGGAACCACGCCGCCGCCATTTCTCCCGGAAAGCTCAAGCCCTATCTCGCCGCCACGGCCCGGAATAAGGCAAAGAGCTTTCTGCGGAAAAAGCGGGAGCTGCCCATGGATCTCGACACCCTGCCCATTGCCGGGGACAACGACTTAGAGGAGCAGACTATCCGCCGGGAGCTTCAGGCCCAGCTCTATCGGGCCATCGACGAGATGCGGCCCCAGGACCGGGAGATCTTTCTCCGGTACTACTATTACATGCAGACCGCTCAGCAGATCTCCCAGCAGCTGGATATCCCCCACAGTACCGTCCGCAGCCGCCTGATGCGTGGCCGCAAGGTGCTCAAAAAACGACTGGAAAAGGAGGGCTTGCTATGAAGATCCGGATCACCGATCTGCTGGACGATTATTTTGACGAGTCCTCCCGGCTGCTGCCCCCGGAGCAGCTGCTCTCTCCCCAGGGCGGCAGGCAGGCTCCTCCCACGCCCCCAAAGCGGCCCGCTCAGCGGCACAGAATGAAAAAGCCCCTGGTCACTGCCGCGGCCATTTTACTGCTGCTCACGGGCATTGGGGCCGCCTGGATCACGCTTCTAGGCTTCCAGAGCCAGCCTGTCTCCCTGAATCAGCCCGCCCAGACCGCGGCCCCCACGTCCTCCGCTGTACCGATGGAGCCCTCTATGGAGGAAAGTGCGCAGGAGGACACCGGCGTGATGAAAACACACCCGGCCCTGGATGACAGCAACTCTGTCATTGTCACGAGCCCGGAGACCGGGCTGTCCATCCGGGTTCCTACGGAGTATCAGGACGGATTGATGGTGGACAGCTCCGTATCGATGACCTTTTCCCCAGGCGGGATCGATGAGGATACCTTCCAATATGACGGCCCCTTCTACTTCCGCGACACAAGCAATTCGGAATCTGGCGGCTTCCTCTGGGGCATCCAGGCGTACCCCATTGAGGAATTCAGTCCCGATATGAAAGACGAGTTCTACGACCAGCCGTTTACGTTCCGATTCGCCTATATCGGCTCCGGCTCCGACTATTTCTATACCATGACGCAGTTTTATATTCCCTCGCTTGAATATGCAATGCCCCAGTTTGACAGTACAAGTCTGGAAAGTGCCCAGTCCTACTGCGACCATCTGAAATACACCATTCCCATGATTGAGAGCTTTATCGAGCTCAATCATCTGGAGCTTCAGGAGATCGACTTTGACAGCTGGGATATCCTGCTGGCCCAGCGGATGCTGGATCCGATGGCGGAGATCATCAGCAATCTGAAAACGCCCCCGGAGCCGGAGCCTGGCCTCAACAAGGACAACTCCTTTGTCACCACAAATCCGGAATACGGCCTCATGATCCGAGTTCCCCATGAATATTGGGAGGATTACACGCTTTCCATCGACAGCACGCTGACCCTGACCGGCAATTTCGATCTCACCATGGACAATCTCGTATTCTCCGCGTCAAATCCCTATGAAGGTCTCCCCGGCTTTCTCTGGGCTATCCAGCGAATTCCCCTGGAGGACTATCAGGTGGATCAGGCTGCGGCGGTTCCGGGAATCTCCTATATGCAAAACAGTCGGGCCTTGGGCCAGCAGGATGGCTGGGTCTATCAGGTCCTCTATCTAAGCGGTGAAACCGATGTCATGCAATTCTACGATGGAACGACCTATAACGCCGGGTATGTAGAACGCCTCGAATACGCCATTCCCATGCTGGAGAGCTTCATTTCCGCCAACAAGCTGGATCCCATCGACGATGTATGCGGAGACTGGGGGGTAGATTTTCAGCAGCAGCTAGTGGAACCGGTACTGCGCAGGTGCGCGGAGCTCAGCACTGAACTGACGACAGACGTTGGAACCACACCTTAGGCATTGCGAACGGCAAGGATCCAGAGCTCTATGGGATGCCCAGCTGCCTGCAAATCGGCGACGATACCTATCCCCTGTCCTAAAATCTGCAAAAACAGACCCTGTACGCCGAAACGTACAGGGTCTGTCTGTTTTCTTTACCGCTCCATGATCTTCTGATAGAGCGCCACATATTCCTTTGCGGGCTGCTCCCAGGAGAAGTCCTTGGACATACAGCGCTTCTGGAGCTCCTCCCAGGTGTAGGTATCGCCGTACACTGCCAGAGCCTCCGTCAGGGCAGCCCTCAGGGCCTCAGGGGTATAATCCTCAAAGACGAAGCCCCAGCCGTCGGGATGCGCCTTGCCGTAGGGCTCCACGGTGTCCTTTAGGCCGCCGGTAGCACGCACCAGGGGCACCGCGCCGTAGCGCATGGCCTGGAGCTGCGCCGTGCCGCAGGGCTCCACCAGAGAGGGCATCAGGAATAGGTCGATGCTGGAGAGCACCTCTGCCGCATGGGCCTCGGAATAGGAGATCACGGCCACCTGCTCCGGGAACCGCGCCTCCAGCTCCTGAAGGGCCTGCTTCACATCCCGTTTGCCGTTGCCGCAGACCACCAGCTCCGCGCCTTTTTCCAGAAATTCCGGCAGCACTTGCACCAGCAGCTCAAAGCCCTTTCGGGGCAGCAGACGGCTGACGCAGCCCAGCACCGGGATATCCTCGCCCACCTTGAGGCTCATATTCTCCTGCATCCAGAGCTTGTTGAACACCCGCTCGGCCACGCTGTCCCCGTCATAGGCCCGGTGGACATAGGGAGAATCGAAGGGGTTGATCTCCTTGTGGATACCGTTGCGGATGCCCAGAATCTCGTGGCTGGCAATGACCTGAGACAGAGGGCCGCTGGCGTCCGGGGCCTTGAGCTCACGGGCGTAGGAGGGGCTCACAGTGGTCACTCCGTCGGCGATCTCAATGGCCCCCTTCATAAGATTCACCTTGCCGTCCAGTTCCAGTGTCCCCTGGGAAAACAGCACTCCGGACAGGCCGAACACATCGGTGAGCGTCCGATAGCTGAAATTCCCCTGATACTCCACGTTGTGGATGGTGAACACCGTATGGATGGGCGCAAGCGCCGGATTCCGGAGCTTCTTGTCCCGAAGATAAAACAGCACCAGTGCCGTCTGCCAGTCGTTGCAGTGGACGATATCCGGCACCCAGTCCATATAGCGGATGGACTCGCAGACCGCCTTGCTGAAAAAGGCAAAGCGGGCGTCATCGTCCCGGCAGCCGTAGAGCCGCCCCCGCATAAAGTACACGTCGTTTTCTACGAAATAATAGGTCACGCCCCGGAGCTCCAGCCGATAGAGGCCGCAGTACATGGTCTGGATCGCCACATCCAGGGTAAAGTTCAGAATCAGCTCCATCTGATCCCGGTATTTCTGGGGCACTGTATCGTAAAGGGGCATGATGACCCGGATGTCCTGCCCCAGCTGGTTCACCGTCTGGGGAAAGGCATAGGCCACGTCGCCCAGGCCGCCGTCCTTTGCAAAGGGAAAGGCTTCGCTGACCGCATATAGAATTTTCATATTCCACCTCACACTCCCAGCCATAGGCTGGGATTTCTCCGAAAAATGCCAGGAAAAGAACCCACAGACCCCGTGACCGTCTGTGGGTTCTTATGCAATTACTCTGCGGAGATCAGATAATAGTAGACGGGCTGTCCGCCGGAGAGCAGGGTCACCTCGGCGTCCGGGCAGGCCTCCGTAAAGATCTGCTCGGCCTCCTGGGCATCAGCCTCGGAAATATCCTGACCGTAGAAAATGGTCACGAACTCGCTGTCCAGCTCCTTGGCCTTCTCAGCCAGGGAACGGAGCAGGCCCTTGATATCCCGCTGGGTACCGAACAGCGCGCCGCCGCACAGGGCCAGATAGTCGCCCTCGTTGATGGCGTAGCCGTCGAAATCGGAGTTCCGGGCCGCATAGGTGATCTGCATGGTGGTCACATGGGAGATGGCCTCGGTAATGGTCTCCACGTTCTCCTCCACGGAGGCGGAGGGATCCAGATTCAGCATGGCCGTGATGCCCTGGGGCACGGTGGCCGTAGGGATTACCACCACGCGCTTGTCGCTGAGAGGCTCGCACTGCTGGGCGGCCATAAAAATGTTCTTGTTGTTGGGAAGCACCAGCACCACCTCGGCGGGGGTAGCGTCGATCATCTTAAGGATATCCTCGGTGGAGGGATTCATGGTCTGACCGCCGGAGACGATCTGATCCACGCCCAGATCCCGGAACATGGCGGCAATGCCGTCGCCAGCGCAGACAGAGACCACGCCATACTTCTTCTCAGGCTCCGCGATCACGCGGCCCTGGGGCTTGTTCTGGTGCTCCTGGCGCTCCAGCTCCTCCTCGATGGCCTCCAGATCGTCGGTGCTCATGGCCTTCTTACCGGCGGCAATGTCCTCGCACTGGGTGCGCATATTCTCGATCTTTGCCAGCTCCAGCACGCCGTGCTTGGAGGCCTCGGTGAGGGCCTCGCCGGGGATGTCAGTGTGGACATGGACCTTAAAGATGTCGTCGTCCTCGCCGATGACCAGGCTGTCGCCGATGGAGTCTAGATACTTGGCATAGGCCTCCAGGTCGCAGTTTTCGCCCTTGCGGACGATGAAAACGGTATCGTAGGTAAAGGTGAAGTTGGACATGTCCACCGCCACCTCGGCCTCTTCCTCCTGGCCGCCTTCGCCGCTCACAGCGATAGGACTGCCGGTCATTGCGGCCTTCATAGCCTCCAGGATCAGCACAAAGCCCTTGCCGCCAGCATCTACCACGCCAGCCTTTTTGAGCACAGGATTCTGGTTCACGGTCTCCTCCAGAGCGGCCTTTGCGCTGACAATGGCCACGTCCAGAATGGGCTCGATATCATGGGTCTCTGCGCAGGCCTCCGTGGCTGCCTCGGCAGATACCCGGGACACCGTAAGGATGGTGCCCTCGGCAGGCTTCATAACAGCCTTATAGGCGGCCTCTACGCCCTCGGTGAGCGCACCGGCCAGATCCAGTCCGTCAGCGGTCTCCTTGCCCTTCATATACTTGGAAAAGCCGCGGAACAGCAGAGACGTGATGACGCCGGAATTGCCCCGGGCGCCCCGCAGCAGCGCCGCGGCAGCGATCTCAGAGACCTTTCCAACGGTGACGTCTGCACCGGCCTTGGAGAGCTCCTTAGCCGCATTGCCCAGGGTCAGGGCCATGTTGGTGCCGGTATCGCCGTCGGGTACAGGGAATACGTTGAGATCATTGATCCCCTGCTTGTTGTTATCCACATTTGCGGCGGCGCTGATAAACATTTCCTTCAGTTCTGCGCCGCTGATGATTTCTTTCAAGTGTGTTGCACCTCCGGGATGGGCCCCAGGCCCATCGTAATAGGGTCGACCCCAGGATCAGTCCACGCTGATGGAATCGATATAGACATTTACGGTCTTCACAGCCACGCCGGTGGTCTTAGCCACCACATAGCTTACCTCGTTGATGATAGCAGGGCCCACTGCGGCAATGTTGATGCCGTGGTCCATCACTACATGCAGGTCAATGGTGACCGTATCGTCCTCGTTATAGGTAACAAGCACACCCTTGCCCATGGCCTCCCGGCGCAGCAGATGCACCAGTCCGTCCGTTACGGAGCGGACCGCCATTCCCTTTACGCCGAAGCAGTTGGACGCGGCCATGCCCGCGATATTTGTAAACACGTCGCTGCTGATGGTGACAACACCCTTTTCCGTCTGAAAACGCATCATAAGGATTGACCTCCTTTGTCATGTGTCAATGGGCGTCAAAAAAGACACTCTGGATATTCTATTACATTTTGGCAAAAAGCACAAGAGGAAATTTGCAGATTTCCCGGGCCTCAGGCGGGTTTTCCGGCCTTATTTCTCGATGAGAGACTTTTCCCAGCACGCCGGCGGCTCCAGCCCCAGGAGCTCCGCCACTGTGGGCGCCACATTGGAAAGGCCGCAGCCCTCCTGCCGGAGGGTCCCCTGCCAGCCCTGGATCACAAAGGGCACCGGGCTCAGGCTGTGGGCGGTGCGCACCTGGTATTCGCCCTTCTTGTTCTTCTCCAGCATCACGTCGGCATTGCCGTGGTCAGCGGTGACGGCCAGCACATAGCCCAGCCGATCCGCAGCCTCAGCGATGCGGCCCAGCTGCAGATCCAGTGTCTCCATGGAGGTGACCACCGCGTCAAAATCGCCGGTGTGGCCCACCATATCGCCGTTGGGGAAGTTGCAGCGCAGGAAGCCGTATTCACCGGACTCCATAGCCGCAAGCAGATGGTCGGTGATCTCCCGGCACTTCATGGCAGGCTTTTCATTGAAGGGGCAGTTGTCCGAGGGGATCTCCTCGTAGGTCTCCAGTTCCTCAGAGACCTTGCCGCTGCGGTTGCCATTCCAGAAGTAGGTCACATGGCCGTATTTCTGGGTCTCAGACAGGGCGTATTCCTTGATGCCGTGGCTGACCAGCAGCTCCGTCAGGGTATTTTCGATCTTCGGGGGCTCCACCAGATACCGGGACGGAATATGCGCGTCGCCGTCATACTCCAGCATCCCCGCATAGAGCACATCGTGGAAATTTCCCCGGTCAAACTTGTCAAAATCGGGATCGTCAAAGGCCCGGCTGATCTCCAGGGCCCGGTCGCCCCGGAAGTTAAAGAGGATCACGCTGTCCCCGGGCTGGATCGTGCCCACCGGCGTTCCGTCTTCAACGACCACGAACTCGCGGAGATCCTGATCGATGCAGCCGGTCTCCGCCCGGTAGGTCTCGATGGCCGTCCTGGCATCCGGGAACTGGCGGCCCATGCCGTGGACGTGGCAGTCGAAGCCCCGCTTCACCATATCCCAGTCCGCCTCATAGCGGTCCATGGTGATATACATTCTGCCGCCGCCGGAGGCGATCATCCCGGTAAAGGTCTCGTCATTCAGCTCCGCCAGGGTGCTTTCCAGCTGCTCCACATAGGTGAGCGCCGAGGTAGCGGGCACGTCCCGGCCATCCAGCAGGATGTGGCAGAATACCTTCCCAACGCCATCCTCCTTGGCCTTTTTCAGCATGGAGAGCAGATGGTCAATGTGAGAGTGGACATTGCCGTCGGACAGGAGCCCCAGGAAGTGGAGCGCCCCGCCGGAGGTCTTCACGCCCTCGGTAAGGGTCCTCCAGGCCGAGGACTGGAAGATCACACCGCTTTCGATGCTCTCCCCCACCAGCTTGGCCCCCTGGGCGTAAATTTGGCCGCAGCCCAGGGTATTGTGCCCCACCTCAGAGTTGCCCATATCGTCGTCTGTGGGCAGTCCCACCGCCGTGCCATGGGCCTTGAGCCGGGTGTGTGGATAATTTTTCAGCATATGATCCAGGTTCGGGGTATTGGCCTTGGCCACGGCATCTCCGGGCCCGCCGTCGCCCAAACCGACGCCGTCCATAATGACTAGAACTACCGGTTTCTTCATTCGGAAAACTCCTTTTCAAGATACTCAGCGCAGAAACAAATCAGCACCGGACATAGCTCCTTTTTCTTCTTCCCATCCGGGCCCACCAGCTCCCGGCAGAGTATGGAGCCGTACTTCTCCCGAAAGGCCTTCATCATCTCCAGGGATTTGGTGCTCTTTCGGTTGTTTTCGTCGCCGTACTGAAGGCCCAGCGCCATCAGCGCCCCGGTGAGCGCGCCGCAGACCTCGCCCCGGCGCATACCGCCGCCGAAGAACGCGCCCAGCCGATAGGCCGTCTCCGGATCCATCTTCCATTTTTCGCAGCAGGCCCCCAATACCGCCTGACAGCAGTTGCAGCCGGACTCATGGAGCTCTGTGGCTTTTTCCGAGTAAGACATAAGCGTCCTCTTTTCCGCGCCCAAGGCGCATGTTCATTTTCTCCATTGTACACGATTTTCCCGGAAGATACAAGCACAATCGGCCCGGAGGAAACTCCATTGGATCCTCCAGGCCGATTTTTCATGTTCATTACAGGATAATACAGATGAGACCGCCGCTGCCCTCATTGATGATCCGGCTGATCGTTTGCCGGAGCTTGCCCCGGGCCTCCTCGGGCATGGCCCGCAGCTTGGAGCTCAGCCCCTCGCTGACCAGCTCAAAAAGGGATTTCCCGAAGATATTGCTCTCCCATAGCTTTTCGGTGCTCCCCTCATACTCCGAGAGCAGGTAATTCACCAGCTCCTGGGACTGCTTCTCGTCCCCCACCATAGGGGTCAGGACCGTGGTGATATCCGCCCGAAGCATATGGATGGACGGGGCCGAGGCCTTGAGCTTCACCCCGTAGCTGCCGTTTTTCCGCAGGATCTCCGGCTGCTCCAGGCGCATTTCCTCGGTGGTGGGCATAACGATGCCGTAGCCCGTGGCCCGTACCTGCTCCAGAGCCCCGGCCACTCGATCATACTCCTTCTTCATGGCCCCCAGCTCCCGGAGATGCTCCATCAGCGCCCGGTCGTCGCCGATCTCCACCCCGGTCTCCTGGCTCAGCACCTCATAGAACAGGCTGTCCGGGAAGCTGAGAAGAATTTCCGCTTTTCCGGTGCCCGGCTCCAAGCGCTGAAGTTTCATGCCGCTGAGGCAGGAGCTCTCCGGCACTGCGCCAAAGGCCTCCCGGACCTGCCGGAGATGACTGACCTCTTTGGAGCGCTCCAGCAGCAGCGAATAGAGCTCCTTTTTGATGGGATGCTCCTCCGGCAGCGCTGTGACCCAGCCCGGGAGGTAAAAATCCAGCTCCTCCGCTGGGAACTCATAGAGCAGCTGGGACAAAATCTTCAGAATGTCCCCCTGCTCCATGGTCAGGCAGTTCACCGGCAGCACATGGACGCCGTAGCGCCCCTCCAGCTGCTCCGCCAGAGCCATGGTCTCCGGCTCCTCCGGGTGCATGGAGTTGAGCAACAGCATGAAGGGCTTTCCCGTGGCCTTCATGTCCCCCACCGACCGGGCCTCCGGCTCTAAATAATCCTCTCTGGGAATATCTGTGATGCTGCCGTCGGTGGTGATGACCAGGCCCACGGTGCAGTGATCCTCCATGACCTTTTTGGTCCCCAGCTCCGCCGCCTGGGTCATGGGGATCTCATGGTCGTACCAGGGGGTGGTGACCATCCGGGGCACGCCGTCCTCCTCAGCCCCCACGGCTCCGGGCACCATGTAGCCCACGGAGTCGATGAGCCGCACCCGCAGCCGGGTCTCCCCATCCGGCGAGATCTCCACCGCCTGCTCCGGGATAAATTTGGGCTCCGAGGTGGTGATGGTTCTGCCCGAGCCGCTCTGGGGCAGCTCATCCCGGGCGCGTTCCCGATGATAGACGTTGTCGATGGCCGGGATCACCAGCTGCTCCATAAACCGCTTGGCGAAGGTGGATTTTCCCGTGCGCACAGGCCCCACCACCGCCAGATAGATATTTCCGTCGGTTCGTTTTCCGATCTCCTCATAAATGCTGTTCAAGGCTTCTCCTCCTTCTGGGCGTTTTGGGCCCATATCCGCTTCCATGCCTGTCCCTATGGCGGTACCGCTCATCCCTCTCTGGGGATCAAGAGCATCCCCTGGAGCTCCGCGTCCGGCTCCAGGCCGTTGGCCGCCAGGATCGCCGCCTGTGTGGTTCTCCCGGCCTTGGCCGCGTCCCAGAGGCTCTCACCGGGACGGATCCGCCGGATCACGATGCCCGGCCCCGTATTCTCCTGCTGCTCCTGGGACAGCTGGGCACCCACCACCTCCCGATAGGTCTCTGTGAGGTAGGAATCCACCTCCAGGGTGCCGGTGATCTTAGCCTCCGGCCCCGCCATGCCAGGCACAGCTGCGGCGCTGAGCTCCTGGACGCTGACGGTCATCCGGCAGCGGTCCGCCGCCCGGGAGGAGGCCTCCAGCTTGGTTCGTATTTTCTCACCATGGAGCCGCCCCTCCGGATCCTCCCATAGGATCTGGGTGGTCACAGGCAGCTGGAAGGACACCAGCTCGCCGTTTCGCTCGAAGCTGCCCTGCCCGCCCCGGCACTCCGCATAGATCACACGCTGAACATCCCCCTGGGCGCTGCCCTGACCCGCGGCGGAGAAATACTGCCGGTCCAGCAGGGATTCATAGCTCCGCTGCTGAAATTCCGGCTCTGCCTGACCCTTGAGACTGTATAGATCCGCTACATATTGGCTCTCCTGGTGGGCCCAGACCTGGGCGCAGGTCAGCAGCTGGAGCGTTACATGGATCTCTCCGCCGCCCCCCTCTGCCTCCGCACCGGTGAGGCAGGTTGTGAGGCGCAGCTCATCGGTTTCCTGGCAGTCCCCCAGATCCGCATACTGGGAGAAGGGCAGCACGGCGGATCCGCCCTGGCACTTCCCTTCCGGGTCAAAGTAGGCGAATTGCAGCTCCGCCTCCCCCTTCCAGACCGCCCGGGTGCCGGTAAGGCGCATATCCGTATGCTTCAGCCGCACCTGACAACAGGCGAGCTTTCCAATCTTCCCCTCCGGGGTGAAGCCCACGGAATCCTCCAGGGTATACTGCTTCTCGCCCCGGAGCCGAAGGCATCGGGTGGCGGATTCCTTTTTCAGCATGCAGATATCCTTCTGGACGCTGTCGGTGATATGGCTCTCCTGCTCCTGGCTCCATACGGTAATCTCCGCCGTGAGGGTGGCCCGAAGCAGCACCTTTCTGGGGTTCACCATATGCCCGTCCACCCGGCCCAGGGTCAGGGAGACCTCCGTCTCCATCCCCGGCTCCAGCCGGTCATCCTCCAGCCGCATCGCAAAGGGCAGATAGGCCTCCACTACCTCCGGCGTGCCCCCATCCTGGGGCTGCACCAGGGCCGTGGCGCTGACCCCCGCCGAGATATTCAGTCTGCCTTCGATGAGCTCCCGTCCCCGCAGAAATGGCAGGCCGCTGACAAGCAGGATGTCCTCCAGATCCGCGCAGGTCTCCGGGATCACCGCCTCCGCCGTTTCCTCCGCTGTCCTGGTCTCCCGGAGCACCGTTTTCAGGCTTACGGACTGCTCCGTCACAAATTCCAGTTTCATGGCATGTACTCCCTCCCCGAAGCCTCAGGCTCCGCTTATTCAGAAGCAGTATATTCGCCGAAAGCCTCGGATATGACCGGTCATTTCATCACCAGGAGTCCAACGATCACCGCCGCCGCGCCCAAAATCAGCGGGCACAGGCCGCTTTGCAGCAGCACCGCCAGAATCATCCCCATGCCAAAAGTCACCAGTGCCAGCCCCGCGGCCTCTTTCTTTCTCATCATACAAAAACGCCCCCTGCACAGTCTATGCAGGAGGCGCCGGAGATTATGAAATTCTAATGGGTGGGATTGATGGAGCGGATCAGATAGCAGCAGCCCTCCGCAAAGGAAACTTCAACGGGATCCCGCACCCACTCATTGCTGACCGTCAGGCTGTCACCCCGGTAGGTATCCCGGCCCCGGAGCGGATATTTAGCCCCGGAGATCACGATGCTTCCGAGCTTCCGATCCACAGGAAGCAGAGAAAAATAGAAGTATCGCCCCTTTTCCACGGCATAGCTGCCAGGGCTCAGGAATTCGATGGAATTCCAGGAATCCATAATCCAAGCCCGCACCCCATGGTCATGGGCCGTTTCCAGCAGCTGGAGAGCGGAGAGATGGTGATCCTGCCGTCCGCCGGTGCAGCCGGTGAAGATGATTTCTTTGGCTCCCAGGGACAATGCATGCTCATAGGCCGCCTGGAGATCCGTCCAGTCCTTCTCCGCAGGCAGGGCGATACACTCGATGCCCTCCACCGTATGACCTCCGGAATCGCTGTCACCTACATAGACGTCCGGCTTGAAGCCCGCCGCCCGGGCGCAGCTGAGGCCCCCGTCCGCAGCGATGACCAGATCCGGCCAGCCATGAAACGGCTCAAGAAAGGCCCAGTTCTCACAGGTGATGGAGCCGAATATCAGGACTT
Source organism: uncultured Oscillospiraceae bacterium (assembly GCA_934546685.1). GTDB lineage: Bacteria > Bacillota > Clostridia > Oscillospirales > Oscillospiraceae > HGM13006. The sequence continues at coordinate 17,335 of CAKTEB010000024.1, forward strand.
TTTGTGCTCCCATTCCTTGTACTCCTTTATCTTCTCATAGAGCCGCACATAGCTATCGTGGCGGCTCTCGCCGATCTTCCCCTCCGCCAGTGCCTCCAGCACCGCGCAGCCCTGCTCCTTCACATGGCGGCAGTCGTCAAAGCGGCACCTGCCCAGATAGGGCCGAAATTCCGGGAAGGCCCGGGCCAGGCTGTCCGCGGTGCCAAGATCCATCATGTCCGTGTCAAAGGAGGAAAAGCCGGGGGTATCCATGATCTTCGTACCGTCCGGCAGGGTAAACAGCTCCACATGCCGGGTGGTATGGCGGCCACGGCCCAGCTTGTCGCTGACCTCACCGGTCTCCATATTGGCCTCCGGGAACAGGCAGTTGAGCATGGTAGACTTGCCCACACCGGAGTTCCCGGTGAAGGCCGCCAGCTTGCCCCGGAGCCGCCGCCGCACCTCCTCGACGCCCAGGCCGGTCTCGGCGCTGGTGCGCACCACAGGGATCCCCGCCTGGCTGTAGATCTCAAAGAGCCTGTCAGCAGGGTCAAGGTCGCATTTCGTCAGAAGCACCAGGGTATCCACCTGCTGGGCCGCGGCGATGGCCGTCACCCGGTCGATGAGGAAGGGCTCCGTTACCGGGTTTACCTGGCAGCCCATCATCACCAGGATATCCACATTGGCCACTGCCGGCCGCACAAAGCTGTTTTTCCGGGGCAGGATCTCCTGGAGATAGCCGCTGTCGCCGCTGGGCTGAAACAGCGCCTGATCCCCCACCAGCGGAGTGATCCCCATTTTCCGGAGCTTGCCCCGGGCCCGGCAGCGGACGATCCCGCTGCCGGTATCCACATCATAAAAGCCGCTGAGGGCGCGGATGATGGTCCCGCTCATTACTTCGTTCAAATGCTTCCCCTCATTCTGTGGGCGTTCCCGGCTGCTCCTCGGTGACAGCGGGAGATTCCTCCGGCTGCTCCGGGGTAGGCGTGGGAGTAGGTGTGGGGGTAGGCGTTGGGGTGGGGGTGGGCGTGGGGGTAGGCGTCGGCGTCGGGGTGGGCGTGGGCTCCTCAGAGGGAGACGGGGACGGAGAAGGCTCTTCCCGGCCCAGGGACACCTTGATGCTCACCACGGTGCCCTCCGGCACCTCATTTCCGCTCTTGATGCTCTGATAGAACACCAGTCCCGCATCCGCGTCATTCTCCACATAGGAAACCGACGCCTCCAAATTCTTGGATTTCAGCATGCTGATGGCGTCCTGCTCCTCCAAATCCATCACATCGGGCACGGTGGTCACTGCGGTTTCCACGCCGCTGGACACAGTAATGGTCACCGAATCTCCGGCCTTTAAGGTCGCGCCGCTGGCGGGATCCGTGGAGATGACTCTGCCCTCCTCCACATCGCTGGACTCCTGATAGCTGTAGGCAATGCTGATAGACAGCTCAGAGATCAGATCCGCCATGGTATTCTGAACATCCTGTGCGGTCATGCCCACCACATTGGGCATCACTTCGGTCTTGGCGCCCTTAGACACCGTCAGCTTAATGGTGGTGCCGGACTTGACCTTCTGGCCCTTTTCCACGCTCTGGTCGCAGATCAGGCCCTCGTCATAGTCGGAGGAATAGACGCTGTCCCCCTCCTCCAGGTTAAAGTCGCTGTATACCTCGTTGCCTAGGACATTCTCGATCTTCTGCCCCAGGAAGCTGGGGACTGTGACCATGCCGTTGTCCGCGGGAGACAGGAAAAACTTCCACATGACGATACCGGCGATGACCACCAGGGCCAGCAGCACCGACACAATGATAATAGCCGTCTTGCCGCCCTTGCCCTCGGAATCGTCCTCCTCGTCGTCATAGTATTCCCCATCAGAATAATTCTCCTGGCGGCGGGCACGCTTTTCCTGATTGGCCCGCTGGACGGATTTCTCCGCCATGGTTCTGGCCTTCTGCTTGGCCGCCTGCTGGGGATCCGCAGGACGCTGGGTTCGCTGAGGCTGCCCCGCAGGACGCTGGGGCTGGGCCGCCGGGCGCTGAACTGGGGGCTTCTGGGCCTGGACATTCTGGCTCCCTGCTGCCGCCGCACCCACCGCCGCGCCTGCCGCAGCGCCGCTGACCACCTGCCGGGTGTCCACATAGGCCGTGGTGCCGCCGGGGCCGGCGTTGAACCGAAAGACCACCTGGGGATTTTTCCGCAGGGCCTCCAGGTCCTCGATCATGGCCGTGGCAGAGGCATAGCGGGCAGAAAGATCCGAGCACATGGCGTGCAGGGTGATCTGCTGGAGCCCCAGAGGAATGTTGGGATTCAGCTGCCGGGGCGGAATGGGCGTGGCGTTGATATGCTGAATGGCGATGGCCACCGGGGACTCGCCGTCATAGGGCGGCTTGCCCGTGAGCATCTCATACATCACAACGCCCAGGGAGTAGAGGTCAGATCTTGCGTCCACCTGTGCTCCCTTCGCCTGTTCCGGAGAAATATAGTGCACTGAGCCCAGGGCCTCCCGGGTCAGGGTGTTCTGGGCGGAGTTCAGCCGTGCAATGCCGAAATCGGCCACCTTGACGCTGCCGTCCTTTAGGATCATGATGTTGTGGGGCTTGATGTCCCGGTGGATGATGCCCCGGCTGTGGGCATGCTCCAGTGCCTTGGCGATCTGAGTCGCAAAGTGCAGCGCCTCCCGCCAGGAAAGGGCCCCGCGCTGCTGCATGTACTGCTTGAGGGTCAGACCGTCGATGAGCTCCATGACGATATAATCGATGTCGTTGGAGTGGTTCACGTCGTAGACCGCCACGATATTCGGGTGAGAGAGCATGGCGACCGCCTGGGACTCCGCATAGAACCGGCGGCGGAAATCCTCGTCCCGGCTCAGCTCCTCCTTGAGGATCTTCACCGCCACATAGCGGTTGAGCCGGTGGCATCTGGCCCGATAGACCACGGCCATGCCGCCCCGGCCGATCTCCTCTAAAATCTCATAACGGCCGTCCAGCAGCCGTCCAATATATTTATCCATTTCATCGCTCCCTAGGCAATGTTATTGTTCTTTTTGAAGGGACTGCCGACGCAGTCAGTACTTGATAAGCACCACGGTCACATTGTCCGGAGCGCCTCTTGTTTTGGCAATGTCGATGAGTCTCTGGCAGCACTCTGTCCCGTCCTGGGTATGAGTGACCTCAAAGAGCATCTCCGGCCGGGACACCATATTGGAGAGCCCGTCGGAGCATAGGAGCAGATATTCTCCCTGATCCAGTCCCAGATAGAAGCAGTCGCACTCCACCTGGGGCTCCGTGCCCACCGCACGGGTAATGAGGTTTTTGTTGGGATGGGTGCGGGCCTCCTCCTCGCTGATCTGGCCCCGAGCCACCATCAGGCCCACCACAGAGTGGTCCTCGGTGACCTGGGAGACCTCGCCCTCGGAGAGATAATAGCACCGGCTGTCTCCCACATTGATGATGTACGCGGCGCTGCCCTGGAGGAATACCGCCACCAGGGTGGTGCCCATGCCCTTAAAGTCCGGGCTCAGAAGGCTCTGCTCATAGACCGCCTTGTTGGCGCTCTTTACCGCGTCTACCAGCATTTTGACGATCTCCTGCTGCTCCATATCCGCCGCGGCGCTCTGGCGTATATCCTCCAAGAACACCTCGGAGGCCAGCCGGGAGGCCACGTCGCCGGATTTGGCTCCGCCCATTCCGTCGCATACCACAGCCAGGAACTGGTCCTCGCCCAGCTCCAGCCAGCGGAAGGTATCCTGATTTTGTTTCCGAACCATGCCCTGGTCCGTCGCGCCCCAAATTTCCATTAAGTCTCACCTTCCCGGTCACGCATTTCCAACTTTTGCTGTTTCCTCCGAAGCTGTCCGCAGGAGGCGTCGATATCGCCGCCCAGGCTCCTTCGCACGGTGGCGGTGATCCCGGCCTTTTCCACGGTCTGCTGGAAGCGCCGGATAGTCTCCCTGGTGGAGGGCTTCAGCGGGCTTTCCTCCACGTTGTTCAGCGGGATCATATTCACATGGGCCCCCATGCCCGAGAGCTTCTGGCACAAAAGGGCCGCATGCCGGGGCGTATCGTTCACGTCCCGGATCATAGCGTATTCAAAGGAGATCCGCCGCCCGGTGGCCTCATAGTACCTCCGGCAGGCGTCCAGCAGCGTATCGACGCCATACCGGCGGTTCACCGGCATAATCTTGCTGCGGGTCTCATCGTCCGGCGCGTGCAGCGACACAGACAGAGTTAATTGTAAATGAAGAGAGGCCAGTTTGTCAATTCTTTCTGTAAGGCCGCAGGTAGAAAGTGAGATGTGCCGCATGGAGATATTCAGGCCCCCCGGGTCATTGACCAGCTCCAGGAACCGGAGCACCGCATCCAGATTGTCCAGGGGTTCGCCGATGCCCATGAGCACGATATGGGAAATCTTCCTGCCGCTGTCCTTCTGGGTAAACAGCACCTGATCCAGGATCTCCCCTGCTGTAAGCCGCCGCACTAGGCCCCCCAGGGTGGAGGCGCAGAAGGCGCAGCTCATGGCGCAGCCCACCTCAGAGGAAACGCAGACGGTATTGCCGTATTTATACTGCATCAGCACCGTCTCCACGCAGTTGCCGTCAGCGAGCCGCCAGAGATATTTGATGGTGCCGTCCCGCTGGCTCACCTGTTTCCGTACCACCTGGGGCGGCGTCAGAGAAAAGTGCTCCTCCAGCTTGCCCCGGAGCTCCTTGGAGAGATTCGTCATCTCCTCAAAGGACTCCGCGCCCTTTTGCAGCCAGGAAAACACCTGACCAGCCCGGAACTTCTTTTCTCCCAACTCTCCTAGGGCCGTCTCCAGCTCCGGGAGGTTCATGGATTTGATGTCCTGTTTCATTGCTGTTTCCTCATCTTACACATAAAAAATCCGTCGCAGTCGTGGATGCCCTGATACAGGGTCAGCATTCCGGCTTCATCCTCTTCCAGGCCCGCCGGGAGCTCCAGGGATTCAGGCCGGAATTCCGCCGACTCAGACAGAAATGCTTTTGCCACGTCCTCGTTTTCCCGGCGCAGGATCGTACAGGTGCTGTAGAGCAGCACGCCGCCGGGGCGCACGTACCGTCCCGCCTGCCGGAGGATCTTCCCCTGCAGGGGCGGGAGTTCTGCCAGCTCTGCCGCCGGCTTATAGCGGATATCCGGCTTTTTGCGGATGACCCCCAGGCCCGAGCAGGGCACGTCGGCGATCACCGCGTCAAAGGCATTTTCCCATTCAGACCGAAACACCGAGGCGTCGTTTTCCATAACGGCGACGATATCGATGCCCAGCCGCTGGGCCGCCCCCTGGATCTGGGGCAGCTTTCCGCCGTGGACGTCACAGGACAGGATCTCCCCCTGATTTTCCATATACATGGCGGCAGCCATGGATTTTCCGCCGGGAGCGGCGCAGAGATCCAGTACCTTCATGCCGGGCTTTAGGCCCATGACCTGAACTGACAGCCGTGCCGCCGGATCCTGTACCTGAAACCGCCCCTGCCGAAACGCCTCCAGCTGGGCGATATCTCCGGCCCCGGACAGCTGAAAGCAGCCCGGAAGCCAGGAATGGACAGTGACCTTGGCCCCTGCCGCCCGGAGCTCCTCCGTCAGGGCCTCGGGATCTGTTTTCATGGGATTTACCTGAATGCAGGTCTCCGGCTGGCTGTTGTCCGCCGCCAGGATCGTGCCCAGCCTTTTGCCCACGGAGCCCTTCATAAGATCCACCAGCTCCGCCGGATGGCTGTAGCGAACGGCATAGTCGGCGGGAGGCGTCAGCTTTTCCTTCTGCCGGAGCATATTCCGGAGGACGGCGTTGCAGAGCCCCGCCTCCCGCTGGGAGAACAGCTTTTTCGCCTGCTTCACCGCCTCGTTCACCGCCGCGGAGTCCGGGATCCGCTCCAGTATGGTGATCTGATACACCGCCAGTCGGAGGATATCCCGCAGGGCAGGCTGCAAATGCTTTCTGCCGGTCAGGAAGGAATCGATATAGTAATCCAGAAGCGCCTGATTTTGCAGCACGCCGCAGCACAGGGTGGTGCAAAGTGCCGCGTCCTTTCGATCCAGGTGCTCCTGCTGAATGCAGTCTCTCAGCACCGCGTCGGACCAAGCCCCCCGGGTACGGCAGGCCATCAGCGCCTTGCGGGCAGCGGTTCTTGCTGGCATTCCGGCTCCTCCTTAGTCATCAATGGTAATGGGATGGCCCCGGAGATAATCTGCGCAGCGCATCCGCTTTCCGCCCTGGGCCTGGACCTCCTCCACCAGCAGTACGCATCCGCCGCCGCAGGCCATTTCCAGTCCCTTTTTCGTCACAGCCACCGGGCTGCCCGGCGCCTTGTCCGTGGTCTTGTCCAGGATCTTCACAGAAAAAACCTTGCAGGGCTTCCCATGGAGCTCCATGGTAGCCACCGGCCAGGGAATCAATCCCCGAACCTGGCAGGAGATCTCCCAGGGGGTCTTCGTCCAGTCGATGGGTGACATATCCTTCCGCAGCATGGGGGCATAAGTGGCCTGTGCGGGATCCTGAGGTGTCCGCTGGGCGGTGCCATTCCCAATGGCGGCGACTGTCCTGGACAGCAGCTCCGCGCCGATTTCGGCCAGCTTGTTCGTCAGGGTCTCGGTGGTGTCCGTATCCTCGATGGGCATTACGATCTTATCGATCATGTCGCCCTCGTCCATTCCAGCGGAGAGATACATGGCGGTGACGCCGGTCTCCCGGCTGCCCTCCAGAATGCTCCACTGGATGGGGCCGGCGCCCCGGAGATGGGGTAAAAGACTGGCGTGGATATTGATGCAGCCGTACTTGGGGATGTCCAGCACCGCCTGGGGCAGGATCTTTCCGTAGGCCACCACGCAGATAAGCTCCGGCTGGAGCGCCCGCAGCTCCTCCACCACAGCCTCATCCTGAAAGGTCGTGGGCTGGATCACCTTAAGGTCATGGGCCAGGGCGAATTCCTTCACCGGCGAGGGCGTCAGCTTCATGCCCCGGTTCTTGGGGGTATCGATCTTGGTGTAAACCGCCGCGATCTCATGGCCGTCGCTGTAGATCCGTTCCAGGCACGTCCTGGCGATCTCCGGGGTACCCATGTAGACGATTCTCAATTCGCATCCTCCTCACTGCCAGGCTCCGGCTCGCCGTTCTCCTCCATCTGCTGGAGATCCTCCTCGGTGAGGAGCTTGGAGGCGCGATCCACAAACAGGATGCCGTCCAAGTGCTCGCACTCATGGACAAAGCAGCGGCCGATGAGGCCGGACTCCGTGTCCGTATACACGTTGCCGTTCCGATCCATGGCCTTCACGGTGACGGTCATGGGCCGCTTGACGATGCCCCAAATACCCGGGAGGCTCAGGCAGCCCTCCAGGCCCTCCTGCTCTCCGGCGGTGTCGATGATCTGGGGATTCACCAGCTCGAGAATGGTGCCGTCCTCCTTCTCAATGACCACAATGCGCCGGAGGATGCCCACCTGCGGGGCCGCCAGACCCACGCCGCCGGAATCCTTCAGGGTATCGATCATATCGTCGATCATCCGGTGGAGCCGCGCGTCAAATACGGTAACGGGCCGGGACTTCTTTCTGAGGCTCTCCTCGTCGGTATCCTTTTTCAAAATCGTTCTCAATGCCATGTTGTTATCCTCCTGTCAGTCCATGGGATTCACGTCCACAGAGACTGTAATCGTCTTGTTGATCTTGTCCTTCTTAAACCGGATCATCAGTCCGGACAGAATCGTTCTTAAAGGCTTTGTATTCTTCCCCACCAAGGTCAGCTGATAGCGGTAGCGGTTCATGACCCGTACCACCCGAGCCGGAGCCGGGCCCATGAGCAAAATCTTTCCGCCCTGATACTGCCAGAGATACTGCTCCAAAGCCTCCCGGAAGCGCCTTGCGCCGTCCGCCGCCTCCCGTTCCATGGAGGCGAAAAAGCTCACCACCAGGATATCCCCATAGGGCGGACACCCCTGGAGCTGCCGGAGCGGCAGCTCTGTCTCATAAAAGGCGTCGTAATCCTGGCAGGCCGCCTGTAGCAGCACCTGGTTCTCCGGGGTCATGGTCTGGATCACAGCACGGCCCGGGAGCTCTCCCCGTCCGGCCCGGCCCACCACCTGGGTGATTTTGGAGAAGGTAATCTCCGCCGCCCGAAAGTCGTCGGTGTAGAGGGAGCTGTCCCCGTCCAGCACCCCCACCAGGGTCACATTGGGGAAGTTCAGGCCCTTGGTGACCATCTGGGTGCCGATCATCACCGGGATCTTCTCCTGGCGGAATTTATTGAGAATCGCCTCATGGGGATTGGAGGCGCTGACGGTGTCCGCGTCCATGCGGATCGTCTCGATATTCGGCCACAGAGCCCGGACCTCCTGCTCCACCCGCTGGGTTCCAGTGCCCACCAGCCGGTATGTGCTTCCGCACTCCGGGCACGCCTTGGAGGCGGGCTGGGAATAGCCGCAGTAGTGACACATAAGCCGGTCATTGGCCGAGTGGTAGGTGAGGCTGACGCTGCATCTGGGGCAGCCGGGTACGTTTCCGCAGATGGGGCACAGCATGGTACGGCTGGCCCCCCGGCGGTTGAGATATAGAATAGTCTGCTGGCCGGTTTTGAAGTTCTGCTCCATTTCCAGGCGCAGGGTCTCGCTGATGGAGGTAGCGTTGCCGTTTCGGAGCTCCTCCTTCATATCCGTGAGAATCACCCGGGGCATGGTCTTTCCATTGTACCGCTGGCGGAGCTCCGACAGGTGGTATACGCCGGTTTTGGCCAGATACATGCTGGTAAGGCTGGGGGTGGCGGAGCCCAAAACGACTCCCGCCCCCTCTCGTGCTCCCCGCCAAATGGCCACCTCTCGGGCGTGATACCGGGGCGTCATCTCGGACTTATAGCTGCTCTCGTGCTCCTCGTCCAGGACGATAAGGCCCAGATTCTTCAGGGGCGAAAACACCGCGGATCTGGTGCCGATGACCACGGTGGCCTTCCCGGATCGGATCCGCTTCCATTCGTCATAGCGCTGGCCCGTTTGCAGAGCGCTGTGAAGCACCGCCACCCGGTCGCCGAAGCGCCGCATAAACGTCTCCATAAGCTGAGGCGTCAGGGCGATCTCCGGCACCAGCACCAGCGCCGTCCTCCCCTGCTCCAGTACAGATTCAATGAGTCGTAGATAGACAGCGGTCTTGCCGCTGCCGGTGACGCCGTAGAGGAGCGTCACAGACTTTGGCTCTGCCAGATGGTTCCGGATCTCCTCAAAGGCCTTCTGCTGCTCAGGCCGCAGGATCAGCGGCTCCGGCTCCGCCTTCTCCGGGAGCTTTGGCCGCCGGAACACCTCCCGGTGGCTGAGGGTCAGATACCCCGCCTGCTCCAGTGCGTTCATGGTGGCACTGCTGGCCCCAGTGAAATAGCTAAGCTCCTTCACAGAGCAGCTGCCCACCACCGCCAGCATCTCCAGCACCGCCTTTTGCAGAGGCGCACGCTTCCGGGTGGCGGCATAGCGGGTGGCCTCCTGGGGAGATACCGCCAGGGTCGCCACCTTCTCGGTCTTGTCCCCGATGTTGCGGATCAGGCTGCCCTGGGACAGCACCAGCTTCCGGGCCCGGAGCTTTTTGAGGCCCGCTTCCAAGGCCTCCTTTCCAAAGAGCTTTCGGAGTTCCTCCTCCGGGGCCTGGCCGCCCACATCCTGCAAGTGGTTTCCAATGGTCACTGCCTCCGGACAGCCGGGGAATTTCTTCTCGAAATCCGCCTCCTGACCCGCAGCAGTCAAGACGATCTGGTCCTTGGCGTGGAACCACAGCCCCGCCGGGAGCATGGCCCGCACCGCGTCATAAAAGGTGCAGAAATATCGCTCCCGCAGGAAGGCCGCCAAGCGCAGCATTCCCTCGTCCAGCAGTGGCTCCGGATCTAATACCGATTCCACCGGCTTGAGCTGATAGTCCGGAGGCGTCTCCAGCTCCTGGATCTCCAGCACCACGCCCTCACTGCGGCGGTTGCCGGAGCCGAAGGGCACCGCTACTCGGACGCCGGGCACGCAGCTTTCCTCCAGAGCAGGGGGCACCAGATAATCATAGGGCTTGTCGATGGCGTACACAGCGGCAGCCACAACGATCTTCGCAATGTTCAAGCTGCCGCACTCCCTTCAAAACAGCAAATGCCCCCCGCCGCGCACCTGGCCTCCAGACGCGGCGCGAGGCATGGCCGGGCTTTGCGCCCATGACTGCTCAGCGCAGGTATTCATCCTTCACAGCTGCCACGATCTTGCCGTCGGCGATCTCGTCAATGGCCTCGCTGACCGCCATCTTCTCCACCGGGAGCTTGAACTCCTCGGCCTCAATGGCCACCTGGCGAGCCCGGCGGGCAATGACATTGACAAGCAGATAACGGCTGGGTACACTCTTGAGCATCTGAGGTACGGGCGGATAAAGCATCATAGTGATTCCTCCATTTTTAACAGATCAGTCTGTCGCTCAGCGCGGAGCTTCTCCGCGGTGAGGATACTGTCGATTTTACTTACGGCGTGCTCAGGGGTATCGTTGAGCAC
>CAKTEB010000025.1 GCA_934546685.1 uncultured Oscillospiraceae bacterium
ATCAGGGACTGCCTGAGGCATTGGGGTGCTTTACAGAGCTCCCGGCCCTGGCGGAAATGGAATAAAACCAATATTAAGGATAGAAGCACCCAGCGGGACGATCCCGCTGGGTGCTTGCGCGTATTGTCAGTTTTCAGGGTTGCGTACCACGCCCATAAAAAGGGGAGAGCCGTCGGTGGCGGTGACCAGATACAGGAACGGACGGTTCAGGTTCATTTCTACTTCCGGGTGCTCCTCGGGCTCCGCTGCACCGGCCTCCATGGCTCCTAAATTGTACGAGGCGGCCTCCACGCCATTTTCGGTCAGGCTGATGTGGGTGCCCTGGGTCACCTGGGACAGATACAGGGGCGTGTCCGCAATGGCGGAGAAGTCGGCGGCGCTGGCGTCAAAGGCGTCGGTAATGCCCAGGGCCTTCAGGGTATCTCCCAGCTCCAGGGCGCTGTCGGTGGTGAACTTGGGCACGCTCCAGATCACGTCAGCGTCGATATAATTCCCGTCCTCAAAGATCGTCCAGAGATTTTCCTCCGTCAGCAGGGTGTCGATGTCCACCCCCTCCTTGGGCAGTACGAAATACACGCTGCCGGAGGAGGTCAGTTGAAGATAGCTCTTGGTGTAGGTGTCGGTTTCCACCACCTGGCCGCTTGTTTGGGTCTGGTGCATGAAATCACAGGTGACGATATCGCCTGCGGCAGTGGTGAAGGTATCCGGGGCGGTGAGATCCTCGCTGAAGTTATCGACCCACTGGGAGCGGTACCAGACCGTGCTGGCCACGGCCATGACTGTCTCCGAGGGAAGCGACAGAGAATCAAGCTGCTGATCCAGGAGACCGCCGGTATTTTTGCTGATCCAGGCGGCCAGGGCCCGGGAGGTATCCGGGGCGGTGAAGTCGGCGGCGTATACATCGCAGTAGTAATCCATGGCGGCCCCCAGGACCCAGTCCTGATGGAAGCCGGTCTGGCTGTCCGAATTCTCCTTTTCGTCCAGCCATAGAGAGTTGGAAAATTGCAGGAAATCCGGGTCATAGTCCAGCTGGTTCACCTCATAGAGCCGCTGGGTCTGATCCTTGAGGGCGTCCAGATCGCTCTGGCCCAAAAGGCTCAAAAGCTGCTCCTGGGTAGCGCCCTGGCTTCCGCTGGCCAGAACGGAAAGGCCCTCATACAGGGTCAGCGGCGACACGCACACGCTCTCCTGGGTGCCGGAGAGCACCTGGGAGGCCAGCCGGTAGGAGAAGGCCGACATGGAATAGGCGGTGTCGTCGGAGGGATGACGGGTTTGCCAGGCCTCCTGGCGGTCTGCGATATCTACCGGGGCTGCGGGAGCCTTAGAGGCGGCCAGCAGGGAGACGGTACCTAGGGGATCCGCGCTCTTTGGGGCTTCCGATTTGGTGGGAGAGGCGGTGGCCTCCAGGGTGCTGTCCTCCGGGGACGGTGTGTTCTGGGCCCAGGGCTTGAGGTGCAGCATGGACGCACCGGCTCCGAGGATGATGACGGCGCAGGCGGCTGCGGCCAGGAACTTCGCCAGCGGCGGTTTTTGCGGCTTTTTCGGGCGCTTTCGGGAGTCCATAATGTAATTATCCTGGGCATTTCCCAGGAGTTTTAATAATTCAAGGGAAGTCATAGTGGGATACCTTCTTTCTCCAGCATGGCTCTTAGCTGCTTGCGCTGCCGGAAGAGGATGGAGGTCACCTTGCTCTCACTGATGCCATAGGCCTCCGCAATATCCCGGATGGGGGTCATATGCCAGTACCGCCGCAGAAAGATATTCCGATTCATTTCGGTCTGACGGGCCAGAAATCGCCGGATCACAAGAGTGGCCTCCTTTTCGTCCAGGGCTTCCTGGGGCGTTTCGGTGCCGGAGACGCATTCCTGGAGCTCATCCAGGGCAATGGCGGTCTCGGTGCCGCCGCGCTTTTCGGCAGTGAGATACCGGTAGCGGTCCAGGGCAAGATTCCGGGTAATGCGGCCCAGCCAGGCCCGGAACGTCCGGGGACGGTGGGGCGGGATCCGGTTCCACACAGTGAAATAGGTGTCGGAAACGCACTCCTCCGCGTCCTCCTGAATATTTAAAATCCGGTAGGCGATGCCCCGGCACCAGGCGCCGTATTTCTCGTGGGTGACCTGGATGGCCTGCTCGCTCCGCTTCCAGTAGAGCTGATAGATCTCTTCATCTTCCATGGTGCTTTCCTCTCTTTAGAACGTTCTACTGTAATAGACGTAAAAATTGGTGCCTATATTGTACCGGATTTCAAAATAAAAGAAAAGAATTTTCCACCGAACCGTGAAAAAATCTCCCGGTTCGGAAAATGAACCGGGAGATAGGAGATATTCGCTTATTTCAGGAACGCGTCCACAGCCTTGGCGCACTCGCGTCCGTCTACCATGGCCTTGACCACCAGGCTCTGGCCGGTGCGGCAGTCGCCGCAGGCAAAGACCTTTTCCACATTGGTAGCGTAGTCCTGGGCGGCGATATTGCTTCTGGCGGTGGTTTCCACGCCGAAGGCCTGGGCCGTGGCGGCCTCGGGGCCGATGAAGCCGGCGGCGATCACCAGAAGGCCGCAGGGGAGGACCTCCTCAGAGCCGGGGATCTCTGTCAGGGTCAGGCGGCGGTTTTCGTCATAGCCGACGGCCAAATGCACCACATGGACGGCGGTGATCCTGCCATCCGCATCCGTATCCACGGCCTTCACCGTGGCCTGATAGATGTGGGGATCCTTCAGAAACTTCACCATGCACTCCTCCTGGGAGGAGTCGAATTTCTGCTCCTTGGGCTTCTCGTACAGGGGATTGTAGAGCACCTGGGGCTTTGTGACCTTAGGCATCATCTCGATCTGCGTAATGGAGGATGCGCCCTGGCGGATGGCGGTGCCGATGCAGTCGTTGCCGGTGTCGCCGCCGCCGATGATGACCACATTCTTGCCCTGGGCGGTATCACCGGATGCGCCGGAGAGATAGTCCACAGCCTTGTGGATGCCCTTGGCCCCGTCGGCGCCCTCGAGCTTTAGGCTCCGGGCGTTGCCGGTACCCACGGCCAGGACGACGGCGTCATAGCTGTCCAGCAGCTTTTTGTCCGGGGAAATGCCGGTCATAAACGCGATGCCCATGCGGGTCATGGCGTCGATCTTCCGATCCAGGGTGCCGGGATCCAGCTTCATGCCGGGGATGCCATAGCGTAAAAGGCCGCCGGGGTATTCATTCCGGTCCATGACCGTAACCGTATGGCCCAGCTTGCACAGGGCCACCGCGGCGCTGAGTCCGCTGGGGCCGGAGCCGACCACGGCAACGGTCTTGCCTGTGGCGGGAGCGGTCTTTTCCTCCGCACCGGAGGCATAGTGCATCTCCACGGCGAAGCGCTCCAGGCGGCCAATGCCCACGGCCTGGGTGCGGATGGAGCGGGTACATTCGCTCTGGCACTGCTTCTCCTGGGGACACAGCCGAGAGCAGAACTCCGGCAGGGTGGAGGCGGAGGTGATGACCTCATAGGCTCCCTCGTAGTCCTTCTCCCGGATCTTCTTAATAAAGTCCGGCACGGGCATTCCCGCGGGACAGTGGAGCGAGCACCACTTTCTGGGGCATCCCAGGCAGCGGCTTGCCTCACGGGCGGCCTCCTCATGGGTGTAGGTCTGCTGGATCTCCTGGAAGGAGCTCAGGCGCTCCTCCATGGGAAGCACCGCGTTCTGGGTGCGTTCGCCGGTCATGTTGGGGCTTTCCACCGGGACGAATACAGAGTTATCAGGCATAAACATAGTCGGCACCTCCTTATCTTTCTTCCTGGCCGTCCAGGTATGCGGTCATGTTGCCGCCTGCGATGAAATTGGACGCCATGGCCCAGGTGAGCTCGGATACCGGGGCCAGCTTGCCCTTCCGGTGCATGGCCGAGGTGCAGTCGCCGCCGGCGTACAGGCCGGGGATGATGGTGCCGTCGTTCCGGAGCACCTGACATTTCGCGTTGACGGTGACGCCGCCCATGGCAGCCTCAGAGAACCGCTGGCCGTAGACTGCGTAGTAGGGGCCCTTGTCCAGGGGAATGGGGATCAGGAACTTGGGATCCTTGCCGAAGTCCTCGTCCACACCCTTTTCGCAGAAGCTGTTGTACTTCTTGATTTCCTCTATGAATACCTTGGGATCGGCACCGATCATGCCTGCAAGCTCCTCCAGGGTGTCGGCCTTCTTAACAGGGGTGTCCAGCTTGCTTTCTTCCTCCAGATCCGCCTCCCAGGTGGCGTAGAACTGCTTCTTGTTGGCATAGGCGGGGCTGTTTACATACCGCTCGGCGCAGACTTTAATCTGGCCATAGGGGAAGATGGCGTAGGAGATTTCCTTGGGCTGAGCGGAAATGCCCTCCAGACCGTGCATAATGCCATTTTCCTCGTTGTTCCAGCGCTTTCCGTTGATGTTGACCTGAATGAATTCAGGTTCCAGAGCGAAGTCGGCGATGGAGTTGTTGAAGGGATGATGCTTGGGACCGAAGCAGGAGACAAACATCTTCTGGGGATCGGGCTCCACGCCCAACTCCCGGAGCATGGTAATGCCGTCGCCGGTATCGCCGGGTACGGAGAACCGGTGGATGGGGGTCTCGCCGCCGAAGAAGTCGAAGTCGCAGTACTGCTTCAGCATCTCATCGTTGCGGCCAAAGCCGCCGCAGGAGAGCATAACCGCCTGACAGTTGATATGGACCTCGCCGCCGGGATCCTTGGCGATGATGCCGCAGATCCTTCCGAACGCGTCCATCTTCAGGTGCTCCGCGGCGGTGGAGGTGAGGATCTTCACAGGCAGATTGTCCCGTTCAATGGCGTCCAGCATGGTGTGCTTCACATGGGTGCCGCCCCAGCCGGGGCCGATGGCATCGTCCCGACACAGCATGTTCTCAAACTGCCGGTTGCTCATCTCCAGTACGCCCTGGCCGAACATGGGGCCGTGGAAGTCCGTATCGCTGGCCTTTTTCAGGGTATAGGTCTTGGTGATGTCGCAGAGGGTGCAGAGCCAGTCGAAGAAGTCGCAGGTGCCATAGACGGCGGAGCGAAGCAGATCCTCGGTGATCTCGCCCTCGGCGCGCTCGGAAAATGCCTTCACTGCGCCCTCACGCTCATCG
The DNA here is from genome assembly GCA_934546685.1 of uncultured Oscillospiraceae bacterium. GTDB lineage: Bacteria > Bacillota > Clostridia > Oscillospirales > Oscillospiraceae > HGM13006. The sequence continues at coordinate 5,089 of CAKTEB010000025.1, forward strand.
GGAATGCCCAGCTTCTCATGCCACTTGGAGTAGGTGACCATATAGCCGTGAGCGAAATCCGTGTTGCCGCCCAGCTTGTGACTCTTCTCCAAAACGATGACCCGTTTTCCGGCCTGAGCGGCCCGGACAGCGGACACCAGGCCGGAGCCGGAGCCCACAACGACCACGTCGCAGTCCAGGGTGACGGGATCGTGCTGCGTCACAGGAGCCGGAGCCTCCGGAACCTCATGACAGGCCCCGGTATGACATACCTTGGCGCACAGACCGCACTGGACGCACTTTTCCTGGTCGATCTGATATTTGGTTCCCACAAAGTCGATGGCCTGCATGGGACAGTCGCTGGCACAGTTATGACAGCAGGCGCACAGGGAACGATTGATGACAAACATGGCGTCAATTCCTTTCTTGCGCCGGAAGGCAGATAGATCCTTCGGCGTTGTTTCTTCCTATATTCTAGCATAGATCCGGGATCCTTGAGGTATACGCTTTTGACATACGGGTATGTTTTTTTGCGTAACTGGCCGGATCCGCTGAAAAAAAGAACAAACAAAGGGGCGCGGTTTGTGATCGGTGACGGAGAAAACGCCCCATAAATCTGATAGGATAATATCAGATAACCAGGAAAAAACCACAGAAAGGCGGTCCTATGATGATATCTCCAAAACGCGATCAGGCCAATCGGCTGCTCTTTCACGCGGTATGCAGCCCCTATATGGAGGATGTGATCTCCGCGGGGCAGCGGGTATTTGAGCGCCCGGTGATGTTTATGGACGAGTATTTTCATCTGGTGAACCTGGCCCCGGAGGCGCCCCAGGGCATCGATATGTGGGACGAAATTTATCGGAACAAGGTCCTTTCCCAGGAGGGTCGGGAGGTGCTGCTCCGGACACTTGAGGAAAGCGGTCAGAGCCAGTGCTTCGTGGAGGATCCGCTGTTCCGGGGGCTGCTGGCTACGGTACAGCTGGAGCGGCGGAACCGGGGCTATCTCCTGATCTTCTGGGAGGGCGAGGCCCCGGAGGCGCAGGACTATACGCTCATGGATATGCTGCTCCAGGCAGTGCGGGTCAGGGCCTCTACCCGCACCCGAACCATCGGCAGCTGGAGCATCTCCCTGGCGGAGAAAATGACGGAGCTGCTGGATCCGGCCACGGAGCCACAGGTGCAGGCTCTGGCCGCAGAGGCCATGGAGAGCTCGCTCACCACGATGTACGCGGTCTGCGCGGTGCCCATCGGCCCGCTACCAGCGCAAAAGGACTTTGCCCAGGAGGCAGTCCAGCAGCTCCAGCAGCAGCACCACAACGTGATCTGCCTGATCCACGAGGATGCCATCGTGCTGCTTTGCTCCGGACTGCCCACCATTGCCCAGGAGCCGGATTTGCGGGACAGCTATCTCATGCAGCGGCTCACGGAGTTTTTTAGGGAGAAGGATATGATCCTGGGCATTTCGGATCGGTTCCATATGCTCTCCACCCTGCGGAGCCATTACCGGCAGGCCCTGCTCACTGCCCATATGGCCGGACGGATGGGCATGGAGGGGGCGGCCTCCTTTGCCCAGCTGATGCCCATGCCACTGTTCTGGCCCCTGGTGGAGAACCACGATGTAGAGGCCTTTATCCCCCTGGAGCTGGAGGCGGTGCGCCGCTACGACGCGCAGCACGGCACAAACTATATGGAGACCCTCCGGGCCTTCTCTCTGGGGATGTTCCGAAAAAAAGAGGTGGCAAAGCGGCTCCATATCCATGTGAATACCCTGAGCTATCGGCTGGCCCAGATCCAGGATCTGTTTGGCATTGGCAGCGACACCATGCGGGAGCAGATCCGGCTCACCTGCAGCTTTATGATCCTGGGACTGGTGGATCACCTGGAGCCTGCGAAGCCCCTGGCCAAGTAACAAAAGACCCTGAGAAAGCGCTTTTGCGCCCTCTCAGGGTCATAGCTTTATCCGTGGGATCTCAGCTGAAGGTCATAGAGCTTTTTGTAAATGCCGTTCTGCGCCAGAAGCTCCTGGTGGGTGCCCTCCTCCCGAAGGCGGCCCTTGTGCATGACCATGATCTTGTCCGCATGCTGAATGGTGGACAGCCGGTGGGCCACCACAATGGTGGTGCGGCCGCGCATAAGCCGCTCCATGGCATCCTGGATCAGCATTTCGGTCTCGGTGTCGATGTTGGCTGTGGCCTCGTCCATGACCAGAATGGCGGGATCAAAGGCCAGGGTTCGGGCGAAGCTCAAAAGCTGCCGCTGACCGGCGGAGAGGGTGGAGCCCCGCTCGGTAACGGCGGTCTCATAGCCCTGCTCCAGCTTGGAGATAAAGCCGTCGGCGTTGACAAACTTGGCCGCGTCCCGGATCTTCCAGTCGGAGATGGAATCCTCCCGAAGGCGGATGTTGCCCTTGATATCGCCGGTGAACAGGAAGACATCCTGCTGCACCTGACCCACGGCCCGGCGCAGGGAGGGAATGTCCAGCTCTCGGATATCCACGCCGTCGATGGTGATGCGGCCCTTTTGAATATCATAATACCGGCCAATGAGGTTCAGAATCGAGCTCTTTCCGGCGCCGGTGGCCCCCACAAAGGCAGCGGTCTGTCCGGGTTCAATGACAAAGCTCACATCCCGGAGCACCCATTCCTCACCGTCGTAGGAGAACCACACATGCTCGAACTCAATGCGGCCCTTAGGCTGGATCAGCGCCTTTGACTCCTGGGGCTCACGGATCATGGGCTCCTCGTCCATCAGAGCGAAGATCTTCTCTCCGGCGGCCATGGCAGACTGGAGGGTGCCGAACTGGTCGGACAGAGACTGAATGGGCTCAAAGAAGGACTTTACATAGCTGGTGAAGATATAGAGGGTGCCGATGGACAGGGCCCCGTGCATCACCTGGACGCCGCCGAAGCCCAGCACCGAGGCTAGGGACAGAATGCTGATAAAGTAGATCAGAGGCCGGAAGGTGCCGTAGACCACGATCTCCCGGAAGTTGGACTGGAACAGATCTCCGGAGCGCTGCTTGAACTCCCGCTGCTTCTCCTTTTCCCGGTGGAAGATCTGGATGAGCTTCATGGCCGAGAGATTTTCGGAGAGGTAGGTGTTCATTGCGGATACCTTGGTGCGGGTGATCCGGTGGGTGGTGCGGTAGAGCTTGGTGAACAGCCGGGTGAGATACACCACCAGGGGCAGCAGAATAAAGGAAACCAGTGCCAGCTGCCACTGGAGATAGAGCATCACCAGGGCGTAGCCCAGAATCAGCACCGCGTTCTTTACCATGGTCACCAGAATGGTGGAGAACAGCTCGTTGAGGGTCTCCACGTCGTTGGTGACGCGGGTGACGATGCGGCCCACCGGGGTAATATCGAAGAACCGGAGGGATAGCTTGTGGATATGGTCAAAGAGCTGCTGCCGGATCTCCAGGATCACGTCCTGCCCTAGCTTTTGGAGGATCCAAAGCTCGATGGCGTTGCAGACCGTGCCCAGCACCAGGATCACCATGTACAGGGCGGAATATCGGACGATAACGGAAAAGGTGCTTCCGGCGGTGATGGAGTCCATGGCGTTGCCCACCAAAATCGGGCGCACCAGATCACTGACCGTGACCACCAGGGCGAGAAACAGGGCCAGCACGACCGTCTTCTTGCGCGGAACCAGGTAGGCCATAAGCCGCCGGGCCACGCCGGGCTTAGTCTTCTGCATGGAGGGCCTCCTTTTCCGCCTGGAGCTGGAGCTCCAGCTGCTGCTGTTCATAGAGCCGCGCGTAGCTGCCGTCCTTTTCCATGAGCTCCTGATGGGTGCCGGACTCGGTGCAGATGCCGTTCTCCAGGAACAGGATACGATCCGCGTTCTGGACGGTAGAAATACGATGGGCAATGAGAATGGTGGTCTTCCCGGCCCGGCGGCGTTTCAGCGCCTCCAGGATCCGGGCCTCGGTGTCGGTGTCAACGGCGGACAGAGCGTCGTCCAGAATCAGGATCTGGGCATCCTTCAGCAGAGCGCGGGCAATGGCGGTGCGCTGCTTCTGGCCGCCGGACAGGGTCACGCCCCGCTCGCCTACAACGGTGGCATAGCCGTGGGGGAAGTCCATGATGTTGTCGTGGACGTCGGCGTCTTTGGCGGCCTCCATGGCCGCGTCCAGGTCATTCCAGTACCTGTCCGTCTCGCTTTCCCTCTGACTCATCTCCTGCTCCACCCACTCCTCGGCTGCCTCAGCGCCGTGGAGGAAGATCTTCATGGGCTTTTCCTCCAGCGGCGGCATTTTATCAATGGTCCGGGTGCCGAAGGCAATGTTGGACTGGATGGTGTCGGAGAACAGCAGGTTCTCCTGGGGCACACAGGCGAGGTTCTCCCGGAGCACCCCGATGGGAATGCTGCGGATGTCCCTGCCGCCGATGAAGATCTGTCCGGGCTCCACATTGTAAAGCCGGGTCAGCAGACTCACCAGGGTGGACTTGCCGCAGCCAGTGCGGCCCAGAATGCCCACGGTGGCGCCTGCGGGGATGGAGGCGTTAAGGCCGGAGAAGACCTCCGGCAGCTCCGGCTGATACCGGAAGCGGAGATCACGGAACTCAATGGAGGAACCAATGCCGGTGACGGACTCGTCGGTGAGACTGTCATCGGTGACCTCGGGCTGCTGGGCAAACAGGGAGCGCACCCGCTTCCAGGATGCCGCACCCTGGGAGATCATGGTGATGGATTCTCCGGCAGCCATCATGGGCCATACCAGCAGCATCACATAGCTATTGAAGGCCACGAATTTGCCCAAGGTGATGCCGCCGCTGACTACCAGATAGCCGCCGTAGAGCAGAGTCAGGCCGCTGGCCAGACCGATGAGGCCGTCCAGCAGGGGCAGGACAATGGCGCGTAGCTTTACGACCTTCAGGTTGGCCTCCTGGTTTTCCCGGGCCACCTGATCAAAGGCTTCCATATCCTTGGCCTCCTGGACGAAGGCCTTCACCACACGGATACCGGAAACGCTCTCCTGGACGAAGTCTGTGAGCTTGCCGAACACCGCCTGCTTCCGGTCGTACCGGCGGCTGATGGCCTTGCCGTACTGGCTGCCTCCAAAGAGAATCACCAGCAGGGGCAGCATGGCGAGCAGCGTCAGCTTGAGATCCACATAGACGATCATTTTCACCACCACCATCACGGTCATGACGATGGCGTCAAAGGTGGTCAGTACGCCGGGACCAACAGCCATGCGGATGGCGTCCATATCGTTGGAAAAGTAGGCCATAAGGTCGCCGGTCTTATGGTGCTGGAAGAACCGGTTGGACAGGCCGCCCAGCTTTTCGTATAGATCTTCCCGGAGATCCCGTTCTACCCGGCGGGACGCGCCGAACATCCAGACCCGCCAGCCAAAGCGCATCAGCGAGGCCCCGGCGGCGATCAGAATAATAAGCAGCACATCCCGGAGCAGGATGGAAAGCGGAAAGTCTCCCAGGGTGAGCCCGTCGGTGATAGCGCCGGTGAGCTGGGGAATGTACAGCTCCAGAAAATCCACCGCCAGAAGACAGAACAGCCCCCCGGCGTACTGGCCCCAATACCGCCTCAGATAGGACAGTAAGGTCGGTGCCTGATTCATGGGCATGACTCCTTTCATTTGTAGTCAGAAAAAAGCCAGGGATATTCCTGAAACCAGAATATCCCTGCTTGTGACAGAAGTATAAATCTATTATAACAGTTTTATGACAGGAGTCAAGAGCCATTGGACCTGCCGCAGTTTTACGGCAGGTCCAATGAAGTGTTAGTTCAGATAGTCTTTCGCCCGGTAGACGAAGGTCACGCCCTGGGCACGGGTGCAGGTGGCGTCAGGCACGAACTTGGATCCGCCCATACCGTTGGTGATGGCCTTCTCCGCGGCCCAAAGCACAGCGGGATAGTAGTAGGCGGCTTCATCCAGGTCATCGAACGCTGCCTTTTGAATGGAGGCCGTGGGCTTTCCGGCGGCTCGCCACAGGAAGGTGACGATCTGAGCACGGGTGCAGGGGGTAGTGGGGGAGAATGTGGTATCAGAGGTGCCCTCGGTGATACCGTTCTTCACAGCCCAGAGGATGGCCTGATAGGAGTAGCCGTCCTGATCCACATCCGTGAAGGGATCCTTTACATCCGTCACCGCGGGCCTTCCGGCAGCACGCCACAGGAATGTGACCATCTGCTCCCGGGTGCAGTCGAGATCCGGGGAGTAGGCAGTGTTGGAGGTGCCCTCGGTGATGGCCTTGCTGACGGCCCACTGAACCGGAGCATAATACCAATCAGCGGCGCTTACGTCCGTGAATACGAGCTTGGTGTCCTCGTCCTTGCTGGGATCGGAGGGGGCAGTATCGTTGGGCTTGGGATCCGCGGGCTTGGTATCATCCTGCTTCGGATCGGAGGGCTTGGTATCGTCAGGAGCGCTGGGCTTGGGGTCGCTGGGAGCACTGGGATCCTTGTCCTCGCCCTTGCTGTCACCGTTGTCAGGATCCGTAGGCTTGGTGTCGTCGGGATCCGGAGTCACATCCTTAGTCTCGTACTTGGAGAGATCGGGAGTGGTATCAATGCCGGCCTTCCAGTAGAGGTCATAAAGGGGATCGTCCGCTACAGTCTCCTTCTGGGTGCCGTCGGCCACATGCCGCTTGGGGCTGGTGACCTTTACATTGCCGTCCACGGCCTTGCCGGGATCTGCGTTCCATGCCTTGGAGGCGGTAGCGCCCTGGAGGAATGCCTCGTCAGTGGAAATGGTGCCGCTTCCGGTGACGGCGCTGCCGCCCTTCATCCAGAGCACCTGACCGCCGATGGCAATGACCTTGCCGTGGCCGGTAATGGTGCCGTTGTCCAGCTCAATGGCAGTGCCGCCCTTGGTGTTGACCACATCACCCTCGCCGCCGTATACAGCCAGCACAGCGCCGTCCGCTAGGGTTATTGTGCCGTCCTTTACCCGGAGGCCCATCTGGCCGATCTTTTCTCCGCCGGCGTCACCCATGATGAATACCTGACCCTTTACGGTTACGCTGCCGGTGGCGGTGACCACGGGCTCATAGCTGGTACGGTCTGTGAGATCACCGTTGGCCAGATAGTTGATGTGGGAATAGATGGCGGCGTTCTCCAGAATCGCGCCGTCTGCCAGCCGCAGCTGGCCGTTGATGGAAGCGCCGGTGGCGAATTTCTTTTCGAATGCACTGTAGTTCATGGAGAAGGTACCGCCGGACAGCACGTCAATGATGCCCTGCACCCCGGAGTCGTCCAGGGTCAGCTTGCCGCCCCGCTCCACCACAATATGAACGCTGCTGAGGATCTCCATGTTGGTGATGGTCAGATCGCAGCCGTCGGGGATGTAAAGGGTCTGGGGGATCTCGCCAGCCTCTACCTTCTCCCAAGCCAGGTCATAGCCCAGTACGCCATAGGTGCCGCTCTGGTGGGAGCCGAACCAGACCTCCAGATCCTTGGGGACCCGGACGCTCTCGGTCTCGCCCGCTACATTGGAGCCGAACTTGCTGATGGCCCAGGGCTCCATGATGTCCCAGGCGTACAGGCCGCTCTGATACTGTGTGAAGTTTTCTTCTTTCAGCTGGTCGGCAAGGGTCTCCTCACCGGAATAGACCCGGAAGGGAAGGGCGTCGCTGGTGGCGGTGCGGCCCTGATCGTCGGTGACGGTCACGGAGATCAGATAGCTGCCCGCATCCTTGGGCGTGCCGTCCAGGGACACGGAGCTGCTGATGGCGGGCATAAATACACCGCGCATGCCGCTGTCGGCGTCCTCATCAGTGCCCTTGGCGGTGTCCGGAACAATGGAGACGGTGCACTTACTGCCGTCTATATAGCCGCTGCCGTTGGCGGAGGACGCGTCAGCCTTGATCCAATCCTCGTCGGTGACCGCTTTGCCCTTTTCGGTACGAGCCACATAGGCGGTGACGTTGCTGTTGTTGTTGACGGAGGCTGCGCCAGTGGCGCCGGAAACGCCGTCATAGTCCTTCTGACCCACAATGGCGGCCTCAAAATTGCCTGCGAGCTTCACATGGAGCTGGTAGGGGTCACCCTGGCCGTCGTTTTCAACCAGGGAGATATCGCCGCTGGGATCGATGATCAGCTTAAAAGTAAGATCCTCATATCCGGCGGCGGTGATGGTGATTACATCTCCGCTTTTCAGCGGCGCGTATTTCTCATCGGAGCCAAAATTCCGCTGAGAGAATATCAGGCAGTCGTTGACTGTATCTGCGTAGTAACCAAGACTGGAGGAGGGCGTATAGCTTTTGGCTTCCCAGGCGGTGTCGTTGACCTTGACGCCGGTTACAGCCGCGGCATAGCCGTCGATGTCATTTATACGCAGATACCAATAGTAGCCGCCCATAATGGTATCCTCGTCCTTGAAGGAGACGGAAGCCAGAGAGATGGATTTGCTGGGTTCAGGCTCCTTGTCCTCGCCCTTCCCGGGCTCGGTGGTCTCAACGACTTCGACGGAATAGCCGCTTGATTTGCTGAGTTTCAGTGTGAGATCCTTGTAGCCGTCTGCGGAGATCACGCAGGTAGCGGGATCAGCAATGTCAAGCGGAAGCGTCATGTACTTATCAGTCACCTGAACGTAGTAGCTTGTGCTGCTCACAGAAGAAAAAACACTTTTCGTATATTCTGTGCTGTCGACCTTGACTGTAGTAATGTTTTTCATCCAATCATCGGTAGCGTCAGCGAAGTCCAGTTTAAAATAGTCTGAAAACATGGGCTTACTGCCAGTTACACTGGTCGGCGGATCCTTCTTCTCGGTATCCTGTCCGGGCGTGGAAGGCTCTGTAGGCTCTGTGGTGCCGCTGCCTGTAACGATCTTGGCGGTATAGCTATAAGAGCTGTCAGAAACCCCTTTTGTGATCTCTATAGTCATGTCTGCGTAATTAGCAGCGGACAGCTTAACTGTTACAGGGAAGGTAATGCCGCTGGAGATGATTTTAAGGGCCTGATAGCTGCCATAAGCGCTTGTTACAGAACCGATATTCCACAGGGTTCCGCTGCTGCCCCACTCGACAGAGCCTTTGGTGTAGACGGTATCAGCAACCGTGACCGCTGTGATTGCATTGAGATAATCATTATCCCCGAAATCGAGGTTCAAGGTTTCGGGCATAAAACCGCCAACCTCTACACTTTTCACTTCCGTGGGCAGTGCCTTCTCCGCTGCCCAGGCCGGGCTCACTGCCATGGACAGCAGCATGGCCGCTGAGAGAACCAGGGATGCTGCTTTCCGTAGGATTTGTTTCAAAATAATCACTCCCTTTTATACGTTGGCAGGGGATACGGTGCTCCGCTGCCGATGCGGGGCCGAAGCCCCTGTCTTACTGCGGGCCTATGGAAACAGGCCGAAAGGTAACGCCGAGCCATCCTCCTTCCGCTGGTTAACCGCTGAAAATATCTGGATTAGCCAAAACTAACTTACTCGCAACAAAAATGCGGAAACGCACAATGTGCTTAGTTCCCACTAACCGCGCCTAAGATACCACAGAGCCCCTGGTCTGTCAAGATGAAATTTATAAAATCTACAAAAATCTCTGATTAAATTGTAAGTATCGCCTAACGACATGGGCGCTGTTTTGGCGCGGCTCAGAATCTTCTCCTTCCAAACCGGCGGTTTTTGGTGTATAATAGCGATAGCAACAAGGGGCTTTGTGCCCGGCAAAGGAGGGAGCCCTTGCAGAACTATAAAATGACGGTGTCCTACGACGGCACCCGGTACTCCGGCTGGCAGCGCCAGGGAAATACCGCCTCTACCATCCAATATAAGCTGGAGCAGGCCCTGTCCCGGCTCACCGGGGAGGACGTGGAGATCAGCGGCTCGGGCCGCACCGACGCAGGCGTTCACGCGATGGGGCAGGTGGCAAATTTTCATCTTACGGCGAGACAGAACTGCGGAGAGCTGATGAACCGGCTCAATGAGGCCCTGCCGGAGGATATCTCTATCTTAGATCTCCGGCCAGCGGCCCCCAGATTCCACGCCCGGTTTTCCGCCAAGGAGAAGGTTTACCGATACACCATCCAGAACAGCGCAAAGAAGGATGTGTTCGGGCGCAAGTATTCCTACCGAATTCCGGAGCCGCTAGACCTTGCGGCCATGGAGGAGACGGCAAAGCTGCTGCTGGGAACCCACGATTTTCGGGGCTTTGCCACGGGACGCACGAAAAAGTCCACCGTCCGGCACCTGTCCGCCATTGAGATCCGCCGGGAGGGGGAGCGGGTATACCTGACCTTTACCGGCAACGGCTTCCTCTATAATATGGTGCGGATCCTCACTGGCACTCTGATCGAGGCGGGACTGGGAAAGCGCGCGCCGGACAGCGTGCTGCCGGTACTGGAGCATGGAGACCGGACGGCGGCTGGCTTTACCGCCCCGGCCCATGGACTGTGCCTCATGGAAGTAAGATATTGAGATACAGGAGGTAGCTATATGCGAAAGAAAGGCGATAAGGCTCCGGCATTTACCCTGCCGGATCAGAACGGCAATATCGTCAGCTCGGAGGAGCTGGCGGGCACCCCTTATGTGATCTATTTCTATCCCAAGGACTCCACGGCCGGGTGCACCAAGCAGGCTCAGGCGTATTCGGAGAACCTGGAGAAATTCACCGGAGCGGGCTATCGGGTCTTTGGCGTATCCAAGGACTCTGTGGCCTCCCACAAGCGCTTCGAGGAGAAATACGGCCTTACTATTACCCTGCTCAGTGACACGGAAAAAACGGCGATCACGGCCTTTGACGTGTGGCAGGAAAAGAAAAACTATGGAAAGGTATCCATGGGCGTAGTCCGTACCAGCTATGTGGTGGGGGAAGACGGTGTGATCCTGCTTGCCAACCCCAACACCAAGGCTGCCGGGGACTGCCAGAAGGTCATGGAACAGCTGGGACTGTGAATATTCAGATTTTTGGCTCCGCCAAATCCGCCGACAGCCGCAAGGCGGAACGGTATTTTAAGGAGCGCCGCATCAAATATCAAATGATCGACATGACGAAATACGGCATGAGCGGCGGGGAGTTCGACAATGTGCTCCGGGCCGTGGGCGGCATTGACAAGCTGGTGGACTGGGACGGCAAGAGCCCCGACCTGGATCTGCTCCGTTACATGGCGGACACCCGGGACAAGGAGGATAAGGTCTTCGACAACCAGAGCCTGATCCGCCTGCCGGTGGTACGCAACGGGAAAAAGGCTACGGTAGGCTACTGTCCCGAGGTCTGGGCGACCTGGGAATAACAATATCAATAGGAGGAACTACAATGTCCGATACGATCATTACCGTGAAGCACGACCTGGTGACGGTGGTATATCTCAACCGCCCCCAGACCCTCAACTGCTTTAACAACGAGCTGCTGGAGACCCTGGCGGCTACCCTCAAGCGTCTGGACGCGGATCCCCAGGTGCGCTGCGTGGTCATCACCGGCTCCGGTCGGGGCTTCTGCGCGGGCGGCGACCTGGGCGTGCTCATGGACTGCGACAGCCAGGAAAAGAGCGACGAGAATATGCGGGTGGCCAACGAGGCTGTGGAGGCCCTGTTCCGTATGAAGACCCCCACCATCGCTATGGTCAATGGCGCTGCCGCCGGTGCGGGCTTTAACCTGGCCCTGGCATGCGACATGATCTTTGCGGCAGAGAAGGCCAAGTTCATCCAGTCCTTTGTGAATGTGGGCATTGCCTCGGACTGCGGCGGCCACTATCTGCTGGAGAAGGCAGTGGGGCGGCATCTGGCCAAGGAGCTCATGTTCACCGCACGGCCAGTTACAGCCCAGGAGGGGAAGGAGCTGGGCTTTGTCAATCGCATCTATCCCAGCGATACCCTCACGGATGAGACCCTGGCCTTTGCGGAGACCATCGCCAAGAAAGCGCCTCTGGCCCTGGCGGCTACCAAGAGCCTCCTGAACCGGGCTGAGGAAATGAGCCTGGAGGAGGTTCTGGCGGCGGAGAAGGCCCAGCAGGGGCCGCTGCTCCTGAGCCACGACTGCAAGGAGGGCATTGCGGCCTTCCGGGAGAAGCGAGAGGCGGTATTCACCGGTGATTAAGGTTCAGGGGCTCCGGCTGCGCCCCGGCGAGCCGGAGTCGAAGCTCACCCGAAAGCTCCAGCGGGAGCTGGGTTGCGAGATCCAGGGCTTCCAGGTGCTGAAAAAGTCTGTGGACGCTCGGAAAAAAGACGATGTGGCTCTGGTCTATACCCTGGCGGTGGAGGTGCCCCATGAGAATCAGGTGCTGAAAAAATGCCGGAGCAAGCGGACCTCCCTCTATGCGCCCCAGGAATACCGGTTCCCGGCGGAGCACGTGCGGTTTGGGCGGCGCCCGGTGATCGTAGGAACGGGCCCCGCGGGGCTGTTCTGCGGGCTGATGCTGGCCAGGGCGGGAGCGAGACCAATCCTGCTGGAGCGGGGCTTTGACGTGGAGCGGCGCACCCGGGATGTGGCGGCCTTTTGGGAGAATGGGACCCTGGATCCTGCCAGCAATGTGCAGTTCGGCGAGGGCGGAGCTGGTACCTTTTCCGACGGAAAGCTCAATACCGGGGTCAACGATCCCCGGATGCGCTATATTCTGGAGCAGTTCGCGGAGTTCGGCGCACCCAGGGAGATCCTCTGGGATGCGGCGCCCCATGTGGGCACGGACTATCTGCGGATCGTTGTGAAGAACATCCGGCAGGAGCTTATACGGCTGGGGGCCGAGGTGCGCTTCGGGCACCAGGTCACCGGGATCCTCCAGGCGGATGGAGCTATTACCGGCGCGGAGGTCACCGGTCCGGAGGGAAAGTATACCCTGGAGACAGATCATCTGGTTTTGGGCATTGGACACAGTGCCAGAGATACCTTCCGGATGCTCTATGACGCCGGGATCCGTATGGAACCCAAGCAGTTTGCCATGGGCGTCCGCATTGAGCATCTGCAAAAAAAGATGACGGTGGCCCAGTACGGCGCGGAGATCGCGGGGCTTCCCGTGGCCTCTTATAAGCTGTCCTGCCATCCGGAGACGGGCAGGGGAGCCTTTTCCTTCTGCGTGTGCCCCGGGGGACTGGTGGTAGCGGCGGCATCGGAGCCGGGACGGCTTTGCACCAACGGCATGAGCAATCACGCCCGGGACGAGGAGAATATCAACGGCGGCCTGCTGGTGACCGTGCGGCCGAAGGACTTCGGCGGCGATCATCCACTTTCTGGGGTGGAGCTCCAGGAGCGGCTGGAGGCGGAGGCCTTTCAGCTGGGCGGCGGGAACTACAATGCTCCCTGTCAGCGGGTGGAAGACTTCCTGCTGCATCGTCCTTCACAGGGACCGGGCAGCGTCATTCCCTCTTACCGGCCAGGAGTCCAATGGACGGATCTCCACCAGTGCCTGCCCGGTTTTATCACCGATACCCTGGAGCAGGCCATTCCCATGCTGGGGAAGAAGCTGCATGGCTTTGACGACCCGGATGCGGTGCTTACGGCCATAGAGAGCCGCAGCTCCAGCCCGGTGCGGATTCCCAGGGACGACAGCGGCCAAGCCAGCCTCCGGGGGCTCTATCCCTGCGGAGAAGGGGCCGGGTATGCTGGGGGCATCATGTCCGCGGCGGCGGACGGTATCCGTACAGCGGAAAAGCTGGTGGCGGCGCTGAGATTCTAACTGGAAATAATTATATTTTTTGTCGAATCGCGCGGTTTGTTTTTCTTTCCTTTTTCGTGATATTGTGCTTTAATGAAGCCATGAAAAGGAGGAAAAAGAGTATGATCGACATTAGAAACGAGACGGCAATCATCGATGCGCCGTCGGGCATGATCCACATGCAGTATCTGCTCCGGGGCGAGCCCAGGACGCCTCAGGGCTATGACTATGGCATCGCCCTGTGTGATCGGAGCTCCATGGAGCGGCGCTATCTTCCGGATATCACCACAGATGTGCAGAGAGCACTGGCACTCTTTGAGCGTCTGGTTCGGGGGCAGGTAACAGTTGTGACCTTCCGGGATGTGGTGGAGGATTTTCTGGCGGAGGACTGAGTGTTAGGAGGGATCCTTTGGACATACAGGTGTTATATGAGGACCGAAGGATCCTGGTGGCGGTGAAGCCCGCGGGGGTGTTGTCTACCAATGAGCCCGGCGGGATGCCGGAGCTGCTGCGGGGCTATCTGGGGGATCCTCAGGCCTGCGTGCGCACGGTGCATCGGCTGGATCAGGTGGTAGGCGGCGTGATGGTCTTTGCCCGATCCGCAGAGGCCGCCCGGCGGCTGTCCGGGCAGATGGAGCGACGGGAGTTTCAAAAGGAATATTTGGCGGTGGTACACGGCACGCCGGAGGCGGCCCAGGGCACCTTCCGAGACCTGCTGGCACGGGACGGAAGGCTCCGACGCACCTATGTGGCCGAAAGTCCGGGCAAGGACGTCCGGGAGGCCATCCTCGACTACCGGTGTCTACAGTCCAATGGGGGACTTAGCGCCGTGGCCATCCAGCTCCATACAGGCCGCACCCACCAGATCCGGGTGCAGTTTTCCAGCCGTTCGCTCCCCTTGGCTGGGGATAAAAAATACGGCGTGGACGACGCGTTCCCGCGGATCGCCCTATGGTCTCACAGCCTCCGCTTCACCCACCCAGAAACCGGGGAGACCATGGCGTTTTCCGCGCCGCCCCCGGAGACGGAGCCCTGGCTCCGGTTCCGGGACGCCGGAATTTTTCGTTGACAAAGACGGAAAAATAGGGTATGCTTATTGCGCATGGAGTGGTATCGAAGTGGTCGTAACGAGACTGACTCGAAATCAGTTGTGCCATCCGGCACCGTGGGTTCGAATCCCACCCATTCCGCCAAAAGAAGCGACAATTTTCGACAGAAGATTGCCGCTTCTTTGTTCTCTTCACTCTTCTCTTTATATTCTTTTCTATTCTCTCAAATTGTCGCTTCCAGATAAGAGGTAAGAGAGAAAAGTGAAAAGAGAAGGTGGCTTTGCGGAGCAAAGCATTGATTGTAATGACGGGATATAGTACAATTTGGCTTGAGGTAATATGGATGGACAGCCCATTACTTGATAAATCTCTTGACTTTGCATCCCAAATCGTATTATTCTATGAGGAATTTTATAAAGCAAAGAAAGATACTACCATCGCTAAACAACTGCTTCGCTCTGCAACGAGCATTGGTACAAATATCAATGAGGCAGTTTACGGAAACAGCAAAGTGGATTTTATTGCAAAATTGCACGTTGCGCTGAAAGAAACAGGAGAGAGTATTTATTGGCTTACTCTGCTGAAGAGAACAAATTTAATCGAGTATCAATTTGACAAATTACTGTTACTTGCTGAAGAAATCAAAAGAATGCTGATAGCATCGCTTAATACTGCAAAGAAAAATAAGTGAAGTTGCTGTCTACAGTCGATTTTCCTATGCCTGCCGGAAAACTTGTGGTACAATAAGACCACGATATCATCAAGAAACCTGGTGACGCAAATGCATGAACAATCTACCGCCGCGCAGCCAGCGCCCTCCGGGCGCTTCCGCAGCCGCTTCCGGCCAGCCCTGACACTGTCGCTGGCCCTGAGCTTCCTGCTTACCCTGTTCGGTCCCCTGGAGCTCTACTTTACCAATATCTCTGAATTTGATTTTGACCTGTACGCGCTGCTGCTGCCTTTGGGCGGCCTGTTCCTGGCGGTGCTGGCGGCGGGGCTTCTGGCCTTTGGACTGTGCTACCTCATCTATGACCGGCTCTATGACCTTATGCTGCTGCTGGGGGCTGTGGGACTGATCTGCACCTATGTCCAGGGCCTGTTCCTGGCGGGAAATCTGCCGCCTCTGGACGGCACCTCTATCGACTGGAGTAGCTACCACGGTGAATATCTCAAATCCTGCATCCTCTGTGCGGTGATATTGCTGGCCTTTGTGCTGCTGACTCGCCTGTTGCACATGGGGAAGATGCGGAGCCTGGTGACGGGGCTGTCCCTGTTCGTATTCGCCATGCTGCTGGTGACCCTGGTGGCCGTGGGCATTCAGAATCGGGGCTTTCAGAAGAAGACCCAGCCCGCCGTCACCAAGACCGGGGAATTCGAGATGTCTGCGGATCAGAACCTGGTGGTCTTTGTGCTGGATGCGGTGGATTCCGGGACCCTTCGGAGCCTGATGGAGTCCAGTGACCCGGATTTTGCGGACACCCTGGAGGACTTTACCTATTACCCCAACACCGTGGGGGCGTATACCTTTACGGAGCTGTCCATTCCCTACATTCTCACCGGGCAGTGGTATGAAAACGAGCAGGAGTTTTCCGACTATTACGCCGGAGCGCTGGCCGCCTCACCGCTGCTGACGGAGCTGAAAAATCGGAACTACCGGGTGGGACTCTATGAGGAGGATCTGATCTGCGGCCCGGAGCAGCAGGGGGACATTGAAAACCTGGAGACGACCTCCCTGCGGTTCACCAGCCTCCCGCAGCTCTGGAAGCTGGAGCTCAAGCTGGTGTGGTTCAAATACGCGCCCTATCCCGTTAAGCGCATGGTCACCGTGAACATGGATGACTTCCGCAAGATTTTAGAGCCCAGCAACGGCTCGGCACTGTTCCGCTATGTGAACACAGACTTCTATCAGGACGCCGGTGCGGAGACCATTACCACCACTGCGGACAAGTGCTTCCGCTTTATCCACATCGAGGGAGCCCATGTGCCCCTGCGGTACGATAAAAACGTCAATGTCATCGGCTCCGGCAACGGCAGCTATCCCCAGAATGTGGAGTGCGCCATGACGGTACTGAACCGGTATCTCCAGGAACTCAAGAACGCGGGGGTCTACGACAACACGGCCATTGTGGTCATGGCGGATCACGGCTACGGCATCTACTGGAACAACGGCTTTTTGGGACGATCCAATCCGCTTTTGGCGGTGAAGGGCATCGGCGAGCGCCATGCCATGGCCGTCAGCGAAGCGCCCATCTCCTATGAGGATCTACAGACGGCTTATGCCCGGCTGATGGACGGCATGGCATCTGCCCAGGTCTTTGACGCCCAGGAGGGGGAGAGCCGCAGCCGCCGGTTCCTGCTCTATAATTACCTCCATGAGGATCACATCGAGGAATACTATCAAAACGGTTATGCCACGGATCAGGCGGGCTTTACCGCCACTGGAAGAGTCTATGACCGGGGCGAGACGGAGCAAGCGGACAGCTCAGAACCGTGAATACAGCCAGCCCAGTCGAAGATCATTCGGCTGGGCTGGTTTTTTATGGCGCAGGGAAAAGTATAGGATGTTGATTCTTGACAGCGGGGGCCCGATTTGCTATTCTTTCTGGGCGAGGTGATACCATGAGCAGATTTGGGCGGCTTTTCCGGTGCTTACTTGCGCTGGCAGTGCTGATTGCGGGAATGTGTCTTGAACAGATCAAGGCAGATTCCATTTTGGTCTGCCCAAATTCGCCCGTTGCCTCCCAGCGGCAGGTCTATGGTACCCTGACCCTCCAGGACTACGATGCCGCGGGGGCGAAAATTACAGCCAGAGCGCCGCTCAGCGGCCATCCGGAGGGCGGACTCCAGGAGCAGCAGGTGGGGCCCCAGCAGATCCCAGCACTCTGCGGGCGTGTTCTGCCCGTTCAGCGGTCCCGCTGCGAGGCCAGACCTGGACCCACGCTCCGAAGCGTCTACCAGCGGGTGCTCTCTGGGGCCAGCTGGGTATTTATTGTCAGCTATATTCAATGTCAGGGCGGGACCACCGCCGGAACGATCACAGACGGCTCCATCTGAGGGGGCTGTCCCTAATATCTCTGAAAGCAGCCCTCCGTGGCGAGGGTCGGCGTTCTGCGGCCTCATAGACGGCAGAGAAGTATAAAATAGGAGGAATATCTTGTGATCGTTGCACAAATTACCGCCGTGGTGATCTTTCTTCTGATGTTCGGACTGATCGTATCGGAGAAGATCGAGCGGCATCTGGTATCCATGGGCTGCGGCCTTTTGATGCTGGTGGTGGTCTTTGGCCTCATTATGCACAGTGGCAGCGCTGTGTGGGAGACCCTGAGCCTTGGGAGCTTTGCGGAGCCCACCTTCTGGTATCTGTCCGGCGCGGCGGAGAGCAGCTCCACCGGCATCAACTGGGCCACCATTTTGTTTGTGGCGGGCATGATGCTCATGGTGGAGGGCATGGGCCGGGCGGGCTTTTTTCGCTGGCTGTGCCTGTTTATTGCCAAAAAGGTACATTATAAAACCATCCCGATTTTCATCACCTTCATGGTCATGAGCTTTATTCTGGCCATGTTCATCGACAGCATCACCGTTATCATGTTCCTGGCGGCGGTGACGGCGGAGCTGGCGCGGCTCCTGCTGTTTGATCCCATTCCGCTGATCCTGTCGGAGATCTTCTGTGCCAATCTGGGCGGCAGCGCCACCATGTGCGGGGACCCGCCCAATATCATCATCGGTACGTCTTTGGGCTATACCTTCGGAGATTTTGTCGGCAATACCGGCATGATCGCATTGATCTCCCTGGTGTTTGTGGTGATCTATTTCTACTTCTGCTTCCGGAAGGAGCTTTCTCGGCGGCCAGAGGGCAGCAAAGAACTTACCTGCCCGGAGCCCAGCGAGGCCATTCACAGTAAAAAGGACTTCGCGGTGAGCTGCGTGATCTTTGCAGCGGCGGTGCTGCTGCTGGTGACCCATGCCCAGACAGGGCTCACTGTGGCCACCATCGGCGTGGGCATCGGCCTGGTATCGCTGTTGTCCGCTGGCCGGGAGGCCCTGCATATGCTCCGTCAGGTGGACTATAAGACCCTCTTGTTTTTTATCGGCTTGTTCGTAGTGGTGGGCGGCCTGGAGAAGACCGGCATCCTGGGCCTGATTGCGAGCTTTATTGCGGCGGTCAGCGGTGACAATCTGATTATCATGGTGGCAATCGTCCTGTGGATCTCCGCCATTGCCAGCGCCTTTGTGGACAACATTCCCTTTGCGGCCACCATGATCCCTGTCATCCAGTCTCTGGCGGAGACCCAGGGAGTGAGCCTTTTCATTCTGGCCTGGGCCCTGGCCTTGGGCACGGATATCGGCGGCAGTGCCACCCCCATCGGTGCCTCGGCCAACGTAGTGGGCTTGTCCATCGCGGCGAAAAATGGCCACATGGTGGGCTGGGGCCGGTACTGCAAGTATGCGGTGCCCGCAACGCTGCTGGTCATTCTGATCTCCATGGTCTGCATCGTTCTGCGGTATTGCATCTGATGAAGAAACTTGTTAGAATGGAACATAGGGAGGGATCCATATGAAACAGCTGATTATTTCGGTGGGCCGGGAATACGGCAGCGGCGGCCATGTGATCGCGGAAAAGCTGGCGGAGAATTTCGGCCTGAAGCTCTATGACAGCAATCTGCTCACCTGCGTGGCAAAGGAAAAGCATGTGGCGCCGGAGGAGCTGAGCCGCTATGATGAGACCGGGAAAAATAAGCTCCTCTACCGGACCGTCAAGGGATTCAGCAATTCCCCGGAGGAAAACCTGGCGAATCTGCAATTCGACTATCTTCGAAAGATGGCGGGGCAGGGCGAGTCCTTTGTGATCGTGGGCCGCTGCGCGGAAACGGCGCTGCTGGGGAATCCCGGCCTGATCTCCGTGTTTATCCTGGGAGATGAGGAGGCCAAGATCGCTCGGATCCGCAGCCTGCATCCGGAGCTCAGTCGTGAAGAGACCAAGCGGCTTATCGCCAAGGAGGACTGGAAGCGGAAATCCTACCACAATTACTACTGCAAGGGCAAGTGGGGCGATGCCCGCACCTACGACCTGACCATCAACTCCACCCGGCTGGGCCTGAATGGAACGGCGGAGGCCCTGGCGGCGTATATTCAGGCGAGAATCGAAGCGCAAAATCAAGATTAACGAAGAAAAAGGGCTGTTGCATTTCTATTTTGCAACAGCCCCAATGAAATTCGCTCTGTGACCGAGTGAAATCGCCCCTTTGGGACGGATTGAACGCTTTTGGGCGTGTTGCAGTATTTTGCAACACGCCCTTTTTGAAGACAATTTATTTAGAACATATATGGAAGCCATGAGCGCGCTACAGCAAGCGTGGAGACGGGATATTTTGCTTCACTGTCAAGACAAAGACCCGCAGGAATACTTTGTGTATTTCAAGGGGCTGCGGCGCAGCCAGGGGAGCAAAGGAACCGTGTCCGCCGAAGCTGGAGCGCCGAATGGGTTCCTCAGAGGATATCCATAGCAGCGCAGAAACCTTCGTAAGTGGCCTGCTTCACAGTCCGTGCCCGCTTGGCATCGCCGGTGACTACGAACCAGGGGGTCACGCCCTCCAGGCTCTTCACGATATCGTCGTTGGAGCGGTTGCCGCAGCAGTAGTAGACATAGTCGGCCTCGGCGAACTGCTCGTTGCCGTCCTTATCCAGGAACTTCACGCCGTTTTCGGTGATCTCCTTGGTGGTGACGGAGCAGTCCAGGATCATGCCGGCCTTCTCCATCCGGGGCAGCAGCGCGGCCCGCTGAGAGGGGTAGGAATCCTTGCACATGGCGTCCCGCATCTCCAGGATCTGCACCTTGGCGCCGCACTCGCTGGCGAAGAAATAGCCGGACTCGCAGCCGATGGCGCCGCCGCCGATGATGACGACCTTCTTGCCCTTGAGCTTCTCAATGTCCTTGTAGGCCTCTACAGCATGCTCGGCATGCTCTACGCCGGGGATGGGGGGCACAAAGGGATGGGAGCCCACGGCACAGATCACCGCGTCGGCATGGAAGCTCTCCAGCATCTCGTGGGTGGCCTCGGTGTTCAGCATGATCTTGACGCCTGCGTGCTTGCAGCGGGCGATCATGCTGTCGCGGAACCGGAGCAGGGACTCCTTGTCAGTGTCCACCTCGGTGAACCACAGAAGGCCGCCCAGCTTGCTGTCCTTCTCCACCAGGGTCACGTCATGGCCGCGCTCCGCGGCGGTCACAGCCGCATACATGCCGGATACGCCGCCGCCGATGACCAGCACCTTCCGGCTGCCGGTGGGCTTGGGGGCGTTTCTCCAGCGGAGCTCCCGCTGCCCCCAGGGGTTGACGGCGCAGTGCCACAGCTCGGGGATGGGACGGGCGTCAGGATCGGAGGCCAGAGGATTGAAGCAGGAGCAGCGCAGGCAGGGAGCGATGGTATCCTCCAGACCCATGAGGGTCTTGTTCACAAAGGCGGGGTCAGCGAACTGCTGACGGCCCAGGGCCACAAAATCGCACTTGCCGGTGGCCAGAGCCTCCTCGACCTGCTCGGGGCCGTTAAAGCCGCCCACAGCCACCACGGGGACATGGACATGCTTCTTGATGGCCTCAGCCAGATCCAGGTTGCAGCCGTGCTTGTCGAACATAGAGGAGAAGGCTTTGGTGTTCACATGATCCTGATAGGAGCCGGAGGTCACATGGATCAGGTCCACATAGTCCTGGATGATCTCGGCAAACTCAATGCCGTCCTCCAGGGTCATGCCGCCCTCCATGCGCTCGGAGCCGGACATCCGGTACTCGATCAGGAAGTCGTCGCCGCAGACCTCCTTGATCTTTTTACATACCATAATGGGGAACTTGGCACGGTTGGCCATGGAGCCGCCGTACTCGTCAGTGCGGTGATTGAACATGGGGGAGATGAACTGGTTCAGCAGCCAGCCGTGGCCACCGTGGAGGTTCACCATCTGGAAGCCCAGAGACTTTGCAACCCAGGCCACCTCGGCCCACTGCTCGGCGGTCTTCTCCATCATCTCAACGGTCATCTCC
>CAKTEB010000026.1 GCA_934546685.1 uncultured Oscillospiraceae bacterium
CCCCCGCCCCCTCCACTAGCCCCGCGGCAACTGCGCAGACTCCCGCCGTGAGCCCCGCCCCCAGCGCCCCCGCCACCCAAAACAGCGGTGACGACCAGCTGGAGAACATCCCCGACGATCAGACGCCTCTGGCCGGTCAGGATGCGGAGCTGGAGGAAATTCAGGATGACGATACGCCTCGCGCCGGTAGCATGGTTCGCCGCTGGGCTCTGGTCAACCTGATCCTGGCCATCCTGACTGTCCTGGTCTCTGTCCTCCTGCTCATCGGCTATATGGGCAAGAAGAAGAAGGCTCTGGAGGATGAGGACGGCAACGAGGTTCTGGATGAGGACGGCAATGTGGTCTATGAGTACACCAAGAAGAAAAAGGGCTTCTGGAGAGTATTCAGCCTGATCCCCGCAATCGTTTCCGTGATTGCCTTTATCCTCACCGAGGATATCACCCTTCCCATGACCATGATTGACCGCTGGACCCTCCTGATGGTCATCATCGCTCTGGTACAGGTCGTCGTTATGATCCTCTGCAAGAAGCGCAAGAATAAGAACGACGAGGACGAGGAGAACGAGAACGTGGCAGCTGCTGTGTGATCTAAAATTCTGATTCTTCTGGTCATCATCTAAGCAATGGAGCCGCCCCGATGCTTCGGGGCGGCTCTTTTCGTCCAAAACCGCATACAAAAACCCGCCTGGCCCCAAGGGATCCAGGCGGGTTGTACTATATTGATTCGTCGTCCAGGACGCGCTCTGACATGCGGAAGGCCCGGTAATAGATCTTCTCCCGGCGGTTGGTTAGCATATCGTCCACATGCGCCACCAGCTCCGGATTGTCAAACAGCGCTACCAGATCTGGGTTAAACATACGGCCGGAATTGGCCTTCATGTCGGCCACCATGTCGTGGATGCTTTTGCCGGTGCTGTAGGTACGGCCTACGGTGTCCGTGGCCGCATCAATGCAGTCGGAACAGGTGATGATCTGATAGAGGATGGCGTTTTCCACGCCGCTGTAGGAGATGTTGTTGGGGTAGCCGCCCCTATCGTCGTACCACTTGTGGTGATACAGCGCCGCCTCCGCATAGCGCCGGGTGGATTCCCGGTGCTGGAGCACTGCGCAGCCCACTGCCGGGTGAACCTTGATGATCTCAAACTCCCCGGGGAACAGCATCCGGTTGTAGAGGTTGATGGTGTCCAGGAAGAACATCTTTCCAATGTCATGGAAAATACAGCAGTCGTAGAGGAACGTATGGATATCGTCGATGGCGGCGCATACATCCTCCAGAGTCTTGCAGCCGCAGCAGCCGATAAGCAGCTCCGGCCGGGAACGATACAGGGCGGTGAGGATCAGCCGGGAGATCTGCGAGGTCATATAGCAGTGGACATATAACGCCGGCTGGGTGGTCACCAGCAGATTGGCGTAGTAATCCCGGAAGGAGATGCCCTCCTTCAGCTCGACATAGTCTGCCAAAATGTAGCTGGAAAATCGCTGGAGCGTGTGATAGGCGCCCTGATCTCTGGCGGAATGGATATACTCAAAGGAGCTCCGCTGGGCATTCAGCAGGAACTGCCGGCATCCGTCGATGCGCTCCCGGTGGGAACGGCACATCCACAGCACCGAGAAGAAGGGCAGCAGATTTGCGTCCAGGTTCATGTAATCGTAGCTGTGGGGATCTGCTGACTGGGTCCACTGCACGTAGAAGTCCATCATATCCTGGAGGCTGGTGCGGCCTAGGTAGAAGCCGATGATCTTCTGGGTAGAGAGCTCGTTTTGCAGGTCTACTCGATGGTTGTCCGGGTGTTCCTGGATATAGTCGATGGCGTAGCTTACCGCGTTGTCCAGGATCAAAAGAATGTCCCTGGGCGCGTCCCGCCAATAGAGAAATTCCTGCACCTGGGCCAGGTAGGCGTAGGCAGAGAAAATGTCGAAGGCCAGATCGTCAGAGGGAATGCTGCTCTGGAATTGGGGATCCGACAGCCGATGGATGTGCTGCTGATAGCAGGCGATTTGCTTGCGGACCAGCCCCTCATCATAGTAGAGCCGTTCATAGGCCGTGGCGCTGAACAGATCCATCGTCATGAGCTCCTGCCGGGAGCCGGCAGGCAGTGCCGCAAAGATATCAGGATCGCTGAGGAACAGGCTCAGAGCCTTGTCCGCACTTTCCTGGATGCAGTCCCAGTATTCCTGACAGATGCTGTCAGTAAGGCGACCACGGTCATACATCTGAACTACATTGTAGGCCAGCACCTGACAGCGGTACAGGCAGTGGATATATTTTGCGGTTCGCTCCAGATCCCGATGGGTGTCCATGAGCTCTTTGTAATAGGGCTCCAGGGATGCGGTAATGAACCAGGCCAGCCGTACGTCCACCATCTCTAGAGTGCGGGTGTCTGCCAGACGATCGGAAAAAACCATCAGCCGATCCGCGTCATGCTCCTCAACATCCGGGAGCTGCTTGAGCAGATGATAGACCTGATGATCCAGCATGGTGCGGTTTTCCTGTAGCAGTTCCTTAATGCTGGAGTAGTTCTCCACAAACTGCTGGTAAAACTGCTTGGGATCGCTGCCAAGAGATTCCGGCGGCATGGAGAGTGTGCGGATCTGCACGCTGCGGTCCTTATATGCTTGCAGGTACTGTTTCATTGTGCTCGCTCAGCTCCTCAGTGAAATGAGTGTGCGCAGTTGTTCACCTTACGCACACAAAGCTATGCATAATTGTACGGTAGGAAAGGTGGGTTTGTCAATAGGAAACTTAGACGGAATGGGGGACATATGTCTATGAAGGAAAGACAAATGCGAAGGCAATCACCCATTGCAAAAGATATGCGGCATAAGCACCGCGTCAGAAAAAATCCGACCAGAAAAGCATTTTTCTCAATGCCAATGTAGTTTCGGATGGGATGCGCTACAATGGGTTTGCGGCAACACGACGATGTGTCTGCGGGTTTCAGCAGCGCGAGGGTGCTGCCGTTTCTGCATCCCCGATCACCGGGGAAAACCGAAAAATGATGAGAGGAGAACCTTATGAAAGGATCTGTTACAAAGCTCTGCGATATGAGCAGCATTGCGATCCCGGCAGAGATGCTGGTGCTCCATGTGGACGAGCAGCAGGTGGAGGCGGACGTCCGTGCGCTGGGCCTGCACTATGCCAAGGAGGAAGCGGCTAAGACTGTGCAGCAGGGTGATATGGTGGCCTGCCGTGGGGACGCGGCCAGCTGCCCGGATGGCCGCACTGTTCTAATATATCCCGGCCTGAGTATCCCCGGCGCGGAGGCGGCGGAGCAGGCGGCGCTGGGCAAGCAGCCCGGCGATACCTTTTCGGCGGAGCTGGCGGGGAAGACCGCGACCCTGACTGTGGATCACATCCTGCGCCGGATCCCGGTGGAGGGAAACGATGCCCTGGTGGCCGGGATCGGCCTTGAGAACGTGACGACGGTAGAGGACTACCGGCGCTGCCTCCGGCAGAGGAAGCTGGAGGAGAAAAAGGGCCGGGACGTTTTTGGAAAGATGTATCTGGCGGACTTCCTCACCTGGCTGCTGGTGGCATGCTATCAGCTGGCTTCGGGACTGTTTTTGTGATCATCTTTGCGATCGGCGGCCAGATGGTGCCCACCGGTGAGGTCACAATCGGCGATCTCACCAACTTCTATCTGATCACGGGCATTGTTGGGCTCCAGCTCATGCAGCTGTTTATGAATGTGGGCTCCGTTTCCGGTACCTTCGGCACCATGAAGAAGATCGCGGAGATCTCTGATATGGATCCGGAGCAGACCCAGGGGGCGGACGTTCCGGCGGAGGGCCGGTCGATCATGTGACCTTCGGTTGTGGAAATGGCCAGGAGGTGCTGAAGGATCTGTCCATGCGGATCCCCAAGGGGAAGGTCACGGCCATCATCGGCGGCAACGGCGCGGGCAAATCCGCGCTGTTCAAGCTCATGGCCCGGCTCTATGAGCCGGACAGCGGCGAGATCCGCTTCGGGGAGGAAGCTGTCAGCGGCTACGATCTAAGCCAGTGGCGGGATCGCTTCTTCTATGTGTTCCAGAAGAAGCCTCTCATCGGCGGCACGGTCCGGGAAAACATCACCTACGGCCTGGGTCGGGAGATCAGCGATGAGGAGCTAAAGGCTGCGGCCAAGCAGGCAAACTGCCTGGACTTTGTAATGGAAAAGCCCTTGGGCTTTGAGGAGGACGTAGGTCTGGGCGGCTCTAACTTCTCCGGCGGCCAGGGCCAGTGCATCTCCATTGCCCGGGCTATGCTCCGGGACGCGGATTATCTGCTGCTGGACGAGGCCACCAGCAACTTGGACGTGATCAGCGAGGCTATGGTCACTGAGACCATGGATCATCTGATGGAGGGACGCACCATGGTGATGATCGCCCACAACTATGCCGCTACCCGGAACGCGGACTACATCGTGGTTCTCGGGACGGAAGGGTAGAGACTGCGGGCACCCCCCAGGAGTTCCAGGAGACCAACGAATACGATCAGCTGTTCTGTAAGACACTATGAAAAAGAGAGGCCCGTGCCACTGGCGCGGGCCTCTCTTTGGTGCTATAATGTAGGCACTCGTATGTGAACTGCACAAGCGCGGCAAAGGAGCTGATCGAATATGTCACAGGTAACCAAGCGGGCCCTGGAGCAGTCCCTCAAGAATCTGCTGCTGAAAAAGCCCCTGACGAAGATCACCATCAACGATATTGCGGAGGACTGCGGCATCAACCGCATGACCTTTTACTATCACTTCAAGGACATCTACGATCTGGTGGAGTGGTCCTGCCTGGAGGATGCCCGGAAGGCTCTGGACGAGAAGAAGACCTACGACACCTGGCAGCAGGGGCTGCTCCAGATCTTCGAGGCAGTCCGGGACAATAAGCCCTTTATCATGAACGTCTATCGCTGCGTGCACCGGGAGCAGGTGGAGAAATACCTGGAGCCCCTAGTGGACAGCCTGGTCATGGGCGTGATCCAGGAGGAGGCTGTGGATATGACCGTTCGGGATGAGGACAAGGATTTTATCGCGCAGGCCTACTCCTATGTTTTCATCGGCCTGATGCTGGACTGGATCAAGGACGATATGCGCGGGGCCCCGGAGGAGATCGTGGAGCGGTCGGGCCGCCTGCTCCGGGGAACCATGGGAGAGGCCCTGCGGCGCTTCAAGGTCTGAGGAAACACGAATTTATCATTTCCACCTCTTTGATAAAAATTTATACAGTCTGCGCCTCCGTGATAAAACCTTTATCACGGAGGTTTTTCTGCCTATGGTAAAGAACAAAAATCGGGATATAATGTAGACATAAAGAAAAACAAAACAAATGAAGCATTTCAGGAGGTTTCGTTATGTATTATTCTGCTGGCACTTATGAATCTTTCGCACACCCCGAGAAGCCCCAGGGCGTGGACAAAAAATCCGCTTATATCATCGGCACCGGCCTGGCCGGCCTTACCGCGGCCTTCTACCTGGTTCGTGACGGCCAGATGAAGGGCGAGCACATCCACCTGCTGGAGAAGCTGGAGCTGGCTGGCGGCAGCTGCGATGGGCGCAAGGACGTGACGAAGGGCTTCTTCATGCGGGGCGGCCGTGAGATGGACAACCACTTCGAGGTTATGTGGGACACCTTCCGGGACGTTCCCTCCATCGAAACCCCCGGGGTCTCCGTGCTGGACGAGTATTACTGGCTCAATAAGCACGATCCCAACTACTCCCTGTGCCGTGCCACTGTGGAGCGGGGCAAGGATGCCCACACGGATCGGAAGTTTGAGCTGGACCGTGACTCTGCCATGGCCCTGTCCAAGCTGTTCCTGACTCCGGAAAAGGATCTGGAGGGAAAGAAGATCTCTGAGGTGCTGCCCGAGTCCTTCTGGAAGACGAACTTCTGGCTGTACTGGCAGACCATGTTCGCGTTCCAGCGTTGGTCCAGCGCCTTGGAGATGAAGCGGTATCTCTGCCGCTATGTCCACCACATCGACGGCCTGCCGGATTTCAGCGCGTTGCGGTTCACCAAGTACAACCAGTATGAGAGCATGATCCTGCCTCTGGTGAAATATCTGGAGGCCCATGGGGTTCGCATCGAGTACGGCATGGACGTGAAGAACGTCATCATCGAGACCCAGGGGGACAAGAAGGTGGCCAAGCAGATCGTCTATGTGAAGGACGGCCAGCAGCAGACCATCGACCTCATTGAGGACGACCTGGTGTTCATCACCAACGGCTGCTGCACCGACACCTCCTGCTACGGCGACCAGACCCACGCCCCGGATCTAAGCGGACTGGAGAACGGCAAGGGCGAGTCCTGGGATATGTGGAAGGCCATTGCGGCTCAGGCGGAGCACGGCGAGTACGGCAATCCCGACGCATTTTGCAGTGACATCGAGGCCACCAACTGGATGAGCGCCACGGTAGCCACCTCCAACGAGGAGATCATCTCTCACATCATGGACGTGTGCAAGCGGGATCCCCGCACCGGCAAGGTCACTACCGGCGGCATTGTCACCGTTAAGGACAGCACTGACAACTGGTATCTGTCCTGGACCATCAACCGTCAGCCTCAGTTCAAGTCCCAGGACAAGAACATGGTGCTGGTATGGCTGTACTCCCTGAACACCAACAAGGAGGGCAATTACGTCAAGAAGGCCATGCGCAGCTGCACCGGCGAGGAGGTCTGCCAGGAGTGGCTATACCACATCGGCGTGCCGGAGGACCGGATCGAGGCCCTGGCCAAGGAGGCCTGCAACACCACCACCTGCTTTATGCCCTATATCAACGCCTTCTTCCAGCCCAGAAAGGAATCTGACCGGCCCAAGGTGGTGCCCGACGGCGCTGTGAACTTCGCCTTCATTGGCCAGTTCGCCGAGACACCCAGAGATACGATCTTCACCACCGAGTATTCCATGCGCACCGGTATGGAGTCCGTATACACCCTGCTGAACGTGGATCGCGGTGTGCCGGAGGTATGGGGCAGCAAATATGATGTCCGAGAGCTGCTGCGGGCCTGCTACTACGCCCTGGATAAGAAGCCCCTGGCTCAGTCTAACCTGTCCTTCACTGAGAAGGAGATCCTGAAGATCGCCATTAAGAAGGTCAGAGGCACCGACATTGAGCTGCTGCTGAAGGAAAGCGGTCTCATCGAGTAAGCCAGACGCTATTATAACAGTGCGATCCCCCGGAGCGGTGCAAGCTGCTCCGGGGGATCTTTGCGCATCGTTGACTTTTGCCTGCACCGGCGCTATACTGACCGGGACGGAAGGAGCGGGACGGATGGAACAAGAGAACATAGAGCGTGCGCTGCGGGCGGTTTTGACGGATCCCGGGCTGCCAGCGCCCAGATATGCGGTGGTGATCCCCATTGTGCTGGAAAAGGCGGGGGCCAGACTGCTGATCGAGGTTCGGGCGGCGAGCATTTCCCAGGCAGGAGATCCCTGCTTTCCGGGCGGACGGATCGAGGCGGGAGAAACTCCGGCTGAGGCGGCAGTCCGGGAGCTTCGGGAGGAGCTGGGTATTGCGCTGGAGCCAGAGCGGCTGCTGGGCCGGCTGCCCACAGTGGAGACCTATTTGGGACGGCAGACGGACGTATTCGTCTGCACTCTGTCGGCGGAGGTGGCAGCCCGGGCCCAAAGCAATCCGGCAGAGGTGGCGGTGCTGCTGCGCCCAGAGCTGTGCCGATTTCAGCGGGAGCCCCATGCCGGGAGCTACCTGGTGGAGGGGCATACCGTCTGGGGCATGACCGCCGGAGCCATTCACCAGCTGCTGAAGGCCTGGGAGCGGGCCTTCGGAACATAGAACGAAGGGCGCGTTGCAAAATTCCATTGCAACGCGCCCGAAAACGTTCAATCCGTCCAGAAGGGACACCTCAGAGTCGTTTGCGAGCTCCTTTTCCCAGATCATACGCTTGGCTGTGGCGATTAGACGTCGGACCTCCTGGGCGGCAGTTTGTCGATTGGCTATGGGCTCCCTCCATGCTGCGGCTATTACAACGCGCTCATTGACTGATAGTCAATGAATCTGCCAAAATATTTTACCCCGTCGGGTGGAATGTTTGAAATCTGATTCCTCAGTCCTGTTTTTGAGAATTGCGGCAGACGGGCCTTGTGCGATACAATGATAATGAATATAACTGGCCTGGAACCACGGGCCGGTGGAAAAGGAGATGATTGCATGAACAGATCCAAGCGCTCGGCTGAGGAGCTGGTTGGCATCTGGGAGGAACGCCGGGAGATCAAAAATCTCATGGGCCGCTATGCGGTGAGCTTCCTGCTGAAAAAGGAAAAGACCATGTTCGCGGACTTCTGGAGTAGCCGGGAGGATGTGTCCATGGGCATGAACAACGGCTGGTATGTGGGCCGGGAGGCCATTGCCGGCTGGTTTCGTGCCATCGATCAGGCTACGGCCAAGAAGGCGGCGCTCTTAAAGGCGGATCTGCCGGAGAAGCTGGGGGACAAGGACGACGCCAGCATCTACGGCATCGGCGATTTTGACGTAAAGCCCCTGGGCACTCCGGTGATCGAGCTGGCCGAGGATCTGAAGACCGCCAAGGGCATGTGGTATTCCCAGGGCTCCAAGGCGGACGTGACGGAGTCCGGCCCTGTATCCTACTGGACCTTCGGCGTATTCTGCGTGGACTTTGTGTGTGAGGACGGGGCCTGGAAGATCTGGCATCTCCAATACCTGGAGGATGTAAAATGCCTGTGCGGCCAGAGCTGGGCAGAGGCGCCCAAGCCCTTCCCGGAGCTGGAGGCCTATCAGGAGCTCAAGAACATGAAGCTGCCAGAGCCCACGGTGCCCATGGCGCTCTATACCCCCTACAGCCCCAGCCGCCCCATGGCGAAGCTGCCCCGGCTGCCGGAGCCCTATGGGACCTTCGGAGAAACCTTCAGCTATGGCTATGAAAAGGAGGCGTGACCATGAATACAAAAGTCTTTTCTGATGACGAGCAGATCCTCCGGGTCTGGGACATGGAGGATGTAAAGGATCTGATGGCGCGCCGGGCCTACCTCTATATGCAGGATCTCCGCCGGGAGGAGCTGGAGACTCTCTGGGTCCAGAAGCCTGAGAATAAGAAGACGGCGGTATTTGGCTCCAACTGGGGCTTCTATACCGGCATGGACAATATCTCTGCCTGGTATGTGGGGGCCCACGGCGATCTGCGCCAGGCGCAGCTGGACGCCATCTGCGCCCATGATCCGGCGGTGAAGAACTGCCCGGAGAACCTGGGCTGGGGGGCGATGCTCTGCTCCCCTCTGTCCACCGCACTGGTGGAGATCGCCGGGGACGGCAAGACCGCCCAGGGCCTGTGGTATTCCATCGGCCAGAGGACGGATCCCAACGGCGACGGCACGGCGGATCCCCACTGGGTCTGCGGCAAGATCGGCGCGGACTTCATGAAGGAGGACGGCGTCTGGAAGATTTGGCGGCTTACGGAGGCTCCGGATATCATTCTGACCCCCGGCGAGACTGTGGCGGATCAGCCGGTATTTTGGGAGAAGGGCACGAACCTCATGGAAAATCTCTTCGGTACTCCTACGGTTCCCATGACTGCCCACGATCCCACCTATAACTGGAGCGACAGCTTCCCCCCTGCTCCGGAGCCCTATTACAGCTACTCTGACGACATGGGGAACTGCCCCCGGGGCGTACACAATGAATGGAGGCCCTACTGATGAAAACACACCTTTCTCTCTCCCAACGCATTCACAATGCGGTAGGCTCTCAGCAGGCCGAAAACATCCACGCCCGGCACAGCTACCTCCACGGCAAGTCCTTTGCCAAGGAGGAGTGGGGTAAGATCTGGTCCAGGAGTGACGAATGCTCCTGGGCCCACGCCTTCGGCCGCTGGAGAGGCTTTGAAAACGTCTGGTACGGCTCCGTTACCTGCTACGATGCAAGCTGCTTTAATCGCTTCACGCAGATCTATGAGATCTATCCCCAGGTGGGCGGCATGGATCCCAGACCCCTCAGTGAGGTCTCCTGCCACACCCTGGTGACGGATATCATCGAGGTGGCCGACGACGGCAAGACTGCCCGGGCCTACTTCCTGACCCCCGGCCTCATCTACTCCACTCTCAACGGCAACCAGAAGAAGCGCTGCGCCTACCTCTGGGAGCGCTACGGCGCGGACTTTGTCTTTGAGGATGGCCAGTGGCTGTTCCTCCATGAGCAGGTCTGCCCGGATATCTTTGGCAACCTGGACGATGTGAACTGGGCTCACAGCAAGTATGAGATGCTGAAAAACCCGCCTCCTCCCCCGGAGGGCATGCCCCTCAAGAAGGATCAGCGGCTCCAGGATCCCGGCCCCCTGCACTACGACTGGACGCCCATCCAGCCGGTACAGGATACCGTGCCCTGGCCGGTGCCCTATGCCACCATGGATGACAACAATACCTATACAAAAAAGAAGTAACCCCGCGGCTTCCCATATATGGATTAAAATAAAGGTCAGCGGCCACAATAGCATTGGTCGCTGACCTTATTTCATTCAGGGGGAAACGAATATGAACAGTCGGAGAATGTCAAAACGCATGCTGACGGAGTTTGCGGCGCATCTGCGCAGCCAGGAGAAGAGCCCGATCACCATTGAAAAATACATCCGGGACGCAGGCGGCTTTCTGCGTTTTGCCGGGGCCAGAGCGGTGAACAAGGAGCTGGTGCTCTCCTACAAATCCCACTTGCAGGAAAGCGGCTACGCCATCCGCTCCATCAACTCCATGTTGGCGGCGGTGAACAGCCTCATGGAGTTCCTGGGCTGGGGAGACTGCCGGGTGAAGAGCATCCGAGTCCAGCGGCAGACCTACCTGAGCCGGGAAAAGGAGCTCACCAAGGGGGAGTATCTCCGGCTGCTCCGGGCGGCGGAGGGGCGGCCTCGGCTGCGGCTGATCCTGGAGACCATCTGCGCCACGGGGATCCGGGTGTCAGAGCTCCGGTATTTCACCGTGGAGGCGGTGCGCCAGGGGGAGGTCTTCGTGTGCTGCAAGGGCAAGAATCGCCCCATTCTGCTGCCGAAAAAGCTGAAAAAAGTTCTGCTGGACTATGCCAAGCAGAACGGGATCCAGCGGGGAATCCTATTCAGGACCCGCACCGGGCGACCAGTGGATCGATCCAACCTATGGACGGAGATGAAGCTGCTCTGCCGCCGGGCCGGGGTGGAGCCGGGGAAGGTCTTCCCCCACAATCTGCGAAAGCTCTTTGCCCGAACCTTCTACAGCCTGGACAAGGACATTGCGCGGCTGGCGGATCTGCTGGGCCACAGCAGCATCAACACTACACGGATCTATATTATGTCGACTGGAACGGAGCACCGGCGGAAGCTGGAGCGCATGGGGCTGGTGGTGTAGCCATACCACATAATCTTCATTATGTGGTAAACAGAAAAATTCCTTGCGGGTACATAGAAAAACAGCCCCGATTTGGGGCTGTTGGGGTGCAGAAGCCCCACCCAAGCGTAATTCGCGCTTGAGGAGGGACTATAATTTTAATTAAAATCAGAAATCAGGAAAATACAAGAAAAAAGTCGTTGACATAGTCAAGTCATAGTGCTAAGATGGTGGTGTAATTCCATTAAATAGATAGTTGTAGTGCGGGCGCTCCGGCGTCTACCACATAATGAAGATTATGTAGTGAACCCAGCCCGCAGATAAAAATGTGGACCCTGCCCGCGGTGCGGGTGAAAATATAACGAGGAGGAACAAACATGAAGAAGCGAATCTTATCGCTGTTGCTGACGCTGTGTATGGTAGTTTCTGTGCTGCCAACGGCGGTGTTTGCGGAGGGTAATGACAGCGCGGCTTCCACGGAACAGATGGAGGTGGCTCCGAAAACGAGCCAGAAAGTCGATCCGGAAGGGTCTACGAATTTTTCTGCGGTGCAGGATGAGAATGATGATACGATAGATGTCCTGCTGATCGGTAATAGCCATGCAGTAGATATCGAAACCTGGCTAAGCTTGGTGCTGAGGGATGCCGGCCTGGACAGCAAGGTGAAAATCACCAGACTTGCTCCCATGGGCGGAAGAAAGCTGTATACGGATGATTCCGACAGAAGCTCTCATATAGCTGCGGCAACGACGGAAGAATCTGCTTGGCCCACATCCGGCAAAGAAAAGCAGAATAAGAGCTACTATGATGCACAGCTTTTGAATGCAAACAAAACTTGGGATTTGATCATTGTACAGGACTGGCATGAGTCTACAGTTGCGACGAATTCTGAGACTGCGGTCAATGGTATTCGGGAGACTGTGAACTGGCTGAAGTCCTGCACGAGCTATCAGGAAGGGAAAACGAGGATTGCATGGGCTGCGGACTGGCCGGATGCAGCCAGCCATGAATCTGCGCATGACCGCATGGTAAATGCGGTCAACGCAGTCAGCGAAATGACTGATGGTGTGAATTTCATTATTCCCGTTGGTCTCTGCGTGGAAAATGCCAGAACCAGCTATTTCAACAATGTAAAGAATGCGGATGATAGCTATCTCCCTGGCAGTGAAAACACCGATGGCTCTAAGGCTGAGGTGGCAAACTATAACCTGATGGAGCGTGATGCGAACCATCTGAGCTATGAGCTTGGCTGCTATACCGTAGCTGCAATGACAGTTGCGAAGATCGTCGAGCAGTACAACCTGATGTCTGTGACCGATTTCCTGGCTTCCCTGAAGACGGCGCCTGAGTATAAGGACAAAAATGGGGTCGAGTGGAAGGGTAGCTTCAATGACAACATTTGGGCTGTTGTAAAGGAGAGCGTGAGTAACGCGATTCAGTATCCCAAAGCGGTGACCCAGTCTCAGTATACGGTAGATCCGGCGGATCAAATCGCCGAACAGGTCAAGACGGTTGATTGCACCGACGCTGCGGAGAAGGCCAGCGCGGTAAGCAGCCAGGAAGAACTCGAAGCCATTGCGGCTGAATTGGTTGCTAAAGCTGGCGGGGCCGCGAATGCAGAGCTTACCCCGGTTGTGACCTATAGTGCGCCCGTTGACGGCACTGAGGATAATAAGACCGGCACGGCTGGCAAGTATTATATTGGTGTAAAGTTCCTCTGCGGTTATACCCAGAAAGAGGTTGCACTCGTTTCCGGCGAAGTTAAACCGAAGTATTATGAGGGCGGAGAAGAAGAACTTGCCGCAGCTGTTAAAGCGGCAAAAACAAAGCTGACGGGCATGGCGGCGGCCCTGGGCGTTGCGGACAACAGTGCGTATATTGCAACGGTTGAGGCTGCACTTTGTGTGGCGGACGTAAATGAGGCTCTTGCGAACGCACAAAACGCAATGGTCAAGGACGCTGGCTATGAAGCAGCAGGCTCGGTCACATCCAAGGGCTGGGACAAGCAAAATAACAACGCACCGGTGGGAGATGATACCGGCGTGTACTATACCATTAAGAAAGACGGAAACGATGTAGTTCTGGCCTTTGTAGGTGAGGGCAGCATCCCTGATTTCAATACTAGTAACGGTGCAGGCGAATGGAGCGCAACTCCCTGGCGTGTGTATAACAGCAGCAAGAGAATCACAAAGGTCGTTGTTGGCGGCAAGGTTTCTGTGGGTCAGTTTGCAATCCTGCTGACCAATGTGAGCGAAATTAAGATCGAGGACGGCGCAGAGCTTCGCGAAAATGCGATCTACTTCAATACGATGGACGAAGATTCGGTTATTCGATTTGAAGGAACTGCAAAGGTCGCCAGTCGCTCTATCGGCTGGTATAATAAAAATCAGCCGAGCAAAACATCCCAGTCTACTGTGTACGCAGACTTTTCAAAGCTGACCTGTGGAGACAAAACGGTACAGAGAGCGACGGACTTTGTCGAGGGCGGCTTGCTTACGACCAATAATGCGAACGGCCTGCCAATCGTTCAGGTGAAGAACACGGATCCCAATGCCAAGGAGGAAGACACCACGAACCTGGAGAGTGGTGACGTGACGACAGGCGGCTGGGATGCCAATGGAACGGCTCAGGGCAACCCCACGGGTGTGAAGTACCGCATTTACTCAGAAGGTACAGATGTGATCCTTGAGCTTTCTGGCAATGGCGAAATGCCGAAGTTTGATTACAAAGAGGGATCTCCGCATTATAATAATACGCCGTGGAGAAAGGACTACGGTACAGCCATTACCAAAGTAGTAGTTGACTCCGGTGTAACGGTTGATCAGTACGGCTTGTTCCTGAGCAATGTCACCAGCTATGTGATCCAGGACGGTGCTGGACTGAAGACCAATGCGATTTACTTTAATACACAGAAGGTAAATGCAACGATCACATTTGAGGGCAGTGCAACGGTTGCGTCTAATGCAATTAGCTGGTATAATGGCGGCGGTCAGAAAGGTTTGCCGGTGCAGGTGCTAGTGCGTGCAGATTTTGCAAGGCTCACAAAGAAGGAAAGTGAAGCTCAGGTAGCGGTCGCTTCTGACTTTATTGCTTCTGATCTGCTAACTACAAAAAACATGAATGGCGATGTTATTGTAGTGGCGGTCAACACTAACGATGAAAAGAAAACTCTAGAATCCGGCAAAATTTATGATGGCGGCTGGAACAAAACGAACAGAGAACCCCTTGGCACAGACACCGGTGTATCCTACGAGATCTACACCCAGGGAACGGATGTTGTGCTGGAGTTTAAGAAGGACGGAACTGGCAGTGGGATTATACCGAATTATGGAGCAAAGAAAGAAGCACTTGATTGGAATAACACTGCATGGGTAAAGAGCACCTACTATAGCAAGGTCTCGAAGGTGATCATTGGAAGCGGTGTGACCTTGGGCACAGATGCAGTCCTCTTTAGCAACCTGACCCGAATTGAAATTGCAGAGGGTGCATCGCTGGCGAGAGATTCTATATATCTGAA
Source organism: uncultured Oscillospiraceae bacterium (assembly GCA_934546685.1). Taxonomy (GTDB): domain Bacteria; phylum Bacillota; class Clostridia; order Oscillospirales; family Oscillospiraceae; genus HGM13006. The sequence continues at coordinate 14,813 of CAKTEB010000026.1, forward strand.
CGGTGCAGCTAAGGACTGCGATATTGTGTTCCTTGGAAACGCAACGGTAGTTGCAGGATCTATTGGCTCGTACGTTGAAAGACAAATGAAGGTAGCAAGTAAGCCCCAGATCACGGTTTATGCTGATCTTACCAAGTTGGGGGTAAGCGGACCTGAAGGCTTTATCGATTCGAGCTTGTGGCAAGCGACGTATAATGATAGTGATAAAAAAATAATTGTATTCTATGGCATGGGACTGGAAGATGCCGCTGCGGCGATTCGGAGCGACAAGGCCGTTATCATTGCTGGATTCTGCGGCTTGACTGATGACGCTCAAAAGGCAGAAGCAGTCCAGAGCTATGCTGAGAGCAAGATTAAGGCAGATAGCATTACCTGCACGGCAAAGAAAGTAATCAGCAACATCTATGATGTGACGCTGACACTGGGCGAGAATGGCCCCACTAAGACAGTCCGTATCACGGTAAACGCTGACCATCAGTATAAATACACAGCACAGAATGATACGATCACTGCCAGCTGCACAAACTGCTCGAACAAAGTTGTGGCTCGTGTCGTAGCAAATAACGTCGTAGAGGGCAACGCTAAGAATGCGGTGTTTGTATCCTATGGAGCTGGCTGGCCCGCAGGCAACCTGACGATCACCTATTCGGATCCGGCTGGCAATATCTATGATGGAATGCCGACAGGCGCAGGTACTTATTGTGCCAGCATTTCCGTTGAAAATGTTAAGGCATCTGCAACGTTTGCTATTTCCCATAATCTCGTAAAGCATGAAAAGGTAGACGCTACCTGCACGACAGAGGGTTCAGCGGAGTACTGGAACTGCACTGTCTGCAATAAGAACTTTGAGGATCAGGCCGCAACAAAGGAGATTACTGATATTGTGATCCCGAAGGTTGCACACACCCTGACCAAGACTGATGCGGTGGCTGCAACTTGCACTACCGATGGCAACAAGGAATATTGGACTTGTTCCGAGTGCCACAAGCTGTTCAGAGATGAGAACGGTACCACTGAAACCACACCTGATGATGTAACCATCAAGGCCAAGGGCCATGACCTGAAGAAGACCGAGGCCAAGGCCGCCACCTGCACCGAAGCTGGCACCAAGGCCTATTGGACCTGCTCCGTCTGCAACAAGGTATTCGCTGATGTCGAGGGCACCCACGAGACCACTGTTAAGGATCAAGTTATCCCCGCAACTGGTCATGCTCTGACCAAGACCGACGCCAAGGATGCGACCTGCACCGAGGCTGGCAACAAGGCTTATTGGACCTGCTCCGTCTGCGGCAAGGTGTTCGCTGACGAGGCGGCCACTACCGAGACCACTGTGGAGAAGATGACCGTTGCGGCCACTGGCCACGACTGGAGCAATGCCGACGGCGTCTGCAAGACCTGCGGCACTAAGTGCACCGAGGAGCATAAGCCCGGCACCACCTGCTCCGTCTGCGGCAAGAATACTGCCGAGGAGGACAAGACCCCCGACGAGGACAAGACTCCCTCCATCACCGATTTCACCGACGTGAAGTCCGACGACTGGTTCTACGACTCCGTGAAGTGGGCCCTGGATCGGAAGATCACCAACGGTACCTCTGAGACCACCTACTCCCCGGCTCAGGGCTGCACCCGTGCGCAGATCGTCACCTTCCTGTGGCGTGCGTTTGGCGAGCCCGAGCCCACCACCACCGAGAATCCCTTCACCGACGTGACCCAGGACGAGAACCACAAGTGCTACTACAAGGCCATCCTGTGGGCCGCCGAAAAGGGCATTACCACCGGTACCACAGAGACCACCTTCTCCCCCAACGAATACTGCACCCGTGCGCAGATCGTCACCTTCCTGTATCGGGCGGCTGGCAAGCCTGAGCCCAAGGGCGGCAAGATGCCCTTCGAGGATGTGAAGCAGGGCGACTATTACTACAACGCGGTGCTGTGGGCCTGTGAGAACGGCATTGCCAAGGGCATGACCGCGACCACCTTTGAGCCTGGTACCACCTGCACCCGTGCCCAGAGCGTGACCTTCGTCTACCGGGCAGAGGATTTCCTGGGGTAAGAAATGATCCCTGAACGCATGAAATAACGCGCAGCGCCCCCTGCTCCGATTTGGAGCAGGGGGCGTTTTGCTGTGCTTTGACGGCGACCACTTGATAAAACTCAGGGATTGCCATGGGAATCCTCCAGGTTCTGATACACGACCACACAGTTCTTCTGCTTCTTGGCCTGATATAGGGCATAATCTGCCTCATGGATGATCGATGCGATCTTGCCGTGGGAATAGGCGCCGCCGATGCTCATGGTAAGGCGCAGCTCCGGGCACTCCGGCAGCCGCAGATTGGCAATGGCGTTTACGATCACCTGCAGCCGCTCCTCCAGAACGTGCCGGGGGAGATTGTGGAACAGCAGGAAGAACTCGTCGCCTCCATAGCGCACCAGATCATCCTTGCTGCGGATGGCGGCACGGATAGCCTGGGCGACCTGATAGAGCACCGCGTCGCCGATCAGGTGACCGTATTGGTCGTTAATCTGCTTGTAATTGTCCACATCCATCATGGCAAAGGCAAATTCGCCCACCAAACCCCGGAGCCGGTCATCATAATACCGGCGGTTGTGGACCTTTGTGGTGGAATCCGTATACACCTGGCGGTTGCGGATCAGCAGCTGATTGATGACGTTTTCCTCCCCGTTTCCGCTGATCGTATCAGCAAAGTGGATGGGGTTCACGCACTCCAGGGCGTACACATGGCCGTCTACATCCAGGCAGGAGGCGATGACGTAATAGACCTCGTTGCCGATGGCCTCCACCTTGCTGACAGGCTTGTGGGTTCGGACGGTCTCCTGGGAGATGCAGCGGTTACAGCGATTGTCCTTCTGCCAGACCGAATAACAGTGGTTATTATGCTCCAGGTCGCTGCCATCCGAGCTCACGGAGACCTGCATACAGATGACGGGATCCACCAGACGGACGGTCTGGAACAGGTTCCGATACCGCTGGAATACCATGGGCAGCTGATCCCCGGTGATCCGCATGATGTTGTCCGCGCAGAACTCACCGGATGATTCGTCCCCGGCGGGTACGTGAAGATTCCGCTGATATTCGGCCATCTGGGCATAGCGGTCATTGATGTTCTGGACCTTACCCATAATGGACTTAACCAGGCCAGGCTCTGTGCCGGACCAGGTGATGAGCATGGCCAGCTTGCACCAGCACAGCTCTCCCTTCAGCACCAGCTGGGTCTCCAGCTCCATATACTGCTCGTCCGCTGTGAGCGCCCGGAGGCGATCCTGGATCTGCTGGATCATTTTGGAGCCGGCCACGGCTCGGAATTGGGAGTCGTTGATGGGATCCACGATCACCGCGGGAAGACCCGTCTGCTCCGACAGCCCATGGAAGAGATCCAGCGCCGGAGGCTGGGTGGTGTATTCAAACCAGAGCTCATGGCTCAGGTCGAAGAAGAAATTCTGCTTGGTAGAGGCGGCTTCCAGCTCCTGGGTCATCCGGGCGGCGCTGAGATTCCGGCCCTGGTACAGATCTTCAATGGCCTTTTGTGCGGTGAATTGAGCCTGGGCAAGGCTGGGGGGCAGCTCCGCCTCTTTTTTGAGGGTGGGGGAAATTTCGTCCAGACACTTCAGGAGGATGGGGCTGAAGGCGCCGCATTCGCCATTGTGGATCATCTCCATGGCGGTTTCGTGGGGGTAGGCGTCCTTGTAGCAGCGCTTGCTGACCAGGGCGTCGTAGGCGTCCGCCACGGAGACCACCTGGGCAGCGATGGGGATCTCGTCTCCCTTGAGATGGTCGGGATAGCCGTGACCGTCCCAGCGCTCGTGATGCCAGTGACAAATCTCAATGGCGTACTTCAACAGGCGTTCGTCCTGGCGCAGGGGCAGGCTGGTAATCATATTGGCGCCCAGCTGGGGGTGGCGCTTGATGATGTCAAATTCCGCGGGAGTCAGAGGGCCGGGCTTTGTGAGCACCTCCTCGGGAACCAGGAGCTTGCCAATGTCGTGCAGTCCGGCGGCGGTGCAGATGGTCTCGAAGTCGTCGCAGTCAATGGCATACTGATCGGTCTTATCCAGGAGGCATTTGAGCAGCAGCTTTGTGAGATGGGAGACGTTGGACATGTGGCTGCCGCTTTCACCGCTGCGGTATTCCACGGCATAGCCCAGAATGGATATCAGCACGTCGTTGTTCTTCTCCTGCTGAGCGAACTGCTCAGAGACCATGCCCAGCAGCTGCTGTTTTTTCGCCTGGAGCAGAATGGTGTTGATGATGCGCTGACGGACTACGCTGGGGATGAAGGGGCGGCTGATATAGTCCGAAACGCCCAGCCGGAAGGCCCGGTCAATGGAGGCGGCGCTGGTTTCCGTGGAGATGATGATGGTGGGGATGCGTTCGATCCAGTGGTTCTGGTTCATAATGTCCAGCACCTCATAACCGTTCATCTCCGGCATCAGAAGATCCAGCAGCAGCGCGCCGATCTCCTCTTCGTAGCTCCGGAGGGCGGCGACCGCCTCGCGACCGTTGGTGGCCTCGATGATCTCGTAGTCGTGCTCCAGCATATTCACCAGGATCGCGCGGTTCAGTTCCGAATCGTCCGCGATCAACAGTTTCTTTTGATTCATATCAACAGTTCCCTTTCGCCTCAACATTGAGCCGTACAAAAAATTCCGATACTATGACATTGCTATGAGCATAGATGCCTATCATCATACGTTCTATACGAAAAAAAGTCAAGATATTTGGCAGCTTTTTGGCAAAAACACTATAATTATTATGTGCTGGTCCGGTCGAGGCGGAACAAGCTGGAGGCCGACGCAGATTCATAGAAAAAAGCTGGCGGCTGAGGCAAAGAAGTGGCGGATCATACTTGCATTTTACGGAGGAACCAACTATAATGTTATAATACAATTCAGTTTAATAATCTGCTGAGAGAAAGCGGCCTGGGGGCGTATATCGCTGTATATTTCCGTATGCGCTTCTCTGCGGCAGAGGGATAAGGCTGGAGAAAAGCGCGGCCAGGGCGGCTGCGATGAACTGGTATTCCTTGAAGGAGGATGATGAAAATGAGTGACTATCCAACTACATTCTTTGGATGGGTCGTCATGCTGGCACAAAAATACGGCGCGGACTTCCTGCGCGGCACCGGCGTCACCCTGGAGCTGGCGATCCTGGGCACGATCTTCGGGTGTCTGCTGGGCTTTGCCGTGGGCCTGGTGCAGAGCATCGTGGTGGATCCCAACGCCTCGGCGGCTTCCCGGGTGCTCACAAAGATCTGCAAGGCCATTGTGGCCATCTATGTGGAGGTATTCCGCGGTACGCCTATGATGGTGCAGGCCATGGTGGTGTACTATGGCAGCATGTCGGTGTTCAACCTGGATATCCCGTCCTTTGGGGCTGGCGTTCTGGTGCTGAGCCTCAACACCGGCGCATACATGGCGGAGTCCGTCCGGGGCGCAATCTGCGGCATTGACCCAGGGCAGATGGAGGGCGGCCGGGCCATCGGCATGAGCTACTTCCAGACCATGCTCCATGTGATCATTCCCCAGGCGTTTCGGAATCTGATCCCCCAGATCGGCAACACCTTTGTGTCCGCCATCAAGGATACCTCTGTGCTGAACGTCATTGCGGTCACAGAGCTGTACTTCATCGCCCGGACCGTATCCGGCACCTACTATAAGTTCTTTGAGACCTACTGCATTATCTGCCTGATCTATCTGGTACTGACCTTCGTGACCTCCCGGCTGCTGCGGCTGCTGGAGCGCCGGATGGCCGGCTCCCGGAACTATGAGCTGGTGCTGGAGGATGCTGACGAGGAGGGCGAAGCGTAATGGAAAAGCAGACGGTATTAAAGGTTGAGCATCTGGGCAAGAGCTTCGGTACCCATGAGGTGCTGAAGGACATCCACTTTGAGGTGGCCAAGGGCGAGGTGATCAGCGTCATCGGATCCTCCGGCTCCGGCAAGTCCACCCTGCTCCGCTGCATCAATATGTTGGAGGAGCCCAGCTGCGGCAGCATCTATTTCGAGGGGGAGCCCATCTCCCACAAGCCCAAGGACAAGAACCGGTTCCGGGCCAGAGTGGGCATGGTGTTCCAGTCCTTCAACCTGTTTTCCAATATGACCGTGCTGAAGAACTGCATGCTGGGCGTTCAGGTGGTCAAGAACGGCGACAAGGCCGAGGCCAAGAAGCTGGCCATGAAGTATCTCCGGCAGGTGGGCATGGCTGCCTATATCAACGCCCGGCCAGATCAGCTCTCCGGTGGCCAGAAGCAGCGGGTGGCCATCGCCCGGGCTCTGTGCATGCAGCCGGATCTTCTGCTCTTTGACGAGCCTACGTCGGCGCTGGATCCCGAGATGGTGGGCGAGGTGCTGGAGGTCATCCGGAGTCTGGCCAAGGAGGGCATGACCATGGTCATTGTCACCCACGAGATGATGTTCGCCCGGGACATCTCCAGCCGGGTGGTGTTCATGGACGGCGGCGTTATCGTGGAGGAGGGCGCCCCGGAGCAGCTCTTCGGCAATCCAAAGATGGAGCGTACACGGGAGTTCCTGAGCCGCTACCACCAGGGCTGAGCGGCAACAAAAATGAGGAGGTAACGCATGCCCCGGGGTGTGCGCATGTAAGTTATGAAGCTAGATTCCAACGATTCCACCCCCCTGTATTTGCAGCTGAAATCGGAGCTGCGGACGGCCATCACCGAGCACGTCTACGGCTGCAACGAGAAGATCCCCACGGAGATCCAGCTGAGTCAGCAGTACGGCGTCAGCCGGATCACGGTGCGTCAGGCGGTGCAGGAGCTCTGCGAGGAAGGGTATCTCGTAAAAATGCAGGGCAAGGGAACCTTTGTGCGCCAGAAGAGGATCTCCCGCAAGCTGGATAATCTCATGAGCTTTACACAGGCCTGCGCGGCCAACGATATGACCGCCTCCACCTCGGTGATGGAGCAGCGGATCGACACCTTGCCCCCCAAGGAGCAGGAGATGTTCGGGGAGGAGGGCGCGCAGCGGTACTTCATCATGACCCGGCTCCGTATGGCCGACGATGTGCCGGTGATGCTGGAGACCAACTATTTCCCCCTGCCCCGGTTCGACTTCCTGCGGAACGAGGATATGCGGGGCTCCCTGTATCACACCCTGCGAAGCCACGGGGTAGAGATTGCGGCCATCCGGAATACCACCCTGGACGTGATTCTGGCGGATACCGCCATGGCGCAGCGAATGGGCATCACCCGGGGAACGCCGCTGTTTGACATGCAGGCGAAGAACTTCGACGCGGACGGCAATCTGGTCCATCTGGGCCGGGAGCTCATCGTCTGTGACCGGTATCATTTCTCACTGGCGGACTACAAGGTAGCGGAGGACGATTACAATGGCATTTGATGTGAGCCTTTTGGGCTTTGGCGACAATGTGGTGGACAAGTATGAGCACATTTCCACCATGTATCCCGGCGGCAACTGCGTAAACGTGGCGGTCTACGCCCATCGGGGCGGGGCCAAGCGCTGCGCCTATCTGGGCTATTTCGGAAATGACCGGGAGGCTGCCCATGTGATCCATACCCTGGAGCGGGAGAAGATCGAGACCATCCGCTGCCGCCAGCTAGAGGGCCCCAACGGCAGCAGCGTCAACACCATCATCGATGGCGACCGGGTGTTCCTGCACTCCAATGAGGGCGGCATCCGGGGAGAAATCCCCTATGTGCTGGACTGCTTTGACCTCCGGTATATTAGGGAATTCGACGTGGTGCACTCTGGCAACTACAGCTTCACGGAGGCGGAGCTGCCGAAGATTCATGAGACCGGGGTGAAGGTGTCCTTTGACTTCTCTGACGATTCCGACGAGGCATACTATCACCGGGTCGCGCCCCATGTGGACTATGCCTTCTGCTCCATGGACGGGGACGATCAGCAGGTGGAAGCGCACCTCCGCCGCATTGCGGCTCTGGGGCCGGAGCTGGTCTGCGCCTCCCGGGGAGCGAAGGGCTGTATGCTCTTTGACGGGACGGAATTCTATACCCAGCAGGCGGTGCCCCTTTCCCAGGTGGTGGACACCATGGGCGCAGGGGATTCTCTGATCGCCACGTTCCTGGTGGTGTATACGGATCTCATCAAGAAGGGTACGCCCCGACATGCGGCCATTGTCCGGGCCCTGCAGGCCGGAGCGGAGTTCGCTTCGGAGATCTGCCAGCTGGAGGGCGCCTTCGGCTACGGCGTTCCCTATGAGGACTGAGATTATTTTGGATAGAGAAATTCCCCAGTGCAGGTTTTTGAACTGCACCGGGGAATCTTTTTGCTTATCGATGGATCACCGCATGGACGGGATTCTCCTCCAGCACCATAGCCCGAGCCTTGGCCACGGAGCGGATATGGCTGTTTTCCGTGGTGCAGCAGCCGCCCACGGCGGAGGCTCCGGCCTCCATCCACTTCCGGGCGTAGGCCCCGAAGCTCAGGGACGCGCCGTCGCCATGCCAGGTCTTGGTGGTGGGATCGTAGGTCTCGCCGCTGTTAGGGTATACGGCCACGGGGAGGTCACAGGCGCCACGGAGCTCACCGATCAGGGACTCCACAAACTGGGGCGCGGTGCAGTTGATGCCGATCATTTTAAGATGGGGATGATCCTTGGAAAGGGCCCTGGCGCAGTCTGCTACCAGATCCCCCTCCCAGGTGTGGCGGCCATCCCGGCAGGAGAAGCTGACCCAGTAGTCCGCTCCCAGCGCCTCGGCAAGCTCCGCCTCAATGAGCACTTCGTGGAAGGAGGGCTGGGTCTCCAGCAGCAAAAGATCCGCTCCGGCGTTCCAGAGCAGCTCCATCCGCCGACGGTGGAACTCCCGAAGCACCTGGTCGCTGACGCCGTAATTGCCCCGATACTCGGAGCCGTCGGCCAGATAAGCCCCATAGGGCCCCACGGCCCCCAGGCACAGGGGCCAGGCGCGGCCCAGCCGCTGTCCCTCGTCCTGCCACCACTGCTCTCGGGCCTCCTGAAACAGCGTGACGGACTTGGAGATCACGTCCTCGGCCTGGGCCTCAGAAAGACCGCGGGCGGTCATGCCGGGGATGGTGGCCTGATAGCTGCATGTGATGCCGCAGTCGGCCCCGGCGTGGAAATAGTCATAGTGTACCCGGCGGATCAGCTCCGGCTGCTCAATGAGCACCTTGGCCGTCCAGAGGCTGTCATTGAGCTGGCAGCCCAGCAGCTCCAGGGCTGTGGACATGGAGCCGTCGATGACGAGAATACCGGTTTTCTTCAAAGTCTCTTCCAGTGCAGTCCGCATGGGATCGCTCCTTTCTAAAAAGGGTGCGCTGCATACCGTTCGATATGCAGCGCACGAAACGTGTTTGGATTATTCCTCAGAGGTCAGAGGCTGTGCGTCCAGGGCCTGCTGCATGAGCTTCTCCTGGGCGTCGCGGTCCAGGGTGTCTACCACAGCGTTGATCTGGCTCAGCAGCTCGTCGTCAGTCTTCCGGACGGCAATGCCGGCGGAGCAGTCGGACAGAGCGACCTCGAAGCCCTTGCCCTCGTCGAACTTGACGATGGTGAGGTCAGGGTTGGACAGGCAGCCGGAGTAGGCCTCGGTCTCGCCCATGATGGTGCCGTCCAGCTTGCCGGAGGAAACTGCCACCAGCAGCTCAGGAGTGCCGCTGAGGCCGGGCTGCTCGTCCACATTGGGGATCTGGGGCACCAGATCCATCCACATGGAGTTCAGCTGGCTGGTGACCTTGGCGCCGGCGAAGTCCTCCAGGGAAGTGGCATTGGCGTACTTGCTGTCCTTCCGAACCACCATAACCTGCTCAGAGGACCAGTAGTAGTCGGAGAAGTTAACGCTCTGGAGCCGCTCCTCGGTGACGCCCATGCCGTCGATGATGCAGTCGATCTTATTGGAGTTCAGGGCCAGGATGATGCCGTCCCACTCCACCTTGTAGATCTCCAGGTTCCAGCCGTAGGTGTCGCAGATCTTCTTGGCGATCTCGACGTCATAGCCGCAGACATACTCGTTGGAGTCCTTAATGGGTACAGCGCCGTTGGAGTCGTCGTCCTGAGTCCAGCAGTAGGGAGCATAGGCACAGTCCATGCCCACCCGGAGGGTGAAGGCCTCGCCGTCTTTCTCGGCGGTGGAGCCGTTATCTGCTGCTGCGGTGCTGTCCGCGGGTGCGGCGCTTTCTGCTGCACTGGAGCTGCTGCCGCAGGCGCACAGGTTCACAAGAGCCATAGCGGCCAGCAGGAGCGCAATGATCCGTTTTTTCATAATTGAATTCCGCCTCTCTCTAATACACTTTATGGTATTAGTACGTTATATACTCTTTTATTGTACCGAGTAGATAGGAATTTGTCAACATGCAGACAAGACTTTATAGAATGAAATTGCCGAAAATTGTGCCAGATACCCCTTCCCTTTTGAAGGAGATGGTGCTATACTAGGGGTGATGATTATATGATGTTCTATGATGAATGCTTGCGAGAGACAGAGAGCATCGGAAATGGGAGGCTTTTTATCATGAATGCTGAAAAGATGATTCAGGCAATTACCGAGAAAAAGAAGATCGACAGTGTATTTTTTGTGGCCTGCGGTGGTTCGCTTACCGACCTGTATAACGGCCATTTCTTTTTACAGTGCGAGTCCGCGGAGATCCGCAGCTTTTGGATGAACGCCAATGAGTTCCTCCACGCCACCCCCAAGGCCCTCAGCGAAAACAGCCTGGTGATCGTTTGCTCCCACAGCGGCAACACCGCCGAGTCCGTCAAGGCCGCTGAGTTTGCCCACGATCAGGGCGCAGCGGTGATCGCCATGACCTTCAAAAAAGGTTCCAAGATCGACAAGACCATGGACGGCTACACCACCTGGGTCTACGACTGGGGCGAGGATGTTTCCTCCAAGGAGAAGCCCGAGGGCATGGTGCTGGCCCTGATGAACGAGCTGCTGCACCAGACGGACAAGACCTACACCCACTATGCGGCTATCAATGACGGCCTGGACAAGCTGGACGGCATCCTGGCCTCCGCCAAGGAGAAGGTCCAGAATTCTGCGTGGCTCTTTGCGGACCGCTGCCATGACGCGCCCATGCTCTATATCCTGGGCTCCGGCGCTGCCTTCTCCCAGGCCTACGCCATGTCCATCTGCTCCCTGATGGAGATGCAGTGGATGCACTGCTGCTATCTGCACTCCGGCGAGTATTTCCATGGACCCTTCGAGACCACCGACGGCAAGACCCCCTATATCCTCATGAAGAGCTGCGGCAAGACCCGGGCCCTGGATGAACGTGCCGAGGTATTTCTGAAGAAGTATGCTGGCGAAGGCAACTGCGAGGTCATCGACGCGGCTCAGCTGGGCCTGGAGACCCTGGAGCCTGAGGTGGCCGAGTATTTCAACGCCGCCCTGTTCTACAAGATGGCCTGCACCTATCGGGACGCTCTGGATTATACCCGCCGCCATCCCCTGAACATGCGCCGGTATATGGGCGTTGTGGAGTATTGATCGATAACCTGAATCACGATATGCGCCGCCTTCGGTTCCCGAGAG
>CAKTEB010000027.1 GCA_934546685.1 uncultured Oscillospiraceae bacterium
CCAGGCGGAGGAGCAGGGGAGGACCCCCATCATCATTGGCATCCGCACCCACCCGGAGGTAGAGGCCATCGCTGGCTGGTGCAGCCGCCCGCAGGTATTTGAAAACGCCCAGGAGCTGGAGGATTGGCTCACGGCGGAGCCGTCCCGGCAGGATCTGCCCCTTATCATGGTCAGTCAGACCACCAGCACGGAAAAGTTATGGAAAAACTGCCGGGAAACTATAAAAAAGCTATGTACAAACTGCGAAATCTTTGATACAATATGTAGTGCAACAGAAAAACGCCAGAATGAAGCAGCCAGGCTGGCCCAGCGGTGTGAGTCAATGATCGTCATTGGCGACAGGAAGAGTTCTAACACGAAGCGGCTTCGGGAAATTTGCTCCGAAGTCTGTCCCAATACCTGCCTCATCGACAGTGGTGCGGATTTACCGGCGGCTGATTACATCGGAAAATCATCTGTTGGCATCACTGCTGGTGCGTCCACACCACAGTGGATAATTAAGGAGGTTTACAACATCATGAGCGACGAAATCAAAAACGAAACTATGGAGGAGTCCTTTGACCAGCTTCTGGAGCAGTACGACAAATCCTTGAATACAGGAGATAAGGTTACCGGCATCGTTACCGGTATTACCCCCACTGAGATCGCAGTGGACCTGGGAACCAAGCATGCAGGGTACATACCCTACAATGAGGTTTCCGATGATCCCAACGTCAAGCCTGAGGAGATGTTCCAGGTCGGCCAGGAGATCGAGGTCTATGTGATCCGCGTCAACGACGCCGAGGGTACCGTTGCCCTGTCCAAGAAGAAGCTGGACGCTCAGAAGAACTGGGACGACATCGAGACCGCCTGCGAGGAGAAGACCGTTGTTGAGGGCTATATCACCGAGCAGAACAAGGGCGGCGTTGTGGCCAACGTCAAGGGCATCCGGGTGTTCATCCCCGCTTCCCAGACCGGCGTTCCCAAGAACGGCGACATGGGTGCTCTGGTAAAGACCACCGTGAACCTGAAGATCACCGAGGTCAACCGTCCCCGCAAGCGCGTGGTGGGCTCCATCCGTGCCGTGACCGCCGAGGCCCGCAAGGCTGCCGCTGAGAAGATCTGGGCTGAGATCGAGGTCGGCAAGAAGTATCATGGCGTGGTGAAGTCCCTGACTTCCTACGGCGCCTTCGTTGATATCGGCGGCGTGGACGGCATGGTTCATGTTTCCGAGCTGAGCTGGAGCCGCATCAAGAGCCCCGCCGATGTGGTGGCTGTTGGCGACGAGATCGAGGTCTATGTGATCTCCTTCGATCCCGAGAAGCGCAAGATCTCCCTGGGCTACAAGACCGACGAGACCAACCCCTGGACCATCTTCACCAGCAACTATCATGTTGGCGATGTCTGCGAGGTTAAGATCGTGAAGCTGATGACCTTCGGCGCTTTCGCTGAGATCATCCCCGGCATCGACGGTCTGATCCACATTTCTCAGATCGCTGATCGCCGCATCGGCAAGCCTGAGGACGTTCTGTCTGAGGGCCAGACTGTTGATGTGAAGATCATCGACATCGACACCGAGAAGAAGCGCATCTCCCTGTCCATCCGTGCTCTCCTGGAAGAGGAAGAGGACGAAGAGTAAGAATCAAGCCCCCGCCGGAGTTTCATCCGGCGGGGGCTTTCATGTACGAAAACAGGCACGCCGGTGGGCGTGCCTGTTTTCGTACATGAATATTAGAATGCGATCTGCTTCCAGAGGGCGATTACGCAGAGGATCACCGCCAGCGGCACATAGATATACCGCCCCACCGCATACCACAGCCGTCCGCGGGTGCGCGGACTTCCCAGGTTCACGGCCTCCAGCAGCCGCTCCTTCTTCATTACAAAGAACCAGGAGATGGCCCCCAGGGTCGCACCGATGGGGATGATATAGATGCTCACCAGATCCATCCAGGGGCCCCAGGCGTTGATGCTCTCCATGCTGATGCCGAAGCCCAGACACACCAGGCACAGAATGCCCAGGGCCATTTTTCGGTTCAGCTTTGGGAACCGGTGCAGCAGGGATTCCGCCACAGCCTCGAACATATTCTGGAGGCTGCTGACCCCTGCGAAGATCATGGCCGCATAGAGGATGATGGCGAACAGCCGCCCCAGCGGAATATCCTGAAGGATGGCGGGGAGGGTCACAAACAGCAGCCCGGGGCCAGCGCCCACGTCCAGTCCATAGGCGAAGCAGGCGGGGATGATGACCAGGGAGGCGATCAGGGCGGCGATGGTGTCAAACAGAGCTGTATTCTGGGCCACGCCTACCACGTCCTCGTCCTTTGACAGGTAGGCGCCATAGGTGATCATGCCGCTGCCGGTAACGGACAGAGAGAAGAACGCCTGTCCCATAGCCCAGATCCAAATCAGCGGATCCTTCAGGGCCTCCCAACGCGGGATCAGCATAAACAGATAGCCCTCCGCTACGCCGGGAAGCAGCGCAACCCGGACGGCCAGCACCAGGAAGATCAGGAAGAACAGCGGCATCATGATCTTGTTGCTGAGTTCAATACTCTTAGCACCCAGCAGCAGAGTCAGCAGGGTGCCCACCACCACGATGATATGAAAGGGGATCACGGAAAACTGAGCGTCGGAGAAGGAGGCAAACCAGGCGGCGGTATCCGTGGTCATGAGCGTACCCAGCACCGAATCCACCAGGGCCTTGAGCACATAGGACACGATCACCGCATAGCCGATGGCGATGCACATGGAGCCGGCCAGGGGCAGCCAGCCGATGATGCGTCCCAGATTGCCGGCCTTCTTGCTCCGGGTACCCCAGGCCATCTCATAGGCCCCCAATGTACCCGTACCGGCGGCACGGCCCACGGAGAACTCTGCCGGTAGGCCCACATAGCTGAAGATTATAATAAACAGTAGGTATACCAGTAAAAACGCCCCGCCGCCATTGCTGCCGAGCTTGTGGGGGAAGCCCCAGACGTTGGCCATGCCCACCGCGGAGCCCACAGAGGCCAGAATAAAGCCCCAGCGGCTGGCAAAGCCCTTTTTATGATTCTGATTCATGATATCTCCCTCTGCCGCGGAGCGGCGAATTGCTTGGATATTGCAATGTAATGATGTGTCGCTTTGCTATTGTACCTGTTTAGCGGAAGAAAGTCAAACGGAGACGGCAAATTCTGTGCATTCTGCCAGCCGGGGCAGGGCAGAAAAAACCACCGAACGGCTGGATACTCGGCGGCTACGGAAAACGATTGGAAAGTGGGAAAGAAAAATCCACTGTAATTCCAGGAATTACAGTGGACAGGTGGTCGGAGTGGCGGGATTCGAACCCGCGGCCTCATGGACCCGAACCATGCGCGATACCAAGCTTCGCCACACCCCGATGCTTGAATATTATATCACGGCGTGGTCAAAAGTCAAGTAATATATTTCCGCCTCTTATTCTTTCAGCATCAGCTCCATGATCTGCACCAATCCCCGGGCCGCGATGCTGGGGGCCAGCGAGGGCGCACCGCCTGGGTGGCCAGCGGCCTGCTCGGGTGTCAGAGGCACATGGATAAAGCCGCCGCGGGCTCCTGAGCCGCTCTGAGACAGGGCGTGGAGCAGCGTATACATCACATCGTTGCACACATAGGTTCCGGCGGAATTTGACACCTGCGCAGGGATCCCCGCATCCCGCAAAGCCTGGGCCAACTGCTTCACCGGCAGCGCCGCAAAGTAGGCCGCAGGGCCATCCGGGCAGATCGGCTCCTCCTGGGGCGTGTCGCCGCTGTTGTCAGGCCTTGAGGCGTCCCGAAGGTTGACGGCCACCCGCTCTATATGCAGAGCTGGGGAGCCCTCAGCCTGGCCGAGGCACAGGGTCAGCTCCGGGCGATACTGCTTGAGCGCCTCACACAGCCGTGGCTCAGCCTCCCGGAATACCACCGGCAGCTCCAAACTGATGATCTCTCGGCCGCAAACAGCCTCGGGCAGCAGCGCCGCCGCCTGGGCGGAAGCGTTGATGGTGTCGCCGCCGAAGGGCTCAAAATAGGTGACCAGGATCCCCATAGAATCTCCTCATTTCCTTGCTTAGTGCTTTCATCATAGCAGATTTTTTGGTTAAAGGCAACAAAAACGGGCCGCTGCGTTTTGCGGCGGCCCGTCAATCGCAAGGATTACAGGTTCTTTACCATCAGCGCGCGGATGGCATTGAGCACAGCCAGCACCATCACGCCCACGTCGGCGAAGATGGCGACCCACATATTTGCAATGCCCAGCGCGCCCAGGATCAGGCATAGGACCTTGATACCAATGGCAAAATAGATGTTCTCGTACACGATCCGGATGCACTTCCGGGAGATCTTAATGG
Source organism: uncultured Oscillospiraceae bacterium (assembly GCA_934546685.1). GTDB lineage: Bacteria > Bacillota > Clostridia > Oscillospirales > Oscillospiraceae > HGM13006. The sequence continues at coordinate 4,325 of CAKTEB010000027.1, forward strand.
CCTTGGAGATCTTCAGGGGATCGTCGTCCATGAGCACCACATCTGCCGCCTCAATGGCCGCATCGGAGCCCAGGGCGCCCATGGCGATACCCACGTCAGCCCGGGACAGTACCGGCGCGTCGTTGATGCCGTCTCCTACGAAGGCCAGGTTCTCCTTGGGACCCTTCTTGGCCAGCAGACCTTCCACCTTCTCCACCTTGTCCGCGGGAAGCAGCTCGCTATAGACCTGGGAGATGCCCAGCTCCTTGGCAGCCTGCTCCGCGGCGGCCTTGCCGTCTCCGGTAAGCATGATGGTCTGGGTAATGCCTGACTTGTGGAGCGCGTCAATGGCATCCTTGGCATGGGGCTTCAGGCGGTCTGTAATCAGGATATGCCCGCTATATTCTCCGACCAGGGCCACATGGACCACGGTGCCAACACTGCGGCAGGGGGTATAGGCGATGCCCAGGCGATCCATGAGCTTGCCGTTGCCCACGGCCACGGTAATGCCGTCCACCTTGGCGGTGATGCCGTTGCCGCCGATCTCCTCAATGTCTGTAACGCGGCTTCGATCCATCTCGCCGCCCCAGGCCTTCTGGAGGCTCTTGCTGATGGGGTGGGAGGAAGCGATCTCTGCCAGCGCCGCATATTCCAGCAGCTTCTGATCCTCGATCTTGCAGTGGTGGATACCGGCCACCTCGAAGACGCCCTGGGTCATAGTACCGGTCTTATCGAACACTACATATTTTGTCTGAGCCAGGGCCTCCAGATAGTTGGAGCCTTTTACCAGCACGCCCTCTCGGCTGGCTCCGCCGATCCCGGCGAAGAAGCTCAGGGGAATGGAGATCACCAGCGCGCAGGGGCAGGAGATGACCAGGAAGGTCAGGGCACGGTAGACCCAATCGCCCCACTCCGGGGAGATGCCCATGAGCAGCCGCACGATGGGCGGCAGAATGGCCAGGGCCAGCGCACCGTAACAGACAGCAGGGGTGTAAATTCTCGCAAACTTGGAGATGAAGTTTTCAGAACGAGATTTCTTAGAGGAGGCGTTCTCCACCAGATCCAGAATTTTGGATACTGTGGATTCACCGAATTCCCTGGTGGTCTGGATCTTCAAAAGGCCGGACATATTGATGCAGCCGGAGATCACCTCGTCACCGGGCGCGACCTCTCTGGGGATGCTCTCGCCGGTGAGGGCGCTGGTGTTCAGAGTGGAGGAGCCCTCGGAGACAATGCCGTCGATGGGCACCTTTTCGCCGGGCTGCACCACAATGATGCTGCCCACCTCTACCTCATCGGGATCCACCTGCTCCAGCTGGCCGCCCTGCTCGATGTTGGCATAGTCCGGGCGGATATCCATGAGTTCGCTGATGTTCCGGCGGCTCTTGCCCACGGCATAGCTCTGGAACAGCTCGCCGATCTGATAGAACAGCATAACAGCGGTGCCCTCTACATAGTCGCCCAGGGCGATGGCGCCCACGGTGGCCACGGCCATCAGGAAGTTCTCATCGAAGACCTGACGGTTCATAATGCCCTTGACGGCCTTCCTCAGAATGTCATAACCGATGACGAGGTAGGGAATCATGTACAGAAGAAATCGGATCCAGCCGGTCACCGGCACAAAGTGCAGCACGATCAGGAGCACCGCGCTGACCAGGATCCGGATCAGTACCTTTTTCTGCTTCTTTGTCACAAAAGGCGCCTCCTTACAGGAAGATCTCGCAGTCATCCTCCACCTTCTTGCAGTTCTTCAGGACCTGCTTCATCACAGTGGCGGGCTCCTGGCCGTCCTCAAATTCAACGATCATTTTCAGGGTCATGAAATTGACCGTGGCATTCTTGACGCCGGCGGTGTTCTTGGCGGCCTCTTCCATCTTGTTGGCGCAGTTGGCGCAGTCTACGTCGATTTTATAGGTCTTTTTCACGGGAGATCAAATCCTTTCGATATCTGTAATATTATTATATGAACAACTGCTCATATGTTATGGTGCTATTATAGCACGCATTCTCCTGTTGTCAATAGGTGAGAGGCGACTTTTTTAAGCAATAAAAAATCCCACGGCGAGGAATTTCACCGTGGGATTCATCCAATTCAGATGATAAATAATTCTAAAAGCAGCACCACGCCGCAGCAGGCACCGGCCACAGAGATCAGGCTGGCCCCCATCCACGCGGCGATCAGCCCCACTGTCAGGGCGGCCGCACCAGAAATAGGGCTCTGGGTGGCCTCCACGATGGCCGGGAAGGTCATCACCGCCAGGGTCACATAGGGCACATAGTAGAGGAACGACTGAACGAACCGGCTGTTGATGGGTCTGCGGATCAGGGTCATGGGCAGGCATCGGATAGCATAGCTCACCGCCGCCATGATGAAAATATAGATGTATGGGTTATGTGTCAGCATGTTCTTCCTCCTTCTGAATGGGTCTGGGGAACAGGATCGCCGCGCCGGCGGACAAAATGACCGTCAAAAGGATCGTCCGAGTGCCGCCGGACAGACCAGAGATCAGCGGGGACACCGAGCAGATCCAGCTCAAAAGGAAGCCCAGCACCACCAGCACCAGCACCACCTTATTCTTTCTGGCCGGAGGAATGATGACCGCCAGAAACATGCCGTACAGCGCCACGCTGAAGGCGGACACCAGCCGCAGGGGCAGCAGACTTCCGGCAATGACGCCCAGCGCAGTGCCCACAGACCAGCAGGGCAGGGCAGCCAGCATGGCGCCGTAGCTATAATAAGGGGAGAGATAACCGGGCCGGGAGATGGCGATGCCGAACAGCTCATCGGTGATGCCGTAGCTCACCAGCAGCCGATGCCCCAGGGAGGTTCCAGGCTTCAGACGCTGGCTCATGGCACAGCTCATGAGCAGATACCGGGCGTTGGTGATGAAGGTCACCAGTGCCAGCTCCCAATAGGCGGCGTTGGCCCCGATGGAGGTAAAGCCCGCGTATTCTCCGGCGGAGGCGTTGCAGAAGGCACTGATGAGAAAGCTCTGAAAGGCCGTGAGTCCGGCGTTTTTCGCGCTGATGCCCAGAGAGAAGGAGACCGCCAGATAGCCCAGGGCAATGGGAATGCCGTCCCGGAAGCCCCGGGCCAGATCTCCGCGAATGTCCGAGGAGAGTGAAGTCTTTGGAATGTCCATAACCAAATAAAACCCCTTTGTTTTACGTTGTTTATTCAAATCATAGCACAGCACTTGAAATAAGTAAAACAAATGTTTATAATTAATACATAAGATATTCTTATATAGGAGAGGATACCATGATCTCACGATACGGGGTTTTCTGCCAGGTGGTAGAGCAGGGGAGCTTTACCCGGGCTGCGGCGGCCTGCGGGTATTCCCAGAGCGCGGTCAGCCAGAATGTCCGGGCCCTGGAGGAGGAGACCGGCGTGACGCTGCTGACCCGGCGCAAGGACGGGGTACAGCTGACAGCGGACGGAAAAAGTTTTTTCCCCTACATTCAAAGCGTTTACCAGGCGGAAATGGCTCTGGAGCAGAAGCGCCAGGAGATGCTGGGGCTCCAGAACAGCGTCATCCGCATCGGCACCTTCACCAGCGTCAGCCGAAACCTGCTGCCGCCGCTGATGAAGGCCTTCAAGGCCCAATACCCGGAGGTGCAGTTTGTCCTCCGGCAGGGCGAGTATACCTCCATTCCCCAGTGGCTCCGGCATGGGGAGATCGACTTTGGCTTTGTGAACCAGGACGCGGTAGCGGATCTCAGTACGCACCTGCTCTATGAGGACCATATGCTGGCCGTCCTGCCCCAGGGCCATCCCCTGGAATGCCAGCCCATGCTGACTCTGGAGGAACTGGAAATGGAACCCATGATCCTGCTGGATGAGGGCGAGCACAGCGTGCTGCTTACGGCGTTCCACCAGGCAGGGCTGACGCCGAAGCTGGCCTACGAGGTCTATGACGACTATACGATCCTGGCCATGATACGCCAGGGCCTGGGGATCTCGGTACTCTATGAAAAGGTGGTGGCGGGCTTTGAGGCGGGACTGTCCCTGCGGAAGATTCGGGAAGCGCCCCGGCGGCGGGTGGCCTTGGCCTGGAAGAACTGGGAGACCATGCCCTACGCGGCCCGGCGCTTTGCGGAATTTTTAATGGATGCCATGACGTAAAAACGGGCGCACCGCGGAATTTGCGGTGCGCCCGAAGTGTATTTTAGGGTAATTATCAGCCGTTTGCCTTGGCCATTTCCTCCTCGCAGTGCTGGAGCAGCACGGAGAAGTCAGAGCAGTTGGCCTTGAAAATGCCGCGGTAGAAGTTGTTGGCATTGGTGAGCATGTCGTGGGCCCACTTCAGATCCTTCTCCACGCCATCGCCCAGAATCAGCTGACGGGCCGCCACGCAGACGGACTGGATGAACAGGGCAAAGACGCCCTGGAGATAGTCCTTAAAGTCCTCGGAGCAAGGGTTCTTAAAATAGAAGTCCAGAATGCCCATGGTCATGACCACACAGTGGGTGCTCCATTTCAGGGCCTCCAGCTTGTTGACTTCAAGGCCGTGACCGTCATAGGCGTCCTTGCCCTTGTAGAGGGCGCAGGCCAGGTTGAACATGCCCTTCCAGGAACCGCCCCGGGCGGACTTCACTAGTAAGGGGAAGTACAGGTCATAGTCAAACATGCCGTACTCCGGGGTGCGGTGGATCTCTGCCAGCATGTGCATGGCATCGGGATGGCCCTGATCCGCAGCCTTGGTAAACAGCTCCTTGGCCTTCTGCGGATCGGCCCTCAGTTCACTGAGGCCAAAGAGATAGCGCTCGCCCAGCTCCTCCTGGGCGCCGGGGGTACCGGCCTCCGCCTCCAGGGTCAAGGTCTCCAGATCCAGAGCGGAAAAGGGAGCATAGGTGGCTTTTGCGGAGCGCAGACCGGAGTCGGAGCGCTTCCAGGCCAGATATTTTTCAAAATACTCGTTGGGTTCGATCATAAATGTCCTCCATAAACATGCCCATTGGGCTTTCTTTGTATCTATTCTAACATAATTCTAAGGCTGCCGCAACAGGCGGGACGCGGGAATATTTGCGCAGAGAAAGAGAAAACCCCATAGAATCAAAGATTCTATGGGGTGGTGCGGATGACGGGACTCGAACCCGTACGCCCATTGCAGGCACCAGCACCTCAAGCTGGCCAGTCTACCTATTCCAGCACATCCGCAAACAGCAAGACTAATTATATCAGCTTTTTTCGATTTGTCAACAAAAAAGAGAGAAATTTTTTCAGAAAGGGCACGGGGTGGGGTATCTTTTCGTTGCAAAATCGCCGCTTTTCTGTTAAAATGGCAGTTGTGCCTATACGGGAAGGGAGGCGTGCGTATGCCGCGATTTTTTGTGGAGTCTCTGACTCCGGATATGCCCCGGGTACAATTAGAGGGGGAGGCAGCTGCCCACGCCAAGGTGCTCCGGCTGAGGATCGGAGAACAGGTGACCCTCTGCGATGGCCGAGGAAGCGACTATGAGGCCATGGTAGAGGCCATCAACGGCCAAACCGTGGACCTTTCCATCCAGAGCGCGGCCCCCTCCGTATCGGAACCCAGCGTAGCTTGTACGGTCTACATGGGCTTTTCCAAGGGCGACAAACTGGAGCATGTGATCCAGAAGGCAACAGAGTTGGGTGCGGCGGCCATTGTCGCCTTTCCGAGCTCCCGCTGTGTGGCGAAATACGACAAAAAAGCATTGGAGAAAAAGCTCCCCAGATGGCAGAAGATCGCCGCCTCCGCCGCGGAGCAGTCCGGCCGTGGCCGGATCCCGGAGGTGCGGGCGGCGGGCAGCTATGCCGAGGCTTTGACCGAAGCCGCTCAAGCGGATGCGGCGCTGTTCTTCTATGAAAATGAGCACGCCCATACGCTTTCTCAGGCCCTGGCGTGCAAGTATCAGACCGCGTCCCTCATGACCGGCCCCGAGGGCGGCTTTTCCCCGGAGGAGGCCCAGGCGGCAGAGGACGCCGGGCTCCAGGTCTGCACCCTTGGCCGCCGGATCCTCCGCTGTGAGACCGCCCCCCTGTGCGCCCTGTCCGCGGTGATGTACGCCTCTGGGGAATATTAATTTCGTGGAAACAATTTAGAGATATATCAGGTGAAACATATGAGTTTGAAAATTGGTATTGACGTGGGTTCTACCACCGTCAAGGTAGTGGTCCTGGACGAGCAGGATAACCTGCTGTTCCGCTCCTACGAGCGGCACCTGTCCATGGTCCGTGAAAAGACCTGCGAGCTGCTGCGGCGGGCGGAGCCCATTCTAAAGGGCCAGCAGGTCAAAGCCGTAATCACCGGCTCCGCCGGTCTGGGCCTTGCAAAGTCCGCCAACGTGGACTTTGTCCAGGAGGTGTTCGCCACTGCCGAGGCCGTGGAGCGGTTCATCCCCGACACCGACGCGGTCATCGAGCTGGGCGGCGAGGACGCGAAGATCATCTTTTTCCAGGGCTCTCTGGAGGAGCGCATGAACGGCTCCTGCGCCGGCGGAACAGGCGCGTTTATCGACCAGATGGCGACCCTGGTAGGGGTCACCGCCGATGAGCTGGACGAGCTGAGCCTCCACTATGAGAAGATCTATCCCATCGCATCCCGGTGCGGTGTATTCGCCAAGTCCGACATTCAGCCCATCCTGAATCAGGGCGCCCGGAAGGAGGACGTGGCCGCTTCCATATTCCAGGCCGTGGTGGATCAGACCGTGGCCGGACTGGCCCAGGGCCGGGATATCACAGGCAAAGTGGTGTTCCTGGGCGGCCCCCTGCACTTCCTGAAGGGCCTCCGCCAGCGATTCAAGGAGACCCTGGAGCTGGATGACGAGCATGCGGTCTTCCCGGAGAACGGCGACTGCTTTGCCGCCATCGGCGCGGCCCTCTGCTCCCAGGGCTATGGGGAGCACGACTACGAGGATGTCTATGACCGCCTTGTAAAGTCTGTAGAGGATCGAGGCGGCACCCAGACCATGCCCCCGCTGTTTTCCTCTCAGGCGGAATATGACGAGTTTTTGACCCGCCACAACGCCAAGAAGCCCCCGGAGGTAGACGCGGAAAGCTACACCGGCAAGGCATACCTGGGCATCGACGCGGGCTCCACCACCACAAAGGTATGTCTCATCGCCCCTGACGGCGCGCTGCTGTACACTTATTACAGCTCCAACCGGGGCAATCCTGTCTCCGTGATTCTGGAGCAGCTCCACGCCATCTATGAAAAGTTCGGCGACCGGATCACCATTGCGGGCAGCGCCGTTACCGGCTATGGCGAGGATCTCATCAAGTCCGCCTTCCAGGTGGATGCGGGACTGGTTGAGACCGTGGCCCACTTCCGGGCCGCCTCCCATTTCTCTCCCGGGGTGGACTTTATCATCGATATCGGCGGCCAGGATATGAAGTGCTTCAAGATCCGCAACAACGCCGTGGACTCCATTATGCTCAACGAGGCCTGCTCCTCCGGCTGCGGCAGCTTTATCGAGACCTTCGCCAAGGCTCTGGGCTATTCCATTGCGGACTTCTCCAAGATGGGACTGCTGGCCCAGCATCCCGTGAACCTGGGCTCCCGCTGCACCGTGTTCATGAACTCCTCGGTGAAGCAGGCCCAGAAGGATGGGGCCACCGTGGAGGATATCTCCGCGGGTCTGTCCATCTCCATCGTGAAAAACGCGGTCTACAAGGTCATTCGTGCGGCCTCCGCCGACGATCTGGGCAAGAATATCGTGGTTCAGGGCGGTACATTCCTAAATGACGCGGTGCTCCGGGCCTTTGAGCTGGAGCTGGGCCGGAACGTGACCCGGCCCGTGATCGCCGGCCTCATGGGCGCCTACGGCGCGGCCCTGACCGCCAGAGATTTGGGGCTGGAAAAGTCCAACCTCCTCACAGCTGAGCAGCTAAAGTCCTTTACCCATAAGTCCAATCCCACCACCTGCAAAGGCTGCACCAACCACTGCTCCCTGACCATCAACATCTTTGACGGCGGGCGGCGGTTTATCTCCGGCAATCGGTGCTCCAAGCCCCTGGGCGGGAAGAAGACGGAAATGCCGGATATGTTCCACTACAAATATAAAAAGCTCCGGGCTATGGAAGGGAAGGGCGTGGGTGACGGCTCCCGCGGCCGGATAGGCATTCCCTTCGGTCTTAATATGTATGAGAACCTGCCCTTCTGGTTCGCGCTGTTTACAAAGCTGAACTTTGAGGTAGTCCTGTCGCCGGAATCCTCCCGGGGCATCTACTTAAAGGGCCAGCACACCATTCCCTCGGATACGGTCTGCTATCCCGCCAAGCTGCTCCACGGCCATGTAGAGGCTCTGGTGGAGGACGGCGTGGACGCGATCTGGTATCCCTGCATGTCCTACAACAACGATGAGGGCATCGGCGACAACCACTATAACTGCCCTGTGGTGGCCTATTATCCCGAGCTGCTGGCGGCGAATATCCCCGCTCTGAAGCAGACGAAGTTCATGGATCCCTATGTGGGCCTCTGGCGGCACAAGGACTGTGCCAAGCGGCTCTCCGAGCTGTTTTATACGGAGTTCGGCATCCCCAAGAAGGAGACCAAGGCCGCCGTAGAGGCTGCCTACGAGGCCTATCACGCCTATGTAGAGGACGTTCACCAGACCGGTCAGGCCTACATCGAGCAGGCCCGCCGGGAGGGCAAGCCCATCATCGTCATGGCAGGCCGCCCCTACCACATCGACCCGGAGATCAACCACGGCATCAATGACCTCATCACCTCCTTTGGCTTTGTGCTCATTACCGAGGACACCCTGGCCTATCGGGAGGGCTATGAGCCCCGGACGGTGCTGAACCAGTGGACGTTCCAGAGCCGGATGTACAACGCGGCCCGATATGTCTGCACTCAGAAGGACATGCAGCTGGTACAGCTGGTCTCCTTCGGCTGCGGCACCGACGCTATCACCACCGATGAGATGCGCTCCATTCTGGAGGAGGGCGGAAAGCTCTACACGCAGCTGAAAATCGACGATATCACCAACCTGGGTGCGGTGAAGATCCGTATCCGCAGCCTCATGGCTGCCATGGACGCCAGAAAGGAGGCGAAGTAAGATGGCAGAGCTTGTCTACGACAAGACCGGGCGGCTCCTGTTTACCAAGGAGATGGCCCAGGAATATACCATTCTGGCTCCTCAGATGCTGCCGGATCACTTCGCCATGCTGGAGAGCATCCTCCAGGAGGCGGGCTACAAGGTCAAGATGCTGACCACCACCGGCCACACCATTCTGGAGGAGGGGCAGAAGTACGTCCATAACGACGCCTGCTTCCCGGCCATCCTGGTCATCGGTCAGCTCATCGACGCCATTCATCGGGGCGGCTACGATCCCCACAAGGTGGCACTGTTTATCACCCAGACCGGCGGCGGCTGCCGTGCCTCCAATTATCTCTATCTGCTCCGGAAGGCCCTGGCCCGGGCGGGCCTCGACTATGTGCCCGTGGTATCCCTGAATCTCTCCGGCATGGAGAAGAACCCCGGCTTTCAGCTGACCCTGCCCATTCTGCGGAAGGCGGTCTTCGCAGTTATCTACGGCGACCTGATGATGAACGTGGGCTGGCAGGTGCGGCCCTATGAGGTCACCAAGGGCGATACAGACCGCTGCCTTCAGTCCTGCCGGGAGTATTTGCTGGCCGAAATGCGTCAGGGCCGCGGCATGACCTACAAGAGCATGGTCAAAAACTTCGACTACATCATTGAGCAGTTCAAGGCTGTCCCCGTCCAGGGAGAGCAGAAGGTCCGCGTGGGCGTGGTGGGCGAGATCTATGTCAAGTACGCCCCGCTCGGCAACAACGATCTGGCCAACTTTCTCCTGTCCGAGGGGGTGGAGCCGGTGATACCCGGTCTCATGGACTTCATCATTTTCAAGGTCTACAATCGAGACGTGGACGTGGATCTCTACGGCGGCCACATCGCCAAGAAGAAGCTGTGCCAGTTCCTTGAAAAGTACCTGATGAAGTATCAGCACGCTCTGATCGACGCCCTGAACCGTTCCGGCCGCTTCCGCGCCCCAGGAGATTTCAACGATCTCCACAGCATGATCCATGGCTACTTGGGCGACGGCAACAAGATGGGGGAGGGCTGGCTGCTCACTGCCGAGATGCTGGAGCTGATCCATTCCGGGGTGCCCAATATCGTCTGCACTCAGCCCTTTGGCTGTCTGCCCAACCACATCGTGGGCAAGGGCATGATCCGCCGGATCAAGGAGGACTACCCGGATTCCAACATCGTAGCCATTGACTACGACCCCGGCGCCACTCGGATTAACCAGGAAAACCGCATCAAGCTCATGCTGGCCAACGCCCAGAAGAAGCGGATGATGGAAGAGAAGAAGCAGACCGCAAAGGTCTGATATATGAAAAATGCCCTGTGCGGAGCGCAATGCTTCACACAGGGCTTATTTTTATTGTTAGGCGGCCTGACTGCTGGGACTAGGGCTGGCCTCAGGGGTAATGGAGGTGACCGTCCCCGCCTCCTGGAAGGGCTCTGGGTTGGTCTCAGTGGCTGCGGACGTTGCGGGAGCACCGGAAGCCAGGGGGCGGATGGGATCGTCGGTGCCGGTGGAGGACTCGCCGAAGACTGTATCCCAAACCGCCTGCACATCCTCCCGGGAGCAGTTGTCCCGGATATGGGTGGCGGCGAGCTCGTCGGTGTAGTTCTCCATGTGGTAGGTATGGAACCGATAGCCGGTGCCCACTGTGCCGCCTCCCTGGATCAGGGTGACCAGGGGCTCGATATTATACTCTGAGACATAGGTGCCTGTATCGTCCTTGGTGATCTGCACCTTGGCCATGCCTCCCACCATGTTCTGGGTCTCACGCTGGGAGGAGACAAAGTTGCCCAGGGAGTAGAAGATGGGCATTTTATTGCCGTTTTCGCCGGTGATGAGATCCACCTTCTGAACCACATGGGGATGGGTGCCGATGACCAGGCCCACGCCGTGATCCGCAAACAGCTGGGCCCACTGCTCCTGATCCTCAGAAATGGTGAACTGGCCCTCGTCGCCGTTGTGCATGAATACGATGGTGATGTCGGACATACCCACTGCCTGATCTACCTGGCTGACGATTCGATCCTTATGATCCTGATCCAGCAGATCCACATCCCAGTCGTTCTCCGGCACATAGCCGTTGAGGCCGTAAGTATAGTCCAGCATGGCGATCTGAATGCCGTTCTTCTCCACCACCTGGATCTCATCTGCCTGGGCCTGGGATTCATGAATGCCCAGCACCGTTACCTCGGGATGCTTCTTCCAGGCGGCAAAGGTATCCTCCAGACCCGTGGAGCCCATGTCCAGGGTGTGGTTGGAGGCATGGCAGACCACATTGAAGCCCACTTGGGCGAGAGAATCCGCCATCTCCGCCGGGGTGCCGAAGCAGGGATAGTTGGAGTAGAGGCTGGGATCATCCACGAAAATGGTCTCCTGCTGAATGCAGTTCAGATCCGCCGCGCTCAGGTCGTCCTTGATCTGGCTGTAGATCTCAGTAAAGTCGTATGTACCGTCCTCCTGCTGGGCAAACTCATAGACGGTGCTGTGGATCAGGTTGTCGCCCACGGCCATCAGGGATACCGTGGATACTTGGGGCGTCGGGGAAGGCGAGGGCTCCGGCTCTGCGGAGTCTTCCTCCAGAATGCTCTCCGCCGGGGCGGCACTGGGGGCCGCAGCCTGTTCCGAGCCAGTCAGACGGCCCCGGAAAGGCAATGTCACAACACAGACGATCAGCACCAGCACCAGAGCGGCCAGCGCGCCGATCCCGGCGAACAGACTCGCCTGCATGCCATGGAAGCGCCACCACTTCTGTTCCTTGGTCAGGGGCTTTTTCGGCTTTGGCTGTGCTGTTTGTTTCGGTTTCTCCAGATTCGGAGAGGTGGCGGGATCCCGGGACGGAGCCTGAGGCGCCGGATCCTCCGGTATGGGCTGCCCGGTCAACTTTTCATCTTCTTGCATGTCTTCATTACCTCCATCTTTCGACACCATCATACACCAAATGGTTAGAAGAAACAAGTCAGAACATGAAAATTCTAGAAAGAAAGCAGGGCGGGAGCTCCATTCTGTAGGAAGAAGCTCCCGCCCTGCGCGGCCTCCAGCACTTATCCCGGCTGAACGGAAGAATCGCTGCCGGTATCCCTGCCCTTGAACAGCAGAGAAATACACCAGATGCCTGCCAGCCCAATGACCGTATAGATGATCCGGCTCACCAGAGCCCCCTGGCCGCCGAAGATCCAGGCCACCAGGTCAAACTTGAAAATACCTACCAGCGCCCAGTTCAAGGCGCCGACGATGGTCAGCACCAATGCTGTTGTATCCATCATGATTTCCTCCCGCAAAGTAAAATAGGTTCCGCCCACAGTATGGACGGAACCTACGAAAAATATGCGGTGTCAGCTGTTTTTCTGGGCCTTGATGACCTTGAGCCGGGCAAATTCCTCCCGTTCCTTTTCCTCCAGGGCCTCAGAGATCAGCCGAATGGTCTCCTGATAGCCGGGAATCACGATGTTTTTCAGGGCGTTGGCCCGCTTTTGGGTCTTGCCGATGGTAAATGCCAGCCGGTAGATGGTGTTTTCCAGCTCCGCCAGCTCCCGCACCAGCTCCTTGACCTTGCCGAACTGGATCAGCGCGTCATCAAAGGCGGAATTCGTAATGCTCTGACCGTAGGGCAGGGGCTGCTGGGCGGGCTTTGCGGACACCGTGGGGATCTCCACGCCCATGACCGAGCGGTAGCGGATCTCTACGGAGTCGTCCACAGGCACCTGCTCCGCCAGATGGATGGTCTTTCCCATGGAGATATTGGCCAGCATCAGCGCGTCATAGGCGGCAGAGAAGGTGGAGTCGATCCGGGACTGGATCTCCTCCGCCTTGGAAATCAGCCCCATCATCTCCCGGGTCAGGATGTTCCGCTTCCGGTCCATGAGCTCAAAGCCTGTGCCTGCCAGCTCCAGGGCGCGGCGGGTGGCGATGAGGTTTCCCTTTGTGGGCAGTACAGCCATGCTCCTGCCCCCTTACTGTTCCTGGGCCTGATAGTGGGCGTCCAGCTCCTCGTCGGAGATCCGGTCCAGCTCACCTCTGGGCAGAATGCTCAGGAGCCGCCAGCCCAGGTCCAGGGTCTCGTCGATGGTGCGGTTTTCCCGGCTGCCCTGATTGACGAATTCCTGCTCAAAGGCCGTACCGAATTTCAGGTACAGCTTATCCGTCTGCCCCAGCTCATCCTCGCCGATGACCGAGGCCAGGCTCCGGGCGTCCTGCACCTTGGAGTAGGAGGCAAAGAGCTGGTTGGAGACATCCGCATGGTCCTTCCGGGTGTAGCCCTCGCCGGTGCCGTCCTTCATAAGCCGGGACAGGGATGGAAGCACAGAGATAGGCGGATAGACGCCCTTCTGCTCCAGCTCCCGGGACAGGACGATCTGTCCCTCGGTGATGTAGCCGGTGAGATCCGGGATGGGGTGGGTGATGTCGTCGTTGGGCATGGTTAGAATGGGCACCTGGGTCACAGAGCCCTTTTTGCCCTTGATAATGCCAGCCCGCTCATAGATGGAGGCCAGATCCGAATAGAGGTAGGAGGGGAAGCCCTTTCGGGAGGGGATCTCACCCTTGGAGGAGGAGAATTCCCGCAGGGCCTCGCAGTAGGAGGTCATGTCCGTCATGATGACCAGCACATGATAGCCGTGGTTAAAAGCCAGATACTCCGCCGCCGTCAGGGCACAGTGGGGCGTCAGCATCCGCTCGATGATGGGATCCGAGGCCAGGTTCACGAACATGACCACCCGCTGAAGGGCTCCGGCCTCCTCAAAGTCCTTCTTGAAGAACTCCGCCACGTCGTTTTTCACGCCCATTGCCGCAAAGACAATGGCAAAATCCCCATCCTCTGCGGCCACCTTGGCCTGCCGGACGATCTGGGCCGCCACGTCGTTATGGCGCATGCCGGCCCCGGAGAATATGGGCAGCTTCTGGCCCCGAATCAGGGTGGACATGCCGTCGATGGCGGAAATGCCGGTATAAATGCAGTTCCGGGGATAGATCCGGGAGACCGGGTTAATGGCGGAGCCGTTGATGTTCCGGCGCTCCTCGGGATAGAGCTCCCCCAGGCCGTCGATGGGCCGTCCGGCACCGTCGAAGATCCGGCCCAGCATCTCTGTGGACAGAGCAAGCTCCATGGGCTTGCCGGTAAAATTGGTGCGGGCGTTTTCCAGTGAGATGCCCTTTGTGCCCTCGAAAACCTGCAAAACCGCCCGGCTGCCGTCCAGCATAATGACACGTCCATAGCGCTTTTCGCCATTTTCCAGGCTGATCTCCGCCATTTCATCATAGCCCACACCGCTGACGCCGTCCAGGTAGATGAGCGAGCCCTCCATTTTGGTAAGGCCGATATATTCCAGTTTCATGGAGCGCCTCCTTTAGCGGTATGCCTGGGCCACGGATTCGATGGCGGCATCGACCTCCGCGTCGTATTGGCCGAATTTTTCAAGCTGATCGTTGGGCACGTCGTATTTCATGCGAATCAGCCGGTCAAAGATCCCCGTGGAACGGATCTGGGAGATGGGGATACTCCTGGCAATCAGGCCCCGGCATCCGTCATAGAGCCGGAAGATGACCTCCATCATCCGCTCCATCTTCTCCATTGGCACATAGGTGTCGATGGCGTGGAAGGAGTTCTGCTGCAAGAACCCCAGCCGGATCACTCGGGCGATCTCGATGGTCAGCTTCTGATCCTCAGGCAGGATGTCCGCGCCAATGAGCTTGACGATCTCGTTGAGGCTGGTCTCCTCCTTCAAAACGGCCTGTAGCCGCCCCCGGAGATTCATGAACTCCGGACCCAAATGCTCGGCATACCAGGGCGTCAGGTCAGAGAGATACTCGGAATAGCTGGTGTTCCAGTTGATGGCCGGGAAGTGACGGGCATAGGCCAGACTCCGATCCAAGGCCCAGAAGGTGCGAATGAACCGCTTGGTGTTCTGGGTCACGGGCTCTGAGAAGTCGCCGCCCTGGGGGGATACTGCGCCAATGACGGTGATGCTGCCCTCCCGGCCCGACAGGGTGTCCATATATCCGGCCCGCTCGTAGAATTCCGCCAGCCGGGAGGAGAGATAGGCAGGGAAGCCCTCCTCGGCGGGCATCTCCTCCAGCCGTCCGGAGATCTCCCGGAGCGCCTCGGCCCAGCGGGAGGTGGAGTCGGCCATCATGGCAACGTGATAGCCCATGTCCCGGTAGTATTCCGCAATGGTCATGCCCGTGTAGATAGACGCCTCCCGGGCCGCCACGGGCATATTGGAGGTGTTGGCCAGCAGCACCGTTCGATACATGAGGGGCTGGTTCGTATGGGGATCAATGAGCTCGGAGAATTCGTCCAGTACCTGGGTCATCTCGTTGCCCCGCTCACCGCAGCCCAAATATACGATCAGATCCGCGTCGGACCATTTGGCCAGCTGGTGCTGGGTCACGGTCTTGCCAGCGCCGAAGGGGCCGGGGATGGCCGCGCAGCCGCCCTTGCCCAGCGGGAACAGGGTGTCGATGATCCGCTGGCCGGTGATCAGCGGCTGAGTCACGGAGCGTCGGGCCTTTACCGGGCGAGTCTGACGGATGGGCCAGCTCTGGGCCAGCTTCAGCTCCACCAGTGCGCCAGCCGGGGTTTTCAGGGTGGCGATCACGTCCTCCACGGTATAGCTGCCGTTTTCGGCGGCGGAGATCACCGTGCCCCGCAGATCAGGGCGCAGCATGCTCCGATGGCGGATCACCGGGGTCTCATCGCACTCTGCGTAGACCTGTCCCGGCTCCAGGGTGTCACCGGGGCGCACCAGCACTGTCACGTCCCACTTTTTCGCGGTATCCAGAGCGGGAATATGGATGCCCCGGCCAATGAATGCGCCGGTCTCCCGCTCAATGCCCCGAAGGGGACGGCAGATGCCGTCGAAGATATTGTTGAGGAGCCCCGGCCCCAGGGTAATGGACATGGGGGCGTTCTGGGGCACCACGGGCATGCCGGGGATCAGGCCGGTGGTGTCCTCATAGACCTGCACCGTGGTCTCGTCGCCGGAGACGGATACCACCTCGCCAATGAGGCCCTCCGGGCCCACGGAGACCATATCCATCATGCCAAGTCCCCGGCCCCCCTTGACCGTGACTACCGGGCCGTTGACGCCCTCGATATAGTAATTGGTTTCAGCCATGTGTGCCTCCTTCTCAGTCATCGGCCAGGCCTAGGCCAAAGAGCTCGGCAAAGTGGCCGTCCAGATCCTGAAGCGCCGTATCATAGCACTGGTCTGCCCGCAGCAGCTTAGAGTGGCAGTCCACGATCAGGCCGCCCAGGGTAAAGCCGCCCTCAGAAAACGTGACGTGGCGGCCAGGCAGACAGGCAGAGAGCTCACGGCTGAACCTCATATCCTGGGGCCGGAGCCAGATCACCCCGTCATAGGGATTGCCCAGGGCCTCAAAGGCCTCCACATACAGCCGCTTTAGATGGGGAAGATAGTCCTCGGTCTCTGTAAAGGCCAGGAGCTTCTCCCGGACGGCGGCAAAGACCTCCTGGCCGATCTCTTCCCGGCGGGTGGCGATGATGCGCTTGTCAGCCATCATCCGTCTGGAGATCTCCCGGCCCGCCTCAGCATTGATGGCCTCAGCCCTCTGCTGGGTCTCCAGATCGATCCGGCGGCGGAGCTCCTGGGCTGCCGCGTCCACCCGGGTCCGGCGCTGCTGCTCCACATGGGCCATCCGGGTATCGCGCTCCTTCTGGGCGTCCTCCAGAACAAGCTGGTGGAAGCGCTGGAGCTTTTCATTGATATCAGGCATATGCGCTGTCCCTCCTTATACCTTGATGCCGATGGCCTCCCGGATATACCGGGTGATGGAATCCGGGGCCCGCCCCGTATGGTGCCGATCCGGGATCTCCACCAGAAGGGGCCTTACGGCGGTGAGCTTCAGCTCCGCCACCTGCTCCGGGCAGAGCGCGGAGAGCTTCTCATTGATGAGCAGCACGCCGACAGTTTCATCCTGCTCCGCCTGCCGGATGGCCACAAGGGTCTCCTCCCGGGTCTTGCAGAGCACGCCTTCAATGCCGGCCAGCCGTAGGCCTGTCAGGGTGTCGGAATTGTCAGAAATCACAAAGTAACGCATCTTACATAAACAGCATCAGCAGCGCCACCAGCAGACCGTACAGGGCAACGCCCTCTGCCAGACCCACAAAGATCAGCGCCTTGCCGAAGATGGTGTCGTTCTCGCTCATAGCGCCCAGAGCCGCGGCGGCGGCAGAGGATACGGCGATGCCGCCGCCCACACCGGAGAGGCCCACGGCCAGAGCCGCGCCCACATACTTGAGGCCCTCAGCCAGTCCGGAGGCAGAGGCCGCAGCAGCGGCGGTATCCGCAGCGGAAGCGCTGCCGCTCATGGCAAAGCCAAAGGCGGCAGCGGCAGCCACCAGCACAAAAAAGCTGAAGCAATGTGCCACCAGGGGCTTTTTTACAGCCTTTCCCTGGGTATGGCGGCGAGAGATATAGATAAGCGGCAGAATGATGGCCAGAGCCAGCGCAAGCATCAAAATCAGTACCATGATGTATTCCTCCATCTCAAATTATAGTTCGATCTTTTTCGTATAGTCCACCAGCGCCGGGGTAAACTGGCGGCTGCCGGAGGCGTAGAATCGGCCAAACATCTCATAGAACTCCAGACGGAGCACCTGGATGCAGACCATCAGGCCCTCGATGCCCATGACCAGGATGTTGCCGATCACCAGCACCAGAGGAGAAGCCGGATCCCCGGCCAGGGTATAGACCACCAGCATCATGCCCGCGTGGCAGATGGCGTAAGCGCCCACCCGCAGGAAGGAGACGGTGTTGGTCACATAGGAGAGTACCACCTCGAACATTTCAAAGAAGTTCTCGGCGATGAAGCCGCCGATGGAGTCGGGCTTCCAGTCCTTCTGCCGGGCGGCCAGCTTGCCCAGGGGCTCCTGGCAGAACATCACCAGCAGAGGCAGAACGATAAATACGATGATATACAGGGGGCTGAACACCTTCACGCCGGTGGTGAGCATCAGCACCGCGCCGATGACCACGGCCAGATAGAAGATCAGGCCCGCCACGGAGTTGTTGGTAAAGAAGATCTTTTTGAGATCCTTCTGGCGGATGCCGTTGGAGATATTAATGACCATCATGCAGGTAATGGTCACAACACCGATGGCCGCGGAGATCAGCAGGATCTTCGTGGCGCTCTGGCCCGAAGACAGCACATGGAATCCCGGAATCAGCTCCTCATAGCCGAAAAAGCTGCCGAACACGAAGCCGAAGATCGTGGAGAATACCCCCACACTGCCCAAAATTCCGCCCAGCCACATGCCTTTTTTCTTGTAGAGAAATACGCCCAGGGCAATGAGCACCAGTCCCTGCCCCACATCGCCGTACATGATGCCGAACAGAATGGAATAGGTCACAGCCATCAGGAACGTGGGGTCGAATTCATTGTAGGCCGGGAGGCCGTACATCTCTGTAAAGGGCTGGAACAGCCGGGCCCAGAAGTTGTTTTTCAGCTTCACCGGCGGCGTCTCGCCGGAAATATTGCCTGGGTCATCCTGGGCAAGCATCACGTCCGGAAACTGCTGGATGCTCTTTTGCACGCTTGGAAGGGCGCTTCGAGGGATCCAGCCGCAGAGCAGGAAGCTCTGATCCTCGGTGGTGACGGCGAATTTCTTGATCTCACCGGCAGCGTACATGAATCTTAGATAGCTGTAGACCGTCAGGAGCATTTCATGCTGCTCCCGCTGCCAGCCGGCAAACTCCGTCTCCAGCGCCTGGAGCCGTTCCCTGCACTGGGCCGTATCCGCCTCCAGCATCTGGACGCTGTCCTGGGGCGTACCGGCCACATGCTCCGTCAGCCGCATACGCTGGAACCCCAGAGAATCCATGAACCGATCCGAACGGGCCGCGCAGCTTTTGGGCGTAACGTAGCAGAGATATACATAGTCTGATCCGATCTGGGTCGGGTAGAGGATGATCTCGTCGATATCCCCGGCCTTGACGTTCAGGGAATCAAAGCTCTCCCGGAGCATCCGGCCAAACCGGAACCGCACATAGCCAAGATGGTAGATCTCCGAGAGATTTCCGGGCAGGGCGGTGAACTTCTGAAGATCCTGGATCTCCTGCTGATTTTCCTGGATCCGGGAGGTCAGTGTTTGGCGCTCCTGGGAAAATGACGTGAATTTTGCTCCCTGCTGCTCCAGGTATTCGTTGACCTGGGCCTCGGTGAGCCCGAAGCTGCGGAAGTCCCGGAATTCATAGGGGGTTCCAGTGTCCTCCATGAGCTTCTGCACCCGATCCAGGGGCTCCTGATAGGCGTTGGCCCAGGAGAGGGGAGCCAGCTGCTTCCTGCTGCCCAGAACGCTTCCGGCCTCCACCGGGTGGAACTGCTCATTCACCAGGCAGGTGCAGATCACCTGGTCGATGCTGCCGGCCGGCCCTGCCAGGGTCAGCATTTTCATTGGCACCACAGACATGTTATCACCTCTCAAACCACACCGATGAGCGTCACATAGCTCTGGGGCTCCACCCCATAGCGAATGCACTCAATGATGCTGATAATATTGCGGAGCTCCGTTTCCTTGAGCCCCAGATAGGCAATGGGCGTATAGATGGTGGGCGTGGCCGCCCGGAGCTGCCGCCGGTCAAACCGAAACTGCAGCGTATAGAGATAGGCCTCCAGGCCCGTGGGCTCAATGGAGCGGAACAGGTCGCCGTAGGGGCCCGCGTACACCAGCTCCATGGCCTCATCATAATCCTTGGCTCCCAGCAGCGCCTCCACATGGCTCTTGGGCAGCCGGTGGGAGCAGGGCAGGGGGAAGCTGTAGGAGCGGACATCGTCTTGAGAAAAGTGCTTTTTCAGCCGCAGGAACAGCACCAGATTCAGAAGATCCGTCTCCTGATCCAGAGACTGCTTGATGATCTTCTTGGTGTCTCCCGCGTAATTCCGCCCCAGCACCTTGTAGAGATGGGCGTAATAGGTCACCAGCAGCAGATTGTCCACGAAGGCCATGCTGGGCGTTCCACCCCCTATGCCGCTTCGTTGGAGGGCGGAGGCGTAGATGGTGCCAGAGGCCGCGTCCGCGATATCCTGAAAGCTTCTGGCCTGGCTGAGCTCTGTGAGGCTGAGCCTGCTGCGGCTGCGGAGCAGGGGAGCCCAGGTGGCCTCCGGCTCCAGCATATGACGGGAGGAGAGCCTGCGCATGGAGGTGAGAATGGCCTCCTTTTCCGCCCGGTAGATGGGGAATCGCAGAAGCTCCTTATCCTCCATGGTGAGGAAGCTGAAAATTCTGCGGTATTCGTCCATATAGGTGCGGCGCAGGGCCAGCTCCAGCTGCTCCCGATGGATGTCCTGGGCTGGGAGCCCGTAGAGGGAGTCCCGGTAGCCCCTATGGCCTGCCAGAAAGGCCGCCGCCTGGGGGATGGTCCTCTGGCTCATGAGCTGCCGGTAGTCCTCCGGGGTCATGCGGCAGCCGTACATGGCCCGAACCTTGGCAGCCACCGCCGTGTAGGCAGACATTTAATCCCCCGCCTTTCCCACGATCCTCTGGACGATGGTATCCACCCATTCGTCCTTTTTCGCGGCGTACAGCGCCTCCACCTGGGAGAGCTTCTGCTGGAGCCGCTGATCCAGGGTGTCAAGCTGCATCTGGCATTTTTCCTTCTGGGATATCTGGAGGGCCGCCAGCTTGTCTTCTGCCTGGGCCTCATAATTTTTCCGCAGCCGCTCGATCTCCTGGGCAATATCGGTCTCCAGCGTCTCCTCGGCCTGGACTGCGTCCTGGGCCATGGCCCGGGCCTTCTGATCCGCCGCAAGGACCTTGCCGATCAGTTCCATTTGATTCAAAAGGATCCCCCCCTGATGGACGGTTTCGCGCCAAATGGCGCACAGTTGTTAAAACGGTTTTACAATTATCTTTCATTATAAGCGATATATTTCAAATTGCAAGTATCATTCCTATCGGCTTTTCCTTTGGAAGAGATTCTTTCAAACCGCCCAAAAATTGAATTGTAAAAATCACTTCCATTTTGGGTAAATCTCAGATATAATACAGGCAACCAAAAGCAGCGCGATTCCCTGCGCCTGCACAGATTCAGCTCTGCCCCGGCAGAGGATTGGAGGAAAACACGATGGATCTTCGTTCCAAGAAACTACTGACGGCCCTGGAGGACGACTGCACGCTCTCCCACGCTCAGCTGGCCGCCATCTGCGACACCACCGAGGAGGATGTGGCCCAGCGCATCGAGGCTCTGACCCAGGAGGGCGTGATCCTGGGCTATAAGGCCATGGTCAACTGGGAAAAGACCGCCGTGGAGGCGGTGGAGGCTCTGATCGAGGTGAAGATCACCCCCCAGCGGGACAAGGGCTTTGATCGGATCGCCCAGCGGATCTACCAGTATGAGGAGGTAGAGAGCTGCTATCTCATGTCCGGCGGCTATGATCTCACTGTCATCCTCACAGGCCGGACCCTCCGGGAGGTGGCCCTGTTCGTCTCCCAGAAGCTCTCCACCATTGAGGGCGTTACCAGCACCGCCACCCACTTTATTCTGAAGAAATACAAGCAGCAGAACGTGGTGTTCATGCCCAAGGAGGAGCAGAAAGAAAGGCTGATTTTCGTATGATCGACTACAATTCTGTGATCTCCCAGCGGGTACAGGATATCAAGCCCTCGGGTATCCGCAAGTTTTTCGATATTCTGGAGAATATGACCGACGCCATCTCTCTGGGGGTGGGCGAGCCGGACTTTCCAACCCCCTGGCATATCAGGGACGCGGGCATCTACTCCCTGGAGCAGGGCTTTACCAAATACACCTCCAACGCCGGTATGACCGATGTGCGGCGGGAGATCACCAACTATTTAGCCCGGCGCTTTGACCTGCACTATGA
>CAKTEB010000028.1 GCA_934546685.1 uncultured Oscillospiraceae bacterium
ACCCCCGACCTGCTGATTACAAATCAGCTGCTCTACCAACTGAGCTATACCAGCAAACTCTCTCAAAGAGCATGGCTATTATACCCTTGCCTTGGTGCTTTGTCAAGCACTTTTTTTGAAAACCGCCAATTTTTTTGTTTTCGCTTGTAAAGCGCCGGGGCCGGTGCTACACTAGAGGCATCACCCATCAGGAAGGACGTGGCTTTCATGCCGTCAGATCATACCTTAGAGCAGGGCGTTTTGAACGCCTTTTACGGCCTATGCCGGATCCCCCACCCCTCCGGCCACGAGGAGGCCGTGGCCCACTATCTAGCGTCTCAGTTGGAATCCATCGGCCTGTTTCCCCAGCTGGACGAAGCTGGGAATCTCATCTGCGATGTTCCCGGAACCGAGGGCCTGACAGCGCGGCCCAGACTGGCGCTCCAGGCCCACATGGACATGGTCTGCGTGGGTGCGGCAGACTACCAGCCCCTGGAGGATCCCATCCGCACAGAGATCCGTGACGGCTTTCTCTGCACCGATGGGCGCAGCTCCCTGGGGGCAGACTGCGGCATTGGCCTCTCCTGCGCCCTGTATCTTGTGATGAGCAGCGCACCCCATGTACCCCTGCGGCTGCTGTTTACGGTGGATGAGGAACGCGGTCTGGCCGGAGCCCAGCGCCTGAGCAAGGAATGTCTGGCGGACTGCTCCGGTCTCATCAATCTGGACGGCTTCCACTTTGGTCAAATCATGATCTCCAGCGCCGGCGGCTGCCGCCAGACCTTCCGGCGGACTCCTGACTGCTTCTTCCCCATGCTGGACGCCCCGGTAAGCCTGTCCATTTCCGGACTCTTGGGCGGCCACTCCGGGGACAACATCGGCTCCGGCCGAGCCAACGCCGCCCAGCTGATGCTCTGGCTCCTGGGCGCGCTAGAGATCCCCTATGAGCTCTCCGGCATCGACGCGGGCACCGCCCACAACGCCATTCCCGCCTCCGCCCAGGCCGTGCTGGTGACGGACAGCCGGGACGGAGACAAGCTCCAGGCCACAGTCGAGCAGTTCCTCCGGGACGCCAAAGCTATGTATCCCCTGGAGGCCGATCTCTCCATCACCGTCTCCCCAGCGGAAATGCCCGCCAGAGTCTTCACCGTGGACGAGCGGGACGATCTTCTGGCCCTGGCGGGGCTGGTGCCCTGCGGTGTCCAGGAGATGCACCCATTGGTGCCCAAGGTGGTGGGCACCTCCGGCAATCTGGGAATGGTCCACGGTCACAGCGAGAAAATCGAGATCTACAGCTTCCTGCGCTCCTGCAGAAATGAAGCCATGGCCGTCCAGCGGGACTTCCTGGCCCTCTCCGCCCAGGGCTTCGGCTACAGCGCTGAGGCTGACAGCTACCCCGCCTGGCCCGGAGTGGCCCAGGATCCCCTCAGCGACCTTTTTATAGAGGAAGGGAACAAGCTGGGGCTGGAGCTCCGAAAAAACGCCGTCCATGTGGGCCTGGAGCCCTCTATGTTCCACGAGATGGCCCCGGAGCTGCCCATGATCTCCACAGGCATGGACATTCTCTCCCCCCATTCCGTTCAGGAGCGGGTGCGGCTTTCCACCATCGCCCCCTTTACCCGGCTGCTGAGCGTTTGCATCCGTGACTGGAAATAAGGCTTCCATTTTGTCAGCACCACTACATATTGTATCTACCATTTGTATCTCCACAAGAATTTGTGTCTGTTTGTGTCTAAGGGCGATTTATCCTTGACATAGGCCATTGGCTGTGTCAAAATATAGTGGCACAAGCAAGATGATAACACCATATATTGTGTCCGGCATCCTGTGCCCCACAGCATGTATGAACGAAAAAGAGGGAAGAATATGATTCAAAGCATTATCAAGCGCGACGGCCGCGTGGTTCTCTACGAACAGCCGAAGATCGCCTCCGCCATTCTCAAATCTCTGGAGGCCACCGGCGAGGGCAACGCCGCCGACGCCGCACGGGTGGCAAACGCCGTCCAGGCCGAGCTGGAGGCCAAATACCCGAACTCCTCCCCCACCGTGGAGGCCATTCAGGATACCGCTGAGCAGCAGCTCATGAACCATGGGTTCAACGCCACTGCCAAGGCCTACATTCTCTACCGGGCCAACCGGACCCGAGCCAGAGAGGCCAACACCTCTCTGATGAAGACCATCGACGAGATCACCAATATCGACGCCCGGGCCAGCGATATGAAGCGGGACAACGCCAACATCGACGGCAACACCGCCATGGGCTCCATGCTCCAGATCGGCGCGGCAGGGGCCAAGGCCTACAACGAGGCCTACCTGCTCCGCCCCGAGCACGCCAAGGCTTACCGGGAGGGCGACATCCACATCCACGATTTCGACTTCTACTCTCTGACCACCACCTGCTGTCAGATCGATATTCTCCGTCTGTTCCACGGCGGCTTCTCCACGGGCCACGGCTATCTCCGGGAGCCCCAGGGCATCGCCAGCTATGCGGCCCTGGCCGCCATTGCCATCCAGTCCAACCAGAATGACCAGCACGGCGGCCAGTCCATCCCCAACTTCGACTATGGCATGGCCGAGGGCGTAGCAAAGACCTTCCTGCGAGCCTATCGCCGATGCCTCATCGAGGCCGTGGAGGACAAGCTGGATCTGGATGACGCCAAGGCCCCGGTTCAGGAGGCCATGGATGCCGCCAAGGAGGCCACCGGTCAGGAGGCCCGCCTTGAAAACGATCCTTCCTACGACCGCGCCGTGGCCGCCGCCCTGTGCGGGGTGCTTTCCCTCTCCGGCAAGGACGCCGCCAAGGTCATCGCCCGTGCCCGCCGCCGGGCCCAGGATGCCACAGATCGGGACACCTATCAGGCCATGGAGGGCTTTGTTCACAACCTCAACACCATGCACTCCCGTGCCGGTGCCCAGACCCCCTTCTCCTCCATCAACTACGGCACCGATGTGAGCCCTGAGGGCCGCATGGTGATCCGCAATATTCTGATGGCTCTGGATGCTGGCCTGGGCCACGGAGAGACCTGCATTTTCCCCATTCACATCTTCAAGGTCAAGGAGGGCGTCAACTATAACCCCCAGGATCCCAACTACGATCTGTTCCGCCTGAGCTGCAAGGTCAGCGCCAAGCGGCTGTTCCCCAACTATGTATTCCTGGATTCCCCCTTTAACCTCCAGTACTACAAGCCCGGCCACCCGGAAACGGAGGTCGCCACCATGGGCTGCCGTACCCGTGTCATGGGCAACGTCTACGATCCCACCCGGCAGATCGCCTATTCCCGAGGCAATCTGTCCTTCACCTCCATCAACCTGCCTCGGCTGGCTATCGAGAGCAAGGGCAACGAGAAGGTATTCTATGAAAAGCTCCAGGCTATGCTGGAGCTGGTGGCCCAGCAGCTGCTGGACCGGTTCGAGATCCAGGCCAGCAAGCACGTCTACAACTACCCCTTCCTGATGGGTCAGGGGGTCTGGCTGGACTCCGACAAGCTGTCCCTCCAGGACGACCTTCGGGAGGTATTAAAGCACGGCACCCTGTCCATCGGCTTCATCGGCCTGGCCGAGGCCCTCACCGCCCTCTATGGTCATCACCACGGCGAGAGCCCGGAGATGCAGGAGAAGGGCCTACAGATCATCGGCTATATGCGGGACTTCTGCGACAAGAAATCCCAGGAGCTCACCATGAACTTCACCCTGCTGGGCACCCCTGCCGAGGGTCTGTCCGGGCGCTTTATCCGTATGGATCAGAAGCGCTACGGCAAGATCCCCGGGGTCACGGATCGGGAATACTACACCAACAGCTTCCATATTCCCGTGTGGTATCCCATCTCTGCCTATGACAAGATCCGGCTGGAGGCCCCCTATCACGCCCTGTGCAACGCCGGTCATATCAGCTATGTGGAGCTGGACGGCGACACTGCCAAGAACGTGGAGGCCTTTGAGACCGTGGTGCGCTGGATGCACGACTGCGGCATCGGCTACGGCAGCATCAACCATCCCGTGGATCGGGATCCCATTTGCGGCTATGTGGGCGTCATCGGCGATGTGTGTCCCCGGTGCGGACGTCATGAAGGCGAGGAGATCTCCCCCGAGCGTGTGGCGGAGCTCCGCAAGATGTATCCTGAAATGCCCGCGTTTCAAGGCATTGAATAACAACAAATCTCAACTGTGCTTTTAAGGAGGCATGTTCTATGAAAACCGAGAATATTCATGTAAAAATGGGCGAGGGCGTGGGCTTTGAGCGCATCCGCCGAATCACTGGCTACCTGGTTGGCACCATGGACAAGTGGAACGACGCCAAGCGGGCCGAGGAGCGTGACCGTGTAAAGCACGGTCTTTCCCGGAATGCTTAATCTCGCCGGCATCACCGAGGACAGCATCGTAGACGGCCCCGGCATCCGCACCACCTTCTACTGCCAGGGCTGCCCCCATCACTGTCCCGGCTGCCACAATCCGGAGACCTGGGACTTCTCCGGGGGCACCCCCATGGAGGAGGAGCGGCTGGTGAAGATCGTTGAAAGCAATCCCCTGTGTCACGGCGTGACCTTCTCCGGCGGCGAGCCCTTTTCCCAGGCGGCAGGCTATGCCAAGCTGGCCCGGCTGCTGAAAGAAAAGGGATATGAGGTTGCCTCCTACTCCGGCTACACCTTTGAGGAGCTGCTAAATGGCACGGAGGATCAGCGGGAGCTGCTCCGCCAGCTGGATGTGCTCATCGACGGCCCCTTTCTCCTCTCCGAGCGGAGCCTGGAACTGAACTTCCGGGGCAGCCGGAACCAACGGGTGCTGAACGTTCCGGAGAGCCTCGGGGAGGGCCGGGCCGTGGCGGAGACCTCGGGACGCTGGCTGGGAACTTACTGAACATTGCGGCGGAAACCGATCCGGTTTCCGCCGTTTTTTACGCATTTGTTTCAGTTTCCCGGTGATTTTTCGTATTCGAGGGTAAAATCTTACACAGGGTTCTCAAATTGTCGCTGTTCATTTGGATACCGCTGTGCTAAAATAGCCTCACTCAAATTACAATCAATTTTGCTGCGTGAAGGAGCGTATTCATGGACGGAATGAGAATGATCGGCGTTATTGGCCACCGGAATCCCGACACGGATTCCATCTGCTCGGCCATCGCCTACGCGGCGCTGAAAAATGCCGCGGACGAGCGGAATTATGAGTCCCTGCGGGCCGGAGCCATCAACGGAGAGACGGAATATGTGCTGCGGCGCTTTGGTGTCCCTGCACCGGAGCTGTGCCCGGACGTCAGCGCCCAGGTCATGGACATCGACATCCGGCCCATGCCCGGCACCGACGGCATGACCACCGTGCGGAAAGCCTGGGAGACCATGCGGGATCAGCAGATCTCCACCCTGCCCATCACCGATCAGGACGGGAACCTGCTGGGTATCATCACCCTGAAGGATCTGGCCATGGCCAATATGGATATCTCCAGCACCCGGTTCCTGTCCGTCTCCCACACCCCATACCGGAATATCATCGAGACCCTGGGTGGCACCCTCATCACCGGCGATCCGGACGGCTGCGTGACCTCCGGCAAGGTGGTGGTGGGTGCGGCCTCCCCTGAGATCATGGAGGAGATCCTGGAGCCCGGTGATCTGGTGCTGGTGGCCAACCGCTACGAATCCCAGTACTGCGCCATTGAGATGGGCGCCGCCTGCATCGTGGTCTGCACCGGCTCCGCCGTGCCCAAAACCATCGTGAAGCTGGCCGCGGAAAAGGGCTGCACCATCATCTCCACCCCCCACGACACCTACCCCGCCTCCTGCATGATCTCCCAGAGCGTGCCCATCTCCTACTACATGCTCCGGAACAACCTTTTGACCTTCCGCACCACGGACTCTGTGGAGTATGTGAAGGAGGTCATGGGCAAGGTTCGGTTCGTGTATTTTCCGGTGCTGGACACTGAGGGGAAATATGTGGGCGTCATCTCCCGCCGGAACCTGTTAAACCTCCACCGAAAGCAGCTGATCCTGGTGGATCACAATGAGAAAACCCAGTGCGTGGACGGCTGGGAGGAGGCCGAGATTCTGGAGATCATTGACCACCACCGGATCGGCAATCTGGAGACCTCCGGCCCCGTATACTTCCGCAATCAGCCCGTGGGCTGCACCGCCACAGTGATCTATCAGATGTACGGCGAGGCGGATGTGGAGGTGTCCCCGGAGATTGCGGGGCTGCTGCTGTCGGCCATTCTCTCTGACACTCTGAAATTCCAGTCCCCCACCTGCACGCCTCTGGATGTGCGCACCGCCAAGCAGCTCTCGGCCATTGCCGGGGTGGACATCGACGAGCTGGCCCAGGCCATGTTTGAGGCCGGCGAAAGCCTGGAGGGCAAAACCGCCGCCGATGTCTTCCAGCAGGACTACAAGACCTTTGTTCAGGGCTCCTTGCAGATCGGCGTAGGCCAGGGCAGCTTTGTGAGCCAGGCCAACTACGACAAGGCCAAGGCCATGGTATCGAAGTATCTCGCCAGTGAAAAGCTGGGCGTGGATATGGCCTTCTATATGCTCACCTCCCTCCAGGATCAGTCGGCTCTGATCCTGTATGCGGGCTCTGGGGCCGGAGAGCTCTTAGCCCGTGCCTTCCATACGGAGGCCACCCACGACGGGGTGCTGCTGCCCGGCGTGGTATCCCGGAAAAAGCAGTTTGTGCCCCAGCTGATCCGGGCGCTGCAGGAATGAGTTTTTCGGTCTGCTCCCTCATTTTCCCGTGGGAGCAGACCGCTTTCTTTTACAGGAATCTTACACGCTTCGTCAATTTTTCACTGTCAAACCCTATGCTTTTCCATGAATCCCACAAAAATTGATGGGGGGTCTTTTTACTCTTGACAATCCCCCCCTAACATATATAATTAGATTTGCCTGAGCTATTTGGCGGAATCCCCTCCGCTGGACGGCAGGGTAATTTTTTTAGAAAGAACGGGGGAGGATAATGGCAAAAGAACTCATTCGTCTCCAGAACGTGTCCATGAATTTCGACGGGGAGCAGGTTCTCAATTCCATTGATCTCACAATCAATGACAGTGAATTTCTCACTCTGCTGGGGCCCAGCGGCTGCGGCAAAACAACCACCCTGCGCATCATTGGAGGTTTCCAGAAGCCTACGTCTGGAGACGTATTTTTCGATGGGAAGCGGATCAACGACGTTCCGCCCTACCGCCGCAAGATCAACACCGTATTCCAGAAATACGCGCTGTTTCCGCATCTGGATGTCTACGACAACATCGCCTTCGGCCTTCGGGTGTCGAAGCTCAGCGCGGACGAGATCGATAAACGGGTCTCGGAGATGCTGGAGATCGTCAGCCTCAAGGGCTTCCAGAACCGAAAGGTCACGAGCCTTTCCGGCGGTCAGCAGCAGCGTGTGGCCATTGCCCGTGCACTGGTCAATCAGCCCAAGGTCCTGCTTCTGGACGAGCCCCTTGGCGCCCTTGATATGCGGCTCAGGAAAGATATGCAGAATGAGCTCAAACGGATCCAGCAGGCGCTGGAGATCACCTTTATCTATGTGACCCACGATCAGGAGGAGGCCCTGGCCATGACCGACACCGTGGTGGTGATGGACAAGGGCCGCATCCAGCAGATCGGCACCCCCGAGGACATCTATAACGAGCCGAAAAACGCCTTTGTGGCGGACTTTATCGGCGAGAGCAACATTCTCGACGGCATTATGCGAAAGGACTATGAGGTGGAGTGCTTCGGCCACCGGTATCAATGTCTGGACAAGGGCTTTGGCAAAAACGAGCCGGTGGACGTGGTCATCCGGCCGGAGGACATCGACATTGTATCCCCCACCGCCGGTTACCTCACCGCAGAGGTCACCAACGTGATCTTCAAGGGCACCTTCTACGACACCTTTGTGGACGTGGAGGGCTTCAAGTGGCTGATCCAGACCACCGACGCCCACCAGGTCGGCGAGACCATCGGCATCAGCCTGGATCCCGACGCCATCCACGTTATGAAAAAGAGCAGTTACTCCGAGCAGTTCGGCGATTACAGCTCCTACAGCGCCGAATATGACGAAATGGAGGAGGACCCGGAGGGCGAAGGCGATGAGGAATAAGCTGCTGGCCGCCCCCTATCTGGTGTGGATGGTGCTCTTCACCCTGGTGCCCCTGGGCATCGTGGTATACTTTGCCTTTACGGACTCCGCCACCGGAGCCTTTACCCTGGCGAATCTTTCCCATATGGGCACCTATCTGCCCATTTTTCTTCGGTCGATCCTGCTGGCGGCAGTGGCCAGCCTCATCTGTCTCATCATTGGCTATCCCGTGGCCTACTGCATCGCCACTGCCAATGAAAATTGGCGGAGGCTCCTTTCCATGCTGGTGATGCTGCCCATGTGCATGAGCTTCCTGCTCCGTACCCTGGCCTGGGTCTCCCTGCTGTCTGACACCGGCATCATCAACCATGTGCTGGGCGCCATCGGCATCGGCCCCCTGCCTCTGGTACGGAACAACGGCGCGGTGATTTTAGGCATGGTCTACAACTACCTGCCCTACATGATCTCCCCGCTCTATACGGTCATCATGAAGATCGACCCCAAGCTGGAGGAGGCGGCTCAGGATCTGGGCTGCTCCGGCCCCCAGGTGTTCCGGCGGGTCACCCTGCCCCTGAGCATCCCCGGCATTGTCTCCGGGATCACCATGGTGTTCGTGCCCGCGGTATCCACCTTCTATATCTCTCAGAAGCTGGGCGGCACCGGCACCGTGCTCATCGGCGACGTGGTGGAGAGCCAGTTTAAGACCGCCTATAACCCCAATCTGGGCGCTGCCCTGAGCCTGGTGCTCATGGTGATGGTGCTGATCTGCATCGGTATCATGAACCACTTCTCCAGCGGCGATACTGAGGATGAGGGGGTCATTGCACCGTGAAAAAATTCTGCAAGGTCTTTACCGTACTCATTTTTCTGTTTCTGTATCTGCCCATGATCGTCCTGGGCGTGGCGTCCTTCAATCAGGGCAGCGACGTTGCCACCTGGGAGGGCTTCACCCTGGGGCAGTATAAGGCGCTGTTCCAGGATCACACCCTGCTGCCCCTGCTGGGGAACTCCTTCCTGGTGGCCATTGTGGCGGCGGTGATCTCTACGATCCTGGGCACCATGGCCGCTGTGGGCATCCATTCCATGCGCCGCCGTCCCAAGGCACTGGCCATGACCCTGACGAATATCCCCATGACCAACCCGGATATCGTCACCGGTGTCTCCCTGGCCCTGCTGTTCGCCTTTGTGGGAACGCTGCTCAAAAAGAACCATATCATGGGCTTTTCCACCCTGCTCATCGCCCATATCACCTTTGATATGCCCTATGTGATCCTGTCGGTGATGCCCAAGCTCAGTCAGATGGATCCCGACCTCCAGGAGGCCGCCCTGGATCTGGGCTGTACCCCGGTGCAGGCCTTCTTTAAGGTGGTCATCCATGAGATCCTGCCGGGCATCATCTCCGGAGCGCTTATGGCCTTTACCATGAGCCTGGATGATTTCGTGATCTCCTACTTCGTCTACGGGCCCAGCTTCGTGACCCTGCCGGTGGAGATCTACAACTACACCAAAAAGCCCCTGCAGCCCAAGATCTACGCGCTGTTTACCCTGCTGTTCCTGGTGATTTTGGCCCTGATGGTGCTGATGAACCTGCTCCAGCTCCGGGATTCCAAGAAGCAGAAGGCCCCCAAGGGCCGCCGGAGAGAGGAGGCAGCCCAGTGAAAAAGCGTTTTGTCTCTCTGGCGCTCAGCGTCCTTCTGGTGCTGCCCACCCTGGCCGGTGCGCTTACCACGCCCGTCCAGGCTGCCGGCTCCGATGTGACCATCAACGTCTACAACTGGGGCCAGTATATCTCCGATGGCTCCGACGACTGCATTGATGTAAACGCCGCCTTTACCGAGGCCACAGGCATCAAGGTCAACTACATGACCTTCGATACCAACGAGAGCCTCTACACCAAGCTGAAGACCGGCGGCTCCTCCTATGATGTGATTGTCCCCTCGGACTATATGGCCGGGCGGCTCATCGACGAGGGCCTGGTGCAGGCGCTGGATTTTGACAACATCCCCAATTACCAGTATATCGACGAGGCCTATAAGAATACCGCCTATGACCCGGACAACGCCTATTCCGTTCCCTATACCTGGGGCACCGTGGGTGTGATCTACAACAAGAAATACGTCAGTGAGGAGGACATCGGCTCCTGGGATCTTCTTTGGAATGAGAAGTACGCCGGGAAGATCCTGATGTTCGACAACAACCGGGACGCCTTCGCCATTGCGGAATCCCGGCTGGGCTACTCCCTCAATACCACTGACAGCGTGGCCCTGGCCTCCTGCGCAGAGCTCCTGAAAAAGCAGAGACCCGTGGTGCAGCAGTACGTCATGGATCAGATCTTCGACAAGATGACCCGCGAGGAGGCATGGATCGCCCCCTACTACGCCGGCGACTACCTGACCATGCTGGAGGACAACGAGGACCTAGGCTTCTACTTCCCCAGCGAGGGCTTCAACCTGTTCATCGACTGCATGATGATCCCCTCCAGCGCCGAGCACAAGGCTGAGGCTGAGGCCTATATCAACTTCCTGCTGGATCCCGAGATCTGCGGCCAGAACCTGGACTATCTGGGCTACTCGGCTACGGAGCAGGCCGCCAAGGAATATATGGATCCGGAGATGGCGGACAACGAGATCGCCTATCCGGACACCGAGACGCTGTCCCGTTCTGAGGCGTTTATGTATCTGCCTGCGGAGACCAACCAGGAGATGGACTCCCTGTGGCTGGATGTGAAAACCGGCGACTCTGACGACACCACTGTGATGATGGCTGTGACCCTGGGCATCATTGCTCTGGCGCTGATCTGGCTGCTGGGCCACTCCATCCGCCGCAAGCGGAAAAAAGCCCGCCGGTGCCGGTACTACTCGAAATAACGTTATGGACGCGCTCTCCTTGTGAGGCGCGTCCACTTTTCTTGGGCAACACCGCACAAATACGCCGTCGGATTCTGGCGGATCTTTTCCGCCAGAAATGCGTTAGTAAAACCTTGAAATACACAAAGTATGTCTGCGGTTTTACACCTTTTTCTGACGCAAAATCTCTCGCCAGACTCTCTTGCCGATTTGTGCGGCATTGCCCCTTGCATTTCGGGCCAAATCCTGCTACCATTTCGGTATCACCCACCTTAAACCACGATTTTCGGGGGAGGTCTACATTCTATGCTCAAACTCCTGGCGATCGATATGGACGGCACCTGTCTCAATGGCAGAAGCCGCATCAGCCCAAAGGTTCTGAAAGCCCTGGAGGCCGCCCACAACGCGGGGGTCCTGATCGTACCCACCACAGGCCGTGCCCTCACCTGCCTGCCCCATCAGCTTGCGGAGCGGCGGGACTTGTACCGCTATGTGATCTCCTCCAACGGAGCCCGGGTCACGAATCTGGCGGACAAACGCACGATCTTCCGTGCGGAGATCCCCCAGGAGACGGCGCTGAGGCTGCTGGACGACCTCAGGGGTGCCTCCTTGGGCTGCACCGCCCATGTGGAGCATCAATACCTGATCCAGGGTCGGATCCTCCACGCCATGGGCCGCACCGTCTACGGCAGGGACGCCAAGCAGGCCCCTATGGTCGCCTCCATTGCCGAGGCCATCCGCTCCGGCAGCGCCAACGTGGAGGAGCTGCAATTCTTCTTTCTGGGCAAGGGCAGCCGGGAGGCCACAGAGAAGGTGCTCCAGGGCTATCCGGAGCTGGACGCCGCCTATTCCGGGCTCTATGTGGAGATCTTCCATCAGTCCGCCTCCAAGGGCACCGCACTGGGCGCGCTGATGGATCAGCTGGGCCTCCTCCCAGAAGCAGTAGGATGCATTGGAGACGGTGAAAATGACCTGAGCATGTTTGCCCGAGCGGGACACCGATACGCCATGGGCAACGCCGTGGAGGCCCTGAAGGCTCAGGCAGACGCAGTGCTGCCCAGCAATCGGAAGGACGGCGTGGCCGAGGCGATTTTTCGTTACATTCTGGAGGCATAACCGGCTAGTTTCAGTTGCCTTTTCTGACTTTCCATGATATGATAATAAATTGTGAGAACGAAACCGAAAGGATGAAAATATATGAAATTAGGTATCGTGGGTCTCCCCAACGTGGGCAAGAGCACCCTGTTCAATGCCATCACCAACGCCGGAGCCGAGGCCGCCAACTATCCCTTCTGCACCATCGACCCCAATGTGGGCATGGTCACAGTGCCCGATGAGCGGCTGGAAGGGCTCCGGGACATGTACAGCCCCAAGAAGTTCACCCCCGCCGTCATTGAGTTCGTGGATATCGCAGGCCTGGTCAAGGGCGCATCCAAGGGCGAGGGCCTGGGCAACAAGTTTTTGAGCAACATCCGCTCCACCGATGCCATCGTCCATGTGGTGCGCTGCTTTGAGGACAGCAATATCACCCATGTGGAGGGCAGCACCGATCCCCTCCGTGACATCGACATCATCAACCTGGAGCTGGTCATGGCCGACATTGAGATGGTAGAGCGCCGGATCGAGAAGGCCAAGAAGGCCGCCAAGGGCGACAAAAAGTACCTCCAGGAGGCCGAAATCTTCGAGGGTCTGCTGGAGCACCTCAATGAGGGCAAGACTGCCCGGACCTATGAGTGCTCTGAGGACGAGCTGGCCGTGCTCCAGACCTCCGATCTCCTGAGCCTCAAGAACGTGATCTACGCCGCCAACCTGGACGAGGACACCGTGGCCAATCCCACGGACAACAAGTTCTACAATCAGGTGGCAGAGCTGGCCCAGAAGGAGGGCGCCCAGGTTCTGCCCATCTGCGCCAAGCTGGAGGCGGATATCGCCGAACTGGACGATCCCGAGGAGAAGCAGATGTTCATGGAGGAACTGGGCATTGAGGAGTCCGGCCTGGACAAGCTCATCAAGTGCTCCTATGCCCTTCTGGGTCTCATCTCCTTCCTGACCGCCGGCCCCGACGAGTGCCGGGCCTGGACCATCAAAAAGGGCACCAAGGCTCCCCAGGCCGCCGGTAAGATCCACTCGGACTTCGAGCGCGGCTTTATCCGTGCTGAGGTCATCGCCTACAATGACCTCAAGGAGTGCGGCACCCTGGCCGCCGCCCGGGCCAAGGGCCTGGTTCGCTCCGAGGGCAAGGAATACGTCATGCAGGACGGCGATGTGGTGAATTTCCTGTTCAACGTCTGATTTTTGCGAATATGCTTCGAGGCTGCGCCGCATGCTGCGGTGCAGCCTCTTTCTATTGTTTACCATTGACTTTTCCCGACTTGCTGTTATAATAGTATCAAATAGTTACAGATTGTATCTATTTTCTTTTTATTTTGTAACTTGCTTGGAGGTACATATATGAAGACCCCTACCCAGCGCCGGAAAAAGCAGCATCGGATCCTGACAGCTGTGCTGTCCCTGGCCCTTGTGTTTATGGTGGGCGGCTACTTTGCCCTGCCCAGCCTGTCCGGGTGCAGCTATACCATTGTAGACGGCGACAACACCTATTCCCTCTCCTCCTCCGGCAGCACCCAGGACGTGCTGAAGGAGGCCGGGATCACCCTAGGGGATGCGGACAAGGTAAGCGTGGCGGGCGGCAGCGCCAAGAAGACCATCACCATCCAGCGGAGCCGCACGATCACCATTGACGACGCCGGGGAAACCCAGACCGTTACCGTCTACAGCGGCACCGTGGGCAGTCTTCTGGACAGCCTCTCTATCTCTCTGGGCTCCGGCGACACCCTCACCGCTGACGGCAGCCCTGCCTCCACGCTCATGGAGACCTATGACGGCATGGCCCTGGCCATTGACCGCACCACCACCAAGACCCAGATCTCCACGGAGTCCATCCCCTACGAGACCATCTCCTATCTGGATCCCACCCTGCCTGAGGGCGAGACTGTAGTGCAGACGCCCGGCCAGGAGGGCCAGAACCAGGTCACCAAATCCCTGACCTACGAAAACGGCCAGCTCTCCTCCTCCACCGTCACCTCCACCGTCCTGCTCTCGGCCCCGGTGAGCGAGGTCGTCTTAGTG
This sequence comes from uncultured Oscillospiraceae bacterium, assembly GCA_934546685.1. Taxonomy (GTDB): domain Bacteria; phylum Bacillota; class Clostridia; order Oscillospirales; family Oscillospiraceae; genus HGM13006. The sequence goes on from CAKTEB010000028.1 coordinate 13,998, forward strand.
GGCAGCAAGAAGGATACAGACTGCCAGGAGGGCGAGACCGCCATTGAGGTCTACCAGGAGCCCTCTCCCTCCCCGTCTGCCAGTGTGACTGCGGAGACGAAGCTATCCTCCGGCAGCTCCAGCAGCTCTGATGCTGCCAGCTCCGCCAATACAGCCCCCGCCGCCACCCCGGAGCCCACGCCGGTATCCACGCCTGAACCAACTCCGGAGCCCACCCCAGAGCCCAGCACCGCCCCGGTATCCAGCGGCAATACCATCACCACCTCTGACGGCCAGGTACTCTCCTACTCCTCCACTCTGTCAGTCCAGGCCACAGCTTACACCGGCGGCGGCCTGACGGCTACGGGCACCTCCGCCCGGTACGGGGCCATTGCGGTGGATCCCAGCGTGATTCCCTACGGCACAAAAATGTACATCGTCTCCGACGACGGCAAGTGGATCTACGGCGTGGCCACTGCCGAGGACTGCGGCGGTGCCATCAAGGGCAACATCATCGACCTGTATTTCGACGATTACAACACCTGCATCCAGTTTGGCAGAAGGAGCTGCACTGTGTACATACTGGACTGACAAAAAACTGCGGAGCCTCGATCGGAGACTCCGCAATTTTTTATTTGGTTACTCTTTGATTTGCAGCTGCATGGAAGCATAATGATAGGCCTTTTTGAAATCCTCCATCTCCCGGTAGCACTGCTCCAGCATGGCGTAGAGGCCGGACATAAAGTAGTTGCTGCCGGTGGTTCGGGCCAGCTGCTCGGCCTTCTCCAGCTGCTTGGCCGCCTGCTCATACTGGTTGTCCTTGAGCTCCATGCGGCCCTGGAGCATGAGATAGGCGGGCTTGGTGGCCTCGGAAAGCCTGGCGATGCTGTCCATCTCCCGCTTGGCGCTGTCAAGATCCCCCTGGTCGATGTAGTATTCCGCCATGGTCAGCCGGTAGAATTCTCCCAGGCCCTGATCCTGATAGGCCGCCTGATAGTCGTCCATGGCCGCCTGGAAGTCTCCATGGAGCTCCATGGTACACCGGGCCACCAGCAGCAGGGCCTCCGTGCGGAAGGCCGCGGAAGCGTAGATCGTGGCGTCGTTATGGCTCAGTGCCTCCTTGGCCAGCCGGATGGCTTCCTCATAGCGGCCATCGGTCATGGCCTTTTTGGAGAGGCCGATCTTGGCCCGGGCCAGCAGCAGCAGCGCCTCATCGCTGTAGCCGCCGTCCATATCCAGGCCCTCCAGCACCTGCACGCAGCCCTCATATTCTCCGTCCCGGAAATGGTTCCGGGCGCTGGCCACGCCGCCGGGGGTCAGCTCATCCCCGGTGGAATCCGTCATAAAATAGCCCGCCGGGAGCCCCAATGCCCCCGCCAGATACTCCAGTGTCTTGACCGAAGGCGTGGCGCTGCCGTTTTCGATCTTCGAGAGCATATTGCGGGTGATATAGTCCCCCACCACATCCTTCTGGGTCATATGGCGCTCCAGTCTTGCTGCCTTGATCTTTTCGCCCAGGTTCATAAACTGGCCCCCTTTGGTGATTGGATGATCCTTTGCTTTCGGATCACGTTGTAAGTTTCATTTACTTGCATTATAGCACGCCCCCGTAAGCATTGCAACCTTTCCCTGGGATAAAATTGTCCCGGCTTGACATTTTCCCTTCCCTGTGGTACGGTTTCTACAATAAAGTAACAGGAGCTGATCCTTTGAATCGTCGTGAAATAAAACTTACCGCAAAATCCAGAGCCGGCCAGGCCGGAAAGTCCGCAAAGCTTTTGACTCTGGTAATGCTCATCACCCAAGCGGTGCTGGTGGGCCTGCAATACGCCGCCAATGAACTGACCTCCCGCACTGGCGGCAGCAGTAACTACCTCAGCGACACCGTGTCCGCCGGAGCCAGAACGCTGCTCATTTCTCTGGCCATCGGACTGCTGATCCAGGCCGTCATGCAAATGATCAGCGCCGGATACACCCTGGGCGCCCTGCGGATCCACCGGCAGGAGGAAATCCCCATGAACACCCTGCTGGAGGGCTTCTATTTGCCCCTGCGGGTGATCCTGCTGGATATTATGAAGACTCTGCTGCTGATCGCCTGGAGCTATGCGTTCCTGATCCCCATTAGCTTCCTTGTCAGCATGGGCTATGGGTTCTTCGCCTCCAGCGCGGATCTGGCGGCCATGCTGTCGGATCCCACCAATGCCGCCGTGGGCCTGACCATCGGTGTGGGAACCCTGACACTGCTTGTCATGTGGATCGTCTCCTACCGCTACCGGATGGTCTGGTTCCTGCTGATGGATCACCCTGAGGCCTCCTGCTGGCAGCTGCTCCGCACCTCCAGCGCCATGACCCAGGGCCACCGTTGGGAGCTGTTTCTGCTGGATCTCAGCTTCCTGCCCTGGTTTCTGCTGTGCATCCTCACCTGCGGCATTCTTTTCATCTGGAAGGGCCCCTATTTTTCCGCGGCCTACGCCGGAGCCTATGAGGCCATGCAGGAGGATCTGAAGGCCAAGCAGCAGCGGGCCCAGGAGCTCCGCCAGCAGTTCCCTCCCCGCCCCTGAGAAAGGAGACCTATGACCCCCAATACCGTGATTTGGGACTGGAACGGCACCCTGGCCGACGACGGCTACGCCGCCCTGCTGGTGGTCAACGACATTCTCGCCAAGCGGGATATGCCGCCCATCACCATGGAGCAGTATTTCCAGTACATCGATACCCCCATCAGCCGCTTCTACGAGCATCTATTTGACTTAAATGTCGTTACCATGGACGAGATCACTCGGGAATTCCAGGAGTTCTATCCCCAGCACTTTCACTCCCTCCATCAGGGCGTACCGGAGCTACTGGAGGCCCTGCGGCAAAGAAATGTCCGGCAGGTGATCCTCAGCTCCGGCTATCAGGAGGCCCTGGACCGGGATCTCCGGAAGTTCCATATCGAGGGCTATTTTGACGCGGTTCTGGGCTCCAGCGACACCCTGGCCGCCGGAAAGGTACGGCGGGGCCTTGACTGGATGGCCCAGCAGCAGATATCTCCTCAGGACATGGTGATGGTTGGCGATACCCTCCACGATTTCGAGACCGCCCAGGCCATGGGCGTGCCCTGCATTCTCTGCGCCATCGGCCACCAGTCGAAAGCGGATCTTCTCACCGCCGGGGTACCTGTGGTGGATCAGTTCTCCCAGCTGGAGGCGCTGCTGCTGCCTCAGAAAAATTGATTGCATTGTGCAATTTGGGGCAGTATAATATACATAAACCCGAAATAATGGAGTGAATCCAATGAACAAACAGGAAATCTCGTTCTATGAAGAACTGCAATGCAACGCCTTTCCCGCCCTGCAGGACGTCCGCTATGACGGCTGGAGCGTCCGGTTCGGCGGCGGCTTTACCTATCGCGTCAACTGCGCCAATCCCATGTATCCCGAATATCTCCCTGCCGTGGAGAAGGTGGAATATGTGGAAGCTCTCTACCGGAATTCCGGCCTCAGCATGTCCATCTTCAAGCTCCACGAGGGCATGGACAGGGAGCAGCTGGACGCCTGCACGAAGCGCCTCGATGAAAGGGGCTACGCCACCGAGCGGGACGGCAATATCTTTGTCTGTGACCTTGGGGACTACCCCCGCCCCCTGGGCACCCCCGTCACCGTCAGCGGCCACATGACCGACGGGTGGCTCGACGGCTTCCTCACCATGAATGGCACCGCCGACAGCCAGCGTCCCGCCGCCTCTAGCATGCTCAAGAACATCCACTATCCCATTGCCGCCGCCTCCATCGTGGAGGACGGAAAGATGATTGCCTGCGGCCTGGGCGTGATCGAGCGGGGCCATGTGGGCCTCTACGACATCTATGTGGACGCCGCCTGCCGCCGCCGTGGACTGGGCCGGGACATCTGCACCGCCATTATGAACTACGGCAAGGAGCAGGGCTGCTCCACCGCCTATCTCCAGGTGCTCTCTGACAACCATGGGGCCCGAGCCCTGTACCGCCAGCTGGGCTACACCGAGACCTACGAATACTGGTTCCGTACCAAACGCTTTTAATAGGAGGATCACACTATGAAAATCGCCCGTTTTGTTCTGAAAATCGTTGGCGCGTCCCTGACCCTGGCCGGAGGCATCTGCCTGGTGATCGGCTTCTGGGACAAGCTCAGCGCTCCCTTCCGTTCCGAAGACTAAAAGAGCAGCAAAAAATCCTGGATCAAGCGATCCAGGATTTTTCTTTGTCTAACATGAAGTTACTCGGTCTCCACCTGGGAGCCATAGTCCTCCTTGGGGGTGGTCTTGGGGTCGCCATAATCCACACCGTAGGTCTCCACCCGGATGGACTCAATGACGATGTCCTTTCTGGGCTTATCATTGGAATCCACGTCGCACTGGGACAGCTTCGTGAGAATATTCATGCCAGAAAACACCTTGCCGAAGGCCGCGTACTGGCCCTGGAGGCTGTCCTTATTGGCCATGAGGATAAAGAACTGGCTGCCCGCGGAGTTATAGGCCTCCTGGGTGTCGCTGCCGCTGTCGGAGAACCGGGCCATGGCGATAACGCCCTCCTCCATGGCTACATCGTTCTTACTGTAGCCGTTGTCGGCAAATTCGCCGTCGATGGTGTAGCCGGGGCCGCCGGTGCCGTCGCCGTTGGGATCGCCGCCCTGCATCATGAAGTCCTCTACCACCCGATGGAAGGTCAGGCCGTCATAGAAGCCGGAGTTGGCCAGGGAAATGAAGTTGGCCACGGTATTGGGGGCCTTGTCGGGATAGAGATAGATGGTGATCTGATCGCCGCCCTCCAGGGTCAGGGTGGCCACGGGCTTCTTTTTGCTGCCGCAGCCGGACAGGATCCCCAGCAGCATGCCCACCGCCAGGGTCAGGCAGATCAGTCTTTTGAGATGTTTCATGGTGCTTCCTCCAAATGCAGGCCGTTGTTCCGGCCAGGGTTTTCTAATAATATAGCAAAAATCCATGGGATTTGCAACCGATATTCCGTTATTTTTCACAGGGCGCCCTGTGGTTTTATCACTTTAACGCAATAAATTTTACGGATTCTGCATTTTCCCTTGAAAAGTCTCCGGGTTTGTTATATGATTAACAGGTAAACTTTGCTGTCTGCGGCTCAGCTACGAGGGCCCGGACGGCCAATATGGAGGAACAATCTTATGGCACTTACCAACAACGTCAAGGTAAACGCCTGGCTGGATGAGGTGATCCAGCTGGTAAAGCCTGACGAGGTGGAGCTCATTACCGGCGACCAGGCCCAGCTGGACCGACTCACCGCTCAGGCGGTCTCCACCGGAGAATTCATCACGCTCAACCAGGAAAAGCTCCCCGGCTGCTATCTCCACCGGTCCGATCCCAACGATGTGGCCCGGGTCGAGAGCCGGACGTTCATCTGCTCCCGCAAGGAGGAGGACGCAGGCCCCACCAACAACTGGATGGACCCCCAGGAGATGTACGCCAAGCTGAACAAGCTCTACGACGGCGCCATGAAGGGCCGCACCATGTACATCATCCCCTACTCCATGAGCATCGTGGGCTCTCCCTTTGCCAAGTATGGTATTGAGGTCACCGACTCCATCTATGTGGTGATCTCCATGAACATCATGACCCGCATCGGCACTCCCGTACTTGAGGCCCTGGGCACCGACGGCGACTTTATCAAGGGTCTCCACGCCAAGGCTGACCTGAACCCCGAGGAGCGCTATATCGTGCAGTTCCCCGAGGACAATACCATTATGTCCATCAACTCCGGCTACGGCGGCAACGTGCTGCTGGGCAAGAAGTGCTTCGCTCTGCGCATCGCCTCCTACCTGGGCCGGAAGGAGGACTGGATGGCCGAGCATATGCTGATCCTGGGCATCCAGAATCCCCAAGGCGAGATCCGCTATGTGACCGCCGCCTTCCCCTCCGCCTGCGGCAAGACCAATCTGGCCATGCTGGTGCCTCCAGAGGAGTATCAGAAGAAGGGCTACAAGGTCTGGACCGTGGGCGATGACATCGCCTGGCTGCGGATCGGCCCCGATGGCCGCCTGTGGGCCGTGAACCCCGAGAACGGCTTCTTCGGCGTTGCCCCCGGCACCTCCGCCAAGTCCAACCCCAACGCTCTGGCCTCCACTGCTAAAAACACCCTGTTCACCAATGTGGTGCTCAATAAGGACGACAACACCGTTTGGTGGGAGGGCATGAATAAGACTCCCCCCACCAACGCCGAGGACTGGCAGGGCCGCCCCTGGAACGGCGAGACCTCCACAGAGAAGGGTGCCCATCCCAACTCCCGGTTCACCGCTCCCGCCAAAAACTGCCCCTGCATCTCCCCTGAATTTGACAACCCCCAGGGCGTTCCCATCTCCGCCATCATCTTCGGCGGCCGCCGGGCCAAGACCGCGCCTCTGGTGTACCAGTCCCGCTCCTGGCAGCACGGCGTGTTCGTAGGCTCCATCATGGCCTCTGAGACCACCGCCGCCGCCACCGGCGCGGTAGGCGTGCTCCGCCGGGATCCCATGGCTATGCGGCCCTTCTGCGGCTACCACATGGGCGACTACTGGCAGCACTGGCTGAACATGGGCGAGAAGATCCCCAATCCCCCGAAGATCTTCAACGTCAACTGGTTCCGCACCGATGACGACGGCAACTTCCTGTGGCCGGGCTTCGGCGACAACCTGAGAGTTCTGGAGTGGATCCTGAAGCGCTGCTTCGACGAAGTGGACGCCCAGGAGACCCCCATCGGCTATGAGCCCAACCCCACAGACATCAACCTGGAGGGCACCGACGTATCCCTGGAGACCCTGACAGGTCTGCTGGGCGTGGACAAGGACCTCTGGCTGGAGGATGTGGCCAACATCGAGGAGTTCTACAAGGACTTCGGCGATAAGCTCCCCGCCGCCCTGCGGGAGGAGCTGGAGACCCTGAAGAAGAATCTCCAGTAAGGCAATCAGGATCCCGGCGCACGGTGCGCCGGGGTCCTTTTATCTTTCTGTGAACATTATGAATTTTTCGTAAAACTGTACAATATTATTCCATTATCCCTTTCTTTTCTACTGCACATGTGCTATACTAAAAATAGAAGGACCGTTCCTTCAAAGCACATTAAGGAGTTGATTTCTATGGATGTGAAGTTGAACGAAAGAAAATGCACGGTAGAGCCCGCAGTAAAAGCCTACGCTGAGAAAAAGGTCGGCAAGCTGGAGCGCTATTTCCGTGGCGATGCAGAGGCTTCTGTGACCTTCCGTGTGGAAAAGAAGAACTGCCGCGTTGAACTCACCGTTCATGCCAGCAACACCTACTTCCGGGCGGAGGAGACAACCACAGACATGATGGCCTCCATCGACGCCGCAGTGGCCACCATTGAGGGCCAGATCCGGAAGAACAAGACGAGACTTGCCAAGCGTCTGCGCACCGACGCTTTTACCCGGAGCCCCGAGGCCCCGGAGGAGGTCCCCATCTCCACGGAGTCGGACTTCCAGATCGTGCGCTCTAAGAAGTTCCCCATCAAGCCCATGACCGTGGAGGAGGCCATTCTCCAGATGGAGCTGCTGGGCCACACCTTCTTTGTGTTCCGGGATGACGCCGCAGGCGGCGCGGTTTCCGTGGTCTACAAGCGGAATGACGGCGGCTACGGCCTCATTGAGGACGACAATATTTGACAAAAGACAGCAACGCCCCCTCCGGCAAAACCGGAGGGGGCTTCGTTTATTTCTCCACCATATGGACGTTCAGGTGCGGATAGGTCATCTCGATGCCGTCCGCGTCAAAGGTGCGCTTGATCTCCTCCATGAGGCCGTAGTACTGATCCCAGTAGCTCTCCGCATCGCAATACATCCGAACGGTGTACTCAATGGCGCTTTCGCCGTAGCCGGTCACATGGACGAAATAGGGGGGATCCTGATAGAAGCCCCCCAGGTTGTCCGCAGCCTGGGTCAGCGCTGCCTTCACCGCATCCACCGGACAACTGTAGCTGGCAGTGACGGTGATCTCCACCCGGCGCTTGCCGTCCAGGGTGTAGTTGACGATATTCGAGGAGGTGACGGTGCTGTTTGGAATGAAGATGATCCGCCGGTCGAAGGTCTTGAGCTTTGTATAGGTCATGCCGATCTCCTCCACAAAGCCCTCGCTGTCGCCGATGGACACATAGTCCCCCGCGTGGAGTGGCCGGGTGGTGAGAATCACAATGCCTCCGGCCAGGTTGCTGAGGGCCCCCTGGATGGCCAGGGACAGGGCCAAGCCTGCCACGCTCAAAAGAGCGATCAGGCTGGTCACGTCGATGTTCAGGGAGCTGGCCACAATGGTACCGGCCACGAAGTACAACAGGATCCGGCACCCGGCCCGCAGGAACCCATAGAGGCTCCGATCGATCTTCGAGCGCTCCAGAAAACGGTCAAAGAGCCGGCTCAAGAGCTTGACCAGCACCACCAGCACCACGATCAGCAGCAAGATCTTGATGATGGCCCCCAGGGACATACTTTTGAACTTTCCGACCAGGGAGCTTACCTCCTCCTGGTCGATCTGCGTGGGAATCGTTGCAGTGAGCATCCGTCGTCCTCCTTATCCCTTCCGCCGCAGCAGGAAGCCCGCAAAGAAATAGATGGCCAGCAGCAGGGAGATGGCCGCGCCGGTGGAGCAGCCCCAGTAGTAGGAGGCCATGAGCCCTAAAATCCCGCAGACCAGAGCCCCCAGCACGGAAAACAGGTGATACTGCCGGAGATTCCGGGCAAAGTTCCGGGAGGCCGCACCGGGCAGTACCAGCAGGCTATTGATGACCAGCAGTCCCACCCAGCTCAGGGCCATGGTCACCACCACGGCGATCACCAGCGTAAACAGGGCCTGTACCGCCCCCACCTTGATGCCCCGGCTGTGGGCCAGGTTGGGATGGAGCACCGACAGAAACAGTCCGTTGGAGCACAGGCACCAGACCACCGCCACGATCACCAGCACCAAAGCCAGGATCCCGATCTCCGCCGGACGCACCGACAGGATATCGCCGATGAGATAGTTGTTGAACTTTGTAAAGCTGCCGCCGCCCCAGGTGGCGATCAGAATGCCCAGCGCCACCGCCGTGGAGGAAAACACGCCGATGACCGTATCCCCGGACAGATTGGACCGCCGCCGCACATAGGTAAACAGCAGGGCAAACACCGCCGACAGCAGCACCGCCATTCCCAGTGGAAAGGACATGCCGCAGATGGAGCCGATGGCGATACCCGTAAAGGCCGAGTGGCCCAGGGCGTCGGAGAAAAAGCTCATGTTGCCGGTAACCACATGGCAGCTGAGGAGCCCCAGCAGGGGGCACAGCACCAGGATGCCCAGCAGGGCGTTCTTCATAAACAGCATAGTCCCGGGCTGGGCCCACTCAAAGGGCAGCAGGGACACGATATGATACCAGATCTCCATGGTCACTCCTCCCCTCCCGCCATATGGAATACGGACCGGAACTCCGGAGAGGACAGTACCTGCTCCGGGGTTCCCTGGGTCAAAACGGTTTCTTTCAGCAGCACCACCTTGTCCACATAGTGGCTGAGCATGGCGAAGTCATGGGTCACCATCAAAATGGACAGGTCGAATTTCGTGCGGATCTCATCTAGCATCGTCAGCAGCTGGTGGATCCCCTCGGCGTCCACGCCGGACAGGGGTTCGTCCAAAATCAGAATATCCGGCACCGGCTCCAGCGCCAGGGCCAGCAGCACCCGCTGGAGCTCACCCCCGGAGAGGCTGCCGATCTTCTTGTCGATCAGGCTCTCCCCATGGACGTTTTTAAGGCAGGAGAGCACCGTCTCCCGGAGCTTTTTTCCCACATGAAAGGCCGCCGGGCCCCTGCCAATGCACATGGCGAAGAGATCCAGCACGCTCACCGGGTCGCCCTGGGAGAAGCTAGGACTCTGAGGCACATAGCCGATGCGGAATTTCCGGCTCCGCTGGCCCGCGGGCTGGAAGGTGATCTTTCCCTGGTGCTCCCGCTGGCCCAGGATGGAGCGGATCAGGGTGGATTTGCCTGCGCCGTTGGGGCCAATCAGCGCCACGATCTCTCCGCAGTGGATGTGAAAATTCACGTCCCGAAGGATCTCGTCACTGCCGATCTTCACGCCCAGATGTTCGATTTTCAGGCAGCAGTGTCCGCTGCACCCCTGCCCTTGATGCTTTTCTACGCTCATTGCAGTCCCGCCTTTAACGCGTCAATATCCTCGTCCATGACCTGGACGTAGTCCCCGGAGTCGGAGGACATGCCCAGGTTCAGGATCCCCAGCTTGGCCCCGGTCTCCTGGGAGACGATCTCCGCGGCATTGGCCGCGCCGTTCTTCTCCGCAAAGATCATAGGAAGTCCATGCTCCTTTGTCAGCTCCATGACCTCCTTTAATTCCGCCGCCGAGGGCTCGGCCCCCTCTTCCTCCTCCATGGCCGCCAGAATGGTCAGTCCGTAGGCGTCAGCAAAGTAGGAAAAGCCGTCGTGGAAGGTCACCAGCTCCTTGCAGCTCAGGCTCTGGGCCGCCGGATACCAGTCCTCCTGATATTTTTTTAGGATCTCATCAGTATAGGCTTTGGCGTTGGCCTGGAAGTTCTCCGCATAGTCCGGGTATTTCTCCCCCAGAGCCGCCGCGATATTCTCCCCCTGCTGGGCGTACCGCCGGGGATCCAGCCAGATATGAGGGTCATCCTCCAGGAGCTCAATGCCCTCCGAGCTGTCGATGATGGCCCCCTCCTCCTTGCCGGAGAGGCTGGAGGACATGAAATCCTCAAGGCCCGCACCGGAGAGGATCACCGCCTCCGCCTGTTCGATTTTCTTCATCTGGCCGGTGGTGATGGTGTAGTCGTGGAGGCAGGATACCTGCTCCTGGATCAGAAGCTCCACCTGGAATCCCTCGGTGTCCCCCAGCACGGCCTGGGTGAGCTCGTAGACCGGCTTTGTGGTGGCCAGCAGGAGTTTTCCCTCAGTCTTTGTCTCCGCTCCAGCGCCGCCGCAGCCCGCTAGAAGGCATAATACAGCTGCTGTCAGGCAGCATAGAATTCGTTTCAAATGCGTTTCCTCCGTTATTTAGCGTTATATTTTATTATATCATGCCGTGCAATACCTTGTAAAATACTTTTTCCTCTGGAATATGCCTCGTTAATATGCAGGAACCCCCTGGAATTCATGCAAATTCAGCAGAGTTTCGGGCCATTTGCTTGCAATCCACCGGGGGCTTTGCTAGAATAGACACAATTACTATGTACCAGGAGGACTCGGAATGATCTCAGTATGGAACGAGGGCGGCTACTACCGCCAGGGCGCGGCTGTTTCCGCCCAGGAGGGCGCGGCCCTGGGCTACGCGCCGGAGACCGGACGGCAGAAGACCATGGCCTACAGCGTCATGGCCGCCCACAATCACAGCGGGGATATGCAGCACCTGAAAATGAAGTTCGACGCCATGGCGTCCCACGATATCACCTATGTGGGCATCATCCAGACGGCCCGGGCCAGCGGCCTTGACCACTTTCCCCTGCCCTATGTGCTCACAAACTGTCATAACAGTCTCTGCGCTGTGGGCGGCACCATCAATGAGGACGACCATGTGTTCGGCCTCTCCGCCGCAAAAAAGTACGGCGGTGAATTTGTCCCGGCCCATATGGCGGTCATCCACTCCTATATGCGGGAG
>CAKTEB010000029.1 GCA_934546685.1 uncultured Oscillospiraceae bacterium
TCGGCACCCTTGCCGTAGCTGGCCTCCAGATAATCGGAGACCTTCTTGTAGCCGGCGGAGGAGGCGTAGGTGCTGAGGTTTTCCCTGGTGGTGTCAATGGTGCTCTGGCCGTCCTCGCTGATGGTGTAGCCGGCCTCCTGGGCCGCGTCATACAGGGCATAGACCTGCAGGGCCGCGTCAGAAGCGGTACGGGTGATGTACTCCTTCCAGGTCTCGCCGTCCTGGCTCAGGGTGCAGTCCTGGTCGGCGATCTCCTTGGAGTTGTCCACAATATAATTCCACAGGCCGCTGGAAGAATACTGGCTGTAGAGATTATAATAGGTATCGTGGTAGAAGTAATTGAACTCCGAGGGGGTGAGCTTGTGGCTGCCCACGGTCAGGGCGGTGGCATGGGTCTGCATAAAGCCGCTGTTTACAAAGATCAGCCCGATGAAGACCACCACCAGCACGATGGCGATGACAGAGCCCACGGCACTGCGGAGCTTCTTGGCCTTGGCGGGGGACATGGGCTTTTTCTCTTTCTTCTTTTTCTTCTTTACTGTGTCGCTGTTGGCCTCGGCGTCACGGAGCTCGCGGCGCAGACGCTTTTCTCTGGATGCGCTCATAGTAGGGTCATTCCTCTCCTGTTGTTGATTGGGTCTCATTATATAGCAAATGGACCGGTGTTTCAAGTGCAATCAAAAAAGTTCATAAAAATATGACAGAAAACTGGAAGTCGGCTAAAAAAAGACATGCCGGGAAACCCAGATGGGTTTTCCGGCAGTCGAACCCCCGCTTTGGCCGTGTGGATCCAATTATAACCTGCACGGAAGGGCAGGTGGGTCGCCTCCCCGCTGCCGTGACTGCTTCCAACTTCTGCGGACAAGTCCGGCAGGAGGCCTGCAAGCAGCAGCGGGAGTACAGCGTCCCGTAGTTATAATGTGGGTTTAACAGGATCCATCACGCACCAAGCAGGGTAATTCTCATTCCTGTTCGTCGTCCTCGTCAAAGGGGCCGTCGTCCTCGGCAAACATCTGATCCTCAAAGACCTGATAGATGGCCTCCAGCTCCTCGTCGCTGTCAACGGTGGAAAGAAGCTCCTCCTCGGTCTCCTCGTCCTGGATCACCTTGAGAATGATGATCTCGGGGTTCTCCTCCTCCTCGGGGTTCTTGGCCTCGGTGAGGGCAAGATAGTGGACGCCGTTCAGATCGGCCTCATCCAGCACCAGCAGCTCGAAGTCGTTGCCCTCGTCGTCGCTGATGGAGATGATGTTGTCGCCATATTCGCTCATGGATATCTCCTTTCCGCTATCGCGTATGCGGATGAATTGATTACGAGCATATAGTAATGCCCCGGAGCCAGAAAATCAAGTATTATTTTTTGCGAAGCCTCAATTTTTGGAGAAAAATTGCGCATAATGACCAGAATTGGCCCGTCTACAGCTCCGGCATTTGAGAGATCGGTCAATAAAACGTCCCTTTGGAGCCCACGGCGCCGGGGCCGGACAGTCTGGCGGGCAGGGGAGAGAATGAGCTTGGCAATGCCCTCATGAGATCATATCCCGCCGGGAGGTGAAATATTCACATAAAGTTCAAATCCTACTGGGGGAAAATTCCCCGGAAATTCAAAAAATCTCAGGGTACATGATTGACAGGCTGTGATATAATATACTAAACTCTAAATCTGCGCCCAAATGGCGATGGATGTACGGCGGATCTATGCCGCCCAAAGGATCCATACAGGATGATATCACTGCGGAGGTGCGCCCAATATGGCCAAAAATGAAAGAATAGAACCCGGACTGGCAGGAAGGTTTTTCCGGCGGTTTGGGAAGATCGTGGGATCGATCCTGCTGGTACTGTTTATCAGCATGGTGATCTTCGCGTGTATCTTCACCGCTTACCTGAGAAATTATCTGATGCCTCAGGTGTCCTTCTCCTTGGACAGCTTCCGGCTGAATCAGACCTCCGTGATCTACTATCAGGACAAGTCTACCGGCGACTACCAGCCCCTGCAAAATCTCTACGGCGAGGAGAACCGGATCTGGGCCTCCTATAAGGAGATCCCCACCAATCTGGTCTACGCCACCGTGGCCATCGAGGATAAGCGCTTCTTCCAGCACAACGGCGTGGACTGGCTCCGCTCCCTGAAGGCCTCTGCCAACCTCTTCCTGGGCGGCGGCAGCACCTACGGCGCGTCCACCCTGACCCAGCAGCTGGTGAAGAACCTCACCAATGATAAGGAAGTCACCGTTCGGCGAAAGCTGGTGGAGATCTTCCGGGCTCTGGAGATGGAGAAGCAGTACAGCAAGGAGGAGATCCTGGAGTGGTATCTCAATACCATCTACTTGGGTGAGCAGTCCTACGGCGTGCGCACCGCCTCCTACACCTATTTTGGCAAGGACGTGAGCCAGCTGGATCTGGCCGAGTGCGCCAGCCTCATCGCCATCACCAACAACCCCTCCATTTATGACCCCTACATCAGCGACAAGACCAAGGCGGAGAACAAGACACGGCAGGTCAACATTCTCTATGAAATGTGGCAGCAGGGGTATATCTCCGAGGAGGATTACCGTAGCGCCAAGTCCGAGGAGCTGGTGTTCCGCTATGCGGACTCCTCCGCGGAGACCGGCGACGACTCCGACTACTATTCCTACTTCGTGGATCAGGTGATCCGGGACGTGGTCACGGACCTGGCTGCGGCCACCGGCTATGATACTGAGGTCATTAACCGGATGATCCTGGGCGGCGGCTATCAGATCTATTCCACCATCGATGTGGATGTGCAGAACGCCGCGGAGGAGGTCTACGAGAACCTGGACAACATCCCCAAGACCGACAGCACCTATCAGCAGCTGCAGTCCGGCATCGTCATCATCGACAACGACACCGGCGACATTGCGGCCATCGTGGGCGGCGTGGGTCAGAAGGAGGGCAGCCTGACCTTCAGCCGGGCCACCCAGAGCCTTCTGTCCGCGGGCTCCACCATCAAACCTCTGGCAGTCTACGCCCCGGCTCTGGAGCTGGGCCTCATCAATCCGGCCACGGTCTACGACGATACGCCATTTAGTTTCGGAGCCACTGCGTGGCCCAAGAATGAGGACGATACCTACCACGGCCTCACCAATGTGCTCACAGCTATGAAGCGCTCCACCAACACTGTGGCGGTGAAGGTGCTGGACGATGTGGGCCTGGATTACGCATACAATTACGCGGTCAATGATATGCACCTGGATACCCTGGTGGACGAATATGAGCTCAACGGCGTGAGCTACACGGATAAGAGCTACTGGTCCCTGGCCCTTGGCGGCATGGTCCGGGGTGTGACGGTCCGGGATCTCACCGCGGCCTATGCCTCCGTTGAAAACGGCGGTATCTACCGGACGGCCCGCACCTATACCAAGGTGCTGGATTCCGACGGCAACGTGGTCCTGGACAACAGCCAGACCTCCAATCAGAACATGAGCGAGAAGACCGCCTACTACCTGACCTACATGATGGAGGAGACCGTCAAGGACGGCACCGGCCAGGAGGCCCAGGTGGACGGCATCGACACCGCCGGTAAAACCGGCACCACCTCCGACGATAAGGACCGCTGGTTCGCTGGCTACACCGGCTACTATACCGGCGTGGTATGGTGCGGCTATGACCAGCCCCAGGAGGTCGTCCTGGAGGACGAGAATATTGAGAACCCCGCGTCGGTGCTCTGGAACCAGGTCATGACCAAGATCCATGAGGGCAAGGAGAACCGGCCCTTTGAGAAGCCCACCTCTGTGGTAGAGGTGGAGGTGTGCCAGGACAGCGGTCTGCTGCCCAATGAATGGTGCGCCAAGGACGTCCGGGGCGACCGGACCATCACCGTGCAGATGGACAGCGCGGATATCCCCACCACCTACTGCACCACCCATGTGGAAACGGAGCTCTGCACCGCCGGAGACAACCTCCATGTGGCAAACGACAGCTGCGTCAGCCGCGGCACCACCAAGGCCTACGGCCTCCTGAACATCGCGCGGCAGTATCCCATGAGCATCATCGTGGAGGATCAGCAGTACTGCGTGGGCAGCCAGATCCTGAAGACCGGCTATGTGGAGCCTCGCAGCGGCCAGACCACCGACCCCATCAACAAAACCTGTACCATCCATACCACCAGCAGGAGCTCCAGCAGCTCCAGTACCTCCAGCGGAACTGCCTCGAACCCTACGACCTCCCCTACGACGGGTCCGGAGACGGGGGGAGAGACACAGCCGGAGGAATCGGATCCGATCGTGTCGGAGCCGGCAGTACAGTAAGGAGCGGAGATACGAACAATGTGGATCGCAAATGAATGGAAAGACTATGAGGTGCTGGACTGCACCGGCGGGGAAAAGCTGGAGCGCTGGGATAAATACACCCTGGTGCGTCCGGATCCCCAGGTGATCTGGGAAACCCCCAAGCGCCATCCCGGCTGGCGGGAGTACAATGCCCGCTATGAGCGGAGCCATACCGGCGGCGGCCAGTGGAACACCAAGAAGCTGCCTGAAAAATGGCAGATCCGATATAAGGAGCTGACCTTTCAGGTCAAGCCCATGAACTTTAAGCACACGGGCATCTTCCCGGAGCAGGCGGCCAACTGGGATTGGGCCATGGACAAGATCCGCCATGCGGGACGGCCTATCAGCGTGCTGAATCTCTTTGCTTACACCGGCGGCGCTACCATCGCCTGTGCCGCGGCCGGGGCCAGCGTCTGCCATGTGGACGCGGCCAAGGGCATGGTGTCCTGGGCCAGAGACAACGCCCGGCTCTCCGGCCTGGAGGACCGCCCCATCCGGTGGATCATCGATGACTGCCGGAAGTTTGTGGAGCGGGAGATCAAGCGGGGCCGTCGGTATGACGCCATCATCATGGATCCGCCCTCCTATGGCCGGGGCTCCAGCGGCGAGGTGTGGAAGCTTGAAAAGGATCTCTACGGCTTTGTAAAGCTCTGTGCCGGGGCCCTGTCCGACGACCCGCTGTTTGTCATCATCAATTCCTACACCACGGGTCTGGCGCCCTCGGTGGTGGGCTACATCTCCGACAGTATTTTCTCCGCGAAATACGGCGGACATACGGAATCCGGCGAGCTGGGGCTCCCGGTCACAGCGTCTGGTCTGGTGCTGCCCTGCGGGGCCACGGGCCGCTATACCCGGGAGGGCTGACATTTGGAAACTGCAATCAACGTAAAGGACGCGTCCTTTTTCTACAATAAGACCGAGGGGGCCGAGCCCATCCGGGTCTTTGAGCACCTGGATCTCTCTATTGACCAAGGCTCCTTTGTGGTGATCCTGGGCCATAACGGCTGCGGAAAATCCACCCTGGCCAAGCATTTCAACGCCATCCTGCTGCCCCATCTGGGGGAGGTCATGGTCTACGGCATGGACACCCGCCAGGATGAGCAGCTGATCCCCATCCGCCGCACCGTGGGTATGGTGTTCCAGAATCCGGACAACCAGATCGTCGCCAACGTGGTGGAGGAGGATGTGGCCTTCGCCCTGGAGAACCTGGGGGTGCCCCCCGCGGAGATCCGGGAGCGGGTGGACGCGGCTCTGAAGGCCGTTGGCATGTATGAATACCGGAAGCACGCTCCCCATCTGCTCTCCGGCGGTCAGAAGCAGCGGGTGGCCATTGCGGGCGTGCTGGCCATGCGGCCCAAGTGCGTGGTACTGGACGAGCCCACGGCTATGCTGGATCCGGTGGGGCGGAACGAGGTGGTGGACACCATCCATGAGCTCCGGGATAAATTCGGCGTGACGGTGATCCTTATCACCCACCACATGCGGGAGGCCATTGACGCGGACCGCGTGATCGTCATGAACGACGGCAAGGTCATTGCCGACGATGTACCCAAGAAGGTGTTCTCCCAGGTGGAGCTCCTTCGGGACGTGGGACTCACAGTGCCTGAGACCACAGACCTGATGTATGAGCTCAACCAGAAGGGCTGGCATCTGCCTCTCGATGCCCTGAGCGTAGAGGAATGCGCCCAGGCTATCTGCAAAGAGGCAATCTAAATAAGAGATCCGTGAACAGGACCTCCAGCGGGGCTGCGCGGGGGATCCTACATCCATCAGCCAGAGGACATGAATTTGAATCCGATTATCGAAACCAAAGATCTGACGCATATCTACTCCCAGGGCACGCCCTTTGAGCACTATGCCCTGGACCATGTGGATTTTTCCGTAATGCCCGGGGAGTTCATGGGCATCATCGGCCATACCGGCTCCGGAAAATCCACCCTGATCCAGCATCTCAACGGGCTCCTGAAGCCCACCTCCGGCACCGTCCTGTTTGACGGGGAGGACATATGGAAGGACAAGCAGTTTACCCGGCAGGTGCGTTTCCAAGTGGGCCTGGTATTTCAGTATCCGGAATACCAGCTCTTTGAGGAAACGGTCTACCGGGATATTGCCTTTGGGCCCAAGAACATGAAGCTGGACGAGCAGGAGATCGACCGGCGGGTCAAGGAGGCGGCGGAGTTCGTCGAGCTGCCCCAGTCGGTGATGGAGCTTTCACCCTTTGAGCTCTCCGGGGGACAGAAGCGCCGGGTGGCCATTGCGGGCGTCATCGCCATGGAGCCCAAGGTGCTGATCCTGGACGAGCCCACCGCGGGCCTGGATCCCAAGGGACGGGAGGAGATCCTGCGGAATATCCGCAATTACCAGTCTGCTAAAAACGCCACGGTCATTATGGTCAGCCACAGCATGGAGGAGATCGCCGACAGCGTACAGCGGCTGGTGGTGGTCAACGACGCCCATATCCCCCTGGATGGCACCCCCAGAGAGGTGTTCTCCCACGCAGGGGAGCTGGAGAACATGGGCCTGGCCATCCCCCAGGTCACAAAGATCTTCCGGCGGCTCCGGGAACTGGGGCTTCCTGTGGATCCCTCGGTCTATACCACCGCCCAGGCGGTAGAGGCCCTGACCCAGCTGAAGGGAGGGAAGACCGCATGCTGAAGGACATCACCATCGGACAGTATTTTCCGGGCACCACGGTCATCCACAGGATGGATCCCCGGACAAAGATTCTAAGCGTTGTCCTCTATATCATCGCCCTGTTCACCTGCAAGGGCTTTGTGGCCTACGGCCTGACCCTGGTGTATCTGATCGCGGCGGTGCGCATCTCCAAGATCAAGCTGAAAACCATATTGAAGGGCGTAAAGCCGGTAATTTTCATCATCATCTTTACGGCCATCCTCAATATGTTCTATACCCAGGGCAATGTGCTGGTGAAGATCTGGAAGCTCCAGATCACTGACAACGGCATCCGCAACGCCATTTTGATGGTGGCCCGGATCATCATGCTCATCACCGGCACCTTCCTGCTCACCTATACCACCTCGCCCATCACTCTCACCGACGGTCTGGAATCCCTGCTGGGGCCCCTGAAGAAAATTCATGTACCCGTCCACGAGATGGCGATGATCATGTCCATCGCGCTCCGGTTCATCCCTACGCTCATTGAGGAGACCGACAAGATCATGTCTGCTCAGAAGGCCAGAGGTGCGGATTTTGAGACCGGGAACCTGATCCAGAAGGCCAAGGCCCTGGTGCCCATTCTGGTGCCGCTGTTTGTCAGCGCTTTCCGCCGGGCCGATGAGCTGGCCACGGCCATGGAGTGCCGGTGCTATACCGGCGGCAGCGGCAGAACCCGGATGACGCCTCTGGTCTGGCAGAAGCGGGACACCATTGGCGTTGCCATTGGCGCGGCGCTGCTGGCGGCGGTGATCGTGCTGCGGCAGTTCGGACTGTAAAGGAGAGAGCCTATGCGCAATATTGCCATGATCCTCACCTATGAGGGCACAGCCTATCACGGCTGGCAGGTGCAGAAAAACGCCGTCTCCGTCTGCGAGACCATGGAGCGGGCGGCGTCCATGGTGCTGGGCCACAAGGTAAAAATCACCGGCTGCGGCCGTACCGATGCGGGTGTCCACGCCAGAAACTATGTGGCGAACCTCCATACGGAGTCAAGGATCCCTGTGGATCGGCTGCCCTACGCCATGAACACCCATCTGCCCCATGATATCGTGGTGCGGGAGGCCTTTGAGGTGCCGGATAATTTTAATGCCATCGGCTCCTGCGTCAAAAAGGAATACACCTATCAGATCTACAATTCCCGGATCCGGGATCCCTTCTATGTGAACCGGGCCTGCTTCTACCCCAAGCATCTGGACGAAAACGTTATGCGGGCGGCGGCGGAGCGATTTGTGGGGACGCACGATTTTGCGGCGGTGCGCTCTGTGGGCACAGATGTGAAGTCTACGGTGCGCACGGTACACTATTTTGAGGTGGAGCGCCGGGATCAGCTGATCCTGCTTCGGATCTGCGCCAACGGCTTCCTCTACAATATGGCCCGGGCCATGTCCGGCACGGTGATCTACGCGGCGGAGGGAAAATTCCCCCCGGAGGCCATCACCGAGATCCTGGACAAGGGGGACCGCACCGCTGCGGGACCCACTCTTCCGCCCGGGGGCCTGTATATGACAAAGCTATGGTATGAATGCGGGGAGGTTTCGTTCCATGTTGGATGACCATGCGGCAGCGTATGGAAGTCGAACAAACTGGAAGTATATCATGACTCTGGTGCTGCTGGCTGTGCTGGCTATGGCCGGAGCCTTCTGGGTCCGAAGCGGGGCCGCACTGCCCCAGGCCGGGGGCAGAAAAACCGCCATGGATTGGCGGGAACTTCCCTGGAGTGACGGGGAAGGGATCGAAGAGACTGCCTCCGGCGTTCTGGGGATTGCCCCGGAGCGCCTATGGCACATGGAGGAGGGCGGCACGATCACCGCACTCCTGGAAACGGAGGGGGAAGACCTCCGGCCCATCTCTGGCTGCGCTATCGGAGCCTGGGGCAAGCGGGCCGTCTATCTTTGGGACGGCGACGATTTCCACCGGATCCCGGTATCCGGCGAGATCCTGGGATGCAGCGGAAACGACGACTATTTGGCGGTGACGGCCAGCGCCTCCGGGGCCTACACCAGGACGAGCATTTTAGATGATTCCGGCGCAGTCCTGGGCCAGGTGATCCCCGATGGGGCCGCCATGGCGGAGACAGCCATGACGGAAACCAGGCTGGGGGGCCTGTGCCTGGACACAAGCGGCGGGTGGACGCTTCGGCTCTATGACCTGGACGGCCAGGAGCGGAGCATCACGGGGCTCCCGGCAGGGGAGACCTATCATCTCAAGGCCATGGAGCAGGGCTTCGCGGTGCTGGGAGATCAGAGCCTGTGCTTCTATGACGAGAACGGGCAGGAGACCGGCAGCTATTCCTTTGAGAATGGCGCCCCGGTGCGCTGGGACGCCGATGCCAGCTGGGTGGCAGTCCTGCTGGAGGACAGCGGAAGCTATATCCTGTCTGCCGTGGACAAGCAGGGGAACTTGCTGGGAACGACAACCGTTCCCATGCCCATTCGGTGTCTGCGGGCCCGGGGAAACCGCCTCTATGCCCTTGACTATCAGAAACTTCGGGTCTATGATACATCCTGTAGCCTCCAAGATCGGCAGGAATGCGGCGCAAGAGCCGCCGCCCTGGCCCCAGCGGATGGGGCTGTCTGGCTTCTCGGAAACGGCGAGATCGCCAGAGTTATAACCAGGTAGAAGTTGGCGCAACGCGCCTGTCAATATATCATCCGCCGGAAACGGCGAAAAGGAGAAACACTATGCGTCCTACCCTTTGCAGCAGATGCAAAAAGAATTATGCCGTGATCTTCATCACGAAGATCGAAAACGGCGAGACCAAAAACGAAGGCCTCTGCCTGAAATGCGCCAAGGAGCTTGGGATCAAGCCCGTGGACGATATGATGCAGAAGCTGGGCATTACCGATGAGGATCTGGAGAATCTCACCGGTGAGATGATGAGCGCCCTGGGCGGCGAGGAGCTTGCGACTATGGAGGAGGATCAGCCGGATAATACCGAGGAGGATGGCCGCACGGCCACCTTCCCGTTCCTGAGCCGCCTGTCCGGCAATATGGATCGGCAGAAGTCCGAGCCCCCCAAGGACAAGGGCGGCAAGGAGCCGAAAAAGGGCGGCAAGAAGGAGCGCCGGAAGTTCCTGGAGACCTACTGCCTGAACCTGACCCGAAAGGCCAAGGAGGGCCGCATCGACCATGTGGTGGGCCGGGAGACCGAGACCGAGCGGGTCATCCAGATCCTGAACCGCCGCCAGAAGAACAACCCCTGCCTCATCGGCGAGCCCGGTGTGGGCAAGACTGCTATTGCCGAGGGCCTGGCCCAGCGGATCTGTGACGGCGATGTGCCCTATAAGCTCCTGGACAAGGAGATCTATATGCTGGATATGACGGCTATGGTGGCCGGTACCCAGTTCCGGGGTCAGTTTGAGAGTCGAATGAAGGGGCTCATCGACGAGATCAAAAAGGCCGGGAACATCATCCTGGTCATCGACGAGATCCACACCATCGTGGGCGCCGGCGACGCCGAGGGCAGCATGAATGCCGCCAATATTCTGAAGCCCGCCCTTTCCCGGGGCGAGATCCAGGTGCTGGGCGCCACCACCTTCAACGAGTACCGGAAGCACATCGAAAAGGACACGGCGCTGGAGCGGCGGTTCCAGCCTGTAACCGTCAATGAGCCCACTATCGAGGAGGCTGTGGATATCCTCCGGGGCGTGGCCCACTATTACGAGGAGTACCACGGGGTGACGATCTCCCCGGAGATCGCGCGGCAGGCGGTATTGCTGTCTGAGCGGTATATCTCTGACCGGTTTCTGCCCGACAAGGCCATCGACCTCATCGACGAGGCCTGCTCCGATGTGAACCTGAAGGATCCGGATATCCGCCGTCTGGCGGAGGCCAAGAAGGAGCGGGACGACATCGAGCTGGAGATCGGCATGCTCACCGATGACGGGGAGCACGACGAGAAGGACTACGAGCGCCTGGCGCTGCTGAAAAGCAAGGCATTGCAGCTGGACAGCGTGCTCCATGAGCTGGAATCCAAGCCCCGTCCGGCCCTGACCATGGAGAATCTGGCCCGGGTCATCGAGCTCTGGACGAAGATCCCTGCCAGCAAGGTGGAGGCCCAGGAGTATCAGCAGCTTCAGACCCTGGAGGAAAACCTCAAGAAGCGGATCGTGGGCCAGGATGAAGCCATCTCCGCCGTGGCCCGGGCCATTCGCCGGGGCCGAGTGGGCATCTCTCCCAAGCGCCGCCCTGTGAGCTTCATTTTTGTGGGCTCCACCGGCGTGGGCAAGACGGAGCTGGTCAAGACCCTGGCCGCGGAGCTGTTTGACAGCGAGGACAGCCTGATTCGAGTGGATATGTCCGAATATATGGAGAAATACTCTGTGTCCAAGCTCATCGGCTCCCCTCCGGGCTATGTGGGCTATGATGAGGCGGGGCAGCTCACGGAGAAGGTCCGTCGGAAGCCCTATTCCATCATCCTCTTCGATGAGCTGGAGAAGGCCCATTCCGATGTGCTCAATATCCTGCTCCAGGTACTGGACGATGGGCGGATCACCGATTCCCAGGGCCGCACCGTGAACTTTGAACACACCGTCATTATTATGACCTCCAACGCGGGCAGCGAGCAGCGGAGCACCGCCCTGGGCTTTGACCGGAGCCCCACCCAGCAGGCCAAGGATAAGGCCATGCGGGCCCTCCAGGAATTCCTGCGCCCGGAGTTCATCAACCGGGTGGACGAGATCGTCTGCTTCAACAAGCTCACCCGGGAGAACTTCCGGGGCATCGCCGGGATCATGCTGGGCGAACTGCGCCAGTCCCTGGAGGATCGGGGCCTGAACCTCAGCTGGGACGAGAGCATTCTCGACTACCTGGTGGAGAAGTCCTACTCCGAGACCTATGGGGCCCGAAACCTCCGCCGTACCATTCAGCGGGATCTGGAGGATCCCATCGCCGAGAAGATCATCGACAGCTTCGAGGCGCCCATCTCTGCCATCACCCTCCACGCGGAGGACGGCAGCGTCACCGTCAAGGCGGAATAAGGGGTATCAGGCAGTGAGGGGATCGGACGGATCCCCGGGAAAGGAGAGCCATAGCCAATGGAGCTCAGAGACATCTTTATCAACAATCCGGAGATGAAGGAGTTGCTGCTGCGCAGCGCCATCGGTCTGGAGAAAGAGAATATGCGGGTGCTGGGGGACGGACATATCGCCATGACCCCCCATCCCTTTGGAAATAAAGCCACCCATCCCTTCATCACCACGGACTTTTCCGAGTCCCAGGTGGAGATTGGCACGGAGGTTTGCGCCAACCCCCACCAGGTCTACGACCAGCTGGAGAACCTCCACGACATCGTCTCCACCACCGTGGCGGTGGAGAATCAGGAGCCGGAATATCTCTGGCCCGTGAGCAACCCGCCCATGATCCGGGACGAGGCGGATATCCCCGTGGCCCGGTTTGTGGGGGAGGCCAAGTCCAAGGAGACCTACCGGGAGTATCTGGCGGACAAGTACGGAAAGAAGATCATGCTGTACTGCGGCATCCATTATAATTTTTCCTTTGATCGGGATCTGATCCGGCGGCTCCATCAAATTCTTGGCCGATATGACGAGCCCCAGTGCCTTCAGAGCGACCTGTATCTGATGCTGGCCAAGAACTGCT
The DNA here is from genome assembly GCA_934546685.1 of uncultured Oscillospiraceae bacterium. Classification (GTDB taxonomy): domain Bacteria; phylum Bacillota; class Clostridia; order Oscillospirales; family Oscillospiraceae; genus HGM13006. Next base: position 12,564 of record CAKTEB010000029.1, read on the forward strand.
ATCTCTACAGCTGGTTCCCCGTGGTCATGACCGCCGCCAGTCCCATTTTCCACGAGAGCTTTCTGGCCCAGGGCCAGGAGGTGGGGGGCGGACGGTTCCTGGGCTACGCCTCCATGCGCAACAGCAAATACGGCTACTGGAACAAGGAGGAGATCATCCTCGACTATACGGACATGCCCTCCTATGTGAATTCCATTGTGGCAGAGGTGCGGAAGGGGGAGCTGTACTCTTCCAGCGAGTTCTATTCCCCGGTGCGCCTGAAGCCCAAGGGAAAGTACCTCATGAAGAACCTCCGGGAGACCGGCGTGAACCACATCGAGCTTCGAATGTTCGACCTGAACCCCTTGGACAAAAACGGCATGAGCAAGGACGATATGGAGCTTATGGAGTATTTCCTGCTGTTCCTGGCCTCTAAGCCGGACTTTGACTACACCCCGGAGCTCCAGCGCCAGGCCCATGAAAACCACATCCGCTCTGCCGCCTACGATATCACCTCCGTGGAGATCGTTCTGCCGGATCGCACCGAGACCCTCCAGCGGGCGGCCATCCGGCTGGTGGAGGAGATGGAGGACTTCTATCGGGCCCTGGATGTGCCCAGAGCCCTGGAGATCCTGGAGCAGAGTAAAAAGCGCCTGGTGGATCAGGAGCTGCTCTATGCCCATCGGGTCTACCACGCCATCGAGGAGAAGGGCTATGTGCCCTTTGCCATGGAGTGCGCCATGAGCGCTCTGGAGCAGTCCAATGAGAAGTATTATCTCCTCAAGGGCTTCGAGGACATGGAGCTCTCCACTCAGGCTCTCATCAAGGCTTGCCTGAAGCTGGGCGTCAAATATGAGGTGCTGGACCGGGTGGATAACTTTGTGCGGCTCCGCCGGGGCGACCGAGTGGAGTTTGTGAAGCAGGCCACCAAGACCAGCCGAGACAACTGCGCCAGCATCCTGATGATGCGCAACAAGAACCTCACCAAGCAGCTGCTGCGGGAGCACGGCATCCCCACGCCCCGGGGCTCCATCTTCCAGGACAGGGAATCTGCAATTCAGTCCTTCCGGCAGAGAAAGCCCAGCGCTTTGGTGGTCAAGCCCAATTTCACCAACTACGGCAAAGGCATCACAGTGTTTACCTCAAGCCCCAACGAGGAGAACTTTGAAAAGGCGCTGGATATCGCCTTCCAGAACAGCCAGGAGGTGCTTCTGGAGGAGTATCTGCCCGGGGACAACTATCGGTTCCTGGTTATCGGCAACGTGGTTCAGGCGGTGTCCAAGCGGATCCCCGATTACGTCATCGGCGACGGCGTCCGCACCATCCGGGACTTGGTCATCGAGAAGTCCCGGGATCCCAGAAGAGGCCCGGAGCACCGCGGGCCCCTGAGCTTCATCGGCATGGGCGCGGAGGAGGCGCTGCACCTGGAGACCATGGGCATGAGCTTTATGACTGTGCCGAAGAAGGGCGAGCGGGTGACCCTGCGGCAGAGTTCCAACGTCTCCAGCGGCAGCGATGCCATCGACTGCACGGATATCGTCCATCCCTCCTATCGGGACGTGGCCCTGAAGGCCGCCCAGGCCGTGGGAGCGGTGTTCTGCGGCGTGGATATTCTCACCGAGGATGTGACCCTGCCCGCAGATGAGAGCATTTACGCGGTGACGGAGCTGAATTTCAACCCGTCCATTAAGATCCACTGCTATCCCTCCGCCGGCCAATCCCGGCCCATCGGCGAGGCCGTGGTTCGGTTCCTGTTTGACATGGACGAGGAGGAGGGAGCAGAGGCATGACCCTGGATGAAGCAATCTTAAAACGTCGTTCCATCCGCTCCTACGATATGGAGGAGCTGGAGCCGGAGCTCATCGACGAGCTGGTGGACTTTCTGTCGGAGCTCTGGGTGCCCGATGATACCATCGACTGGAATTTCGACATTCTGCCCCTGGACGACATGCGGAATATCCTAAACGGCATCCCCCGGCTTCAGGCTCCCCACTATCTGGTGATCCGATCGGAGAAAATTAAAAACTGCCTCCAAAACGCCGGATATATCGGCGAAATGGCGGTACTTTGGCTCACGGCCCACGGTATCGCCAGCTGCTGGCAGAGCACTCTGGACGTGGAGCCGGAGCACGACTACAAGGACGTACTGCCCTATATCACCACCGTGGCCTTTGGTAGGTCTTCGGAGCCCTTCCGGCAGGATCCCTCGGAGATTAAGAAGAAAAAGAAGCTCTCGGCCATTGCCTACGGCGACATGAGCTCCCCCCGAAAGGAGATCATGGAGCTCACCTGGATGGCGCCCAGCTGCATGAACGCCGAGCCGGTACGGTATCTGGTGGACACCCATCGGATCCACATCTACCGGAAGAACAACAAGCTGCTGAAATTCAATCAGCTCAACTATTATCAGTGCCTGGACGTGGGCGTTGCCATGGCCCACATGGAGGTAGCGGCAAAGAAATATGGCTACCGGGTGGTCTTTGAGCGGTTGAGTCCGGAGCCGGATTTCCGGAAGGAGATCTACCAGGCTTCCGCCCATCTCATAAAGGAGGAAACGTAATTGCCAAAGCCCATTATGGTGTCCTGTGATTCCGCCTGCGATCTCAGCCCAGAGATGCGGGAGCGGTATTCCATTCAGATCACCAGCATGTATGTCCACCAGGACGGAAAGGTGTTCCGGGACGGCGTGGACATCACACCGGAGGATATCTATGCCACCTATGAGGAAAAGGGCGTGCTGCCCACCACCTCAGCCATTCCCCCTGCGGAGTACCGAGACTTTTTCGCTCGGTATACGGAGCAGGGCTATGCGGTGGTGCATATCGGCCTGTCCAGCGGGATCTCCAGCACCTGCCAGGACGCCATGCTGGCGGCGGCGGAGCTGGAGGACGTGTATGTGATCGACTCCCAGGCCCTCAGCTGCTCCGGCGGACTGCTTGCCATAGAGGCCTGCCGCATGCGTGACGAGGGCATGGACGCGGAGGAGATCTATCACGCCATTCTGGGCCTGGCGGACCGGACCAATACCTCCTTTATCGTGGCGAAGCTCACCTATTTGGCCAAGGGCGGCCGGTGCAGCACCGTAACGGCTCTGGGAGCAAACATCCTGGGCATCAAGCCTGCTATCGAGATGGCAGGAGGCACTCTGTCCGTGGGAAAGAAGTACCGGGGCAAAATGCCGGAGGCCTTTGAGAAGTTTTTGAAGGACAAGCTGGAGCTGGCCCGGCAGCAGGGGGACGGGGGCATTGCCTGCGTCTACCATGCGGGCATCGATCCGGCGCTGTTTGACCATCTGGTGAAGCTCGCGGAGCAGTCCGGGATCTTTGAGGAGGTCATCACCGCCCGGGCGGGCAGCATCATCTCCTCCCACTGCGGCAGAGAGACCATCGGCTTCACCTTCCAGAAACGACAGGAGGGAGAAGCATGACGCCGCCCAGCGTGATCCTCTGCAACTACACCGACGCCGAGGTCAAGGCCTGGCGGTTCCTGCTGCGGCAGCTTCCGCTGCTGAAGATCACAGTGGTGGGGCCCAATCAGTTCGGCTGCAAGCTCCGAGAGCTCCTGGAGCGGCCTGAGACCGCCAGCAGCGGCGAGGCTCCGGACTTTACCGGACGCATGGCTGTATTCGCCGGGGCGAGAGGAGAGCTGCTGAATCGCCTCATCGATCTCTCCCGGCAGGCCAGCCGGGAAAAGGCCCATCGTGCCACCATGACGGATACCAATGCGGGCTGGACGGTCAACTACCTGTTCTGGCAGCTGGAGCAGGAGGAGCGGCAGCTAACCGCCCGAAAAAAGAGATAAAAAGCGCGCATGGAAGCGAAAAAAGCGTTCCATGCGCGTTATTTATTTGGCTTTCCGGTTCTCTGCCAGCTCCGGGCTGGGATCCACATATAGGGTATTGTAGTGCTCATAGATCACCATGCCGGGCTTGGCGCCTGCTGGCTTTTTCACCTGCTTCACCGGGCAGTAGTCCACCGGGACGTTCTGGCTCTCCCGGGCCTGGGAATAGTAGGCGGCCAGCTGTGCGGCCTCCTGAATGCTCTGGTCGTCGGGCTGGGAGCCTTCGCAGGAGAGAATCACATGGCTGCCGTGGATCTTCTGGGTGTGGAACCACAGGTCGGACTTAAAGGAGGATTTCAGGGTCAGCTGATCGTTCTGCACATTGTTCCGGCCCACCCGGATCCGGAGCCCTGCGGAGGACGTAAATTCCATGGGCTTGGAGGGGGCGGACTTCATGCGCTTCTTTTTGTCGGTGTTCCGAAGGTAGCCTCCGGAGATCAGCTCTTGGCGGATGTCTGTGAGATCCTTCTCCGTTTCCGCTCTGGAGAGCTCGTCGAGGATGCTCTCCAAATAGGTGAGCTCCGTCTGGCCCTTGGCGATCTGATCTGTCAGATACCGTTCGGCATTCTTGGCCTTATTGTAGTCCTTAAAGTATTTGGCGGCGTTCTGCTGGGGAGACAGGGTGGGGTTCAGGGGGATCTCCACCTCCCGGAGTTCCGGGTCGTAGTAATTCTCTGCCACCAGCTTGTTCTGGCCCCGCTCAATGCGATAGAGATTGGCGGTAATGAGCTCGCCCCGGATCCGCAGGGTGTCCCGATCCGCGGTAGCCGCCAGCTCCTTTTTCTGATTTTCCAGCTTTCGGGCGGTGCGGTTCCGAAGATTGGTGACGGTTTTCAGGGTGGCCTGGGCCTTGGTCTTCATCCGTGTCGCCGCATCCCGCTTGGCATAGAACTGGTCCAATAGCTGAGAGAAGCTCTCCTGCTGCTGGAGCTCCACCAGGGAGCCGTATTGACGAATGGGCAGGTAGGTGTAGTCCCAGGGCTTTCCGTTCTTCAGAAGCAGATAGGGCGTTCCGGGCTCCTGGGTGAGCTTCTGGAACTCCGCCTTGAGCCAGCCCCCAAAGGCATAGCGGGAGGCGGGAGGCAGGGTGCTGAGATCCTCCAGCTTCGGGTCATAGCGGAAGCACAGCTCCCGGCAGATAAGCGGCGGCAGGCCGGAGAAATGATCCATCAGGAAGCCGTCAGGCCGGGTGGGGCTGTCGATGCGCGTAAGCAGTGCGGTGATATCCTCCAGGGCAGCGGTGCTGGGATCCAGCTTGTTCTGACTGGGGGGCAGATGATAAAAGAGCCCTGGCAGCACCTGGCGTTGCTCGGACATCTCGTAATCCACCCGGCGCACGCAGTCGATGATGCGCCCGTCGCCGCCGGTGAGGATCAGGTTGGAGTTTCGGCCCATAATCTCCAGAATCACATGCTTGGTGACGGCCTCACCGAATTCGTCAGTGCAGGCCAGAGAGAAGTCGATGACCCGTTCCATGGGGGGCTGGGTTACGGATTCAAAGCGTCCGCCCGCCAAATGCTTCCGAAGGAGCATGCAGAACATGGGGGGAGAGGCGGGATTCTCCACCGGGGCGGTGGTAAAATGTACCCGGGGGGCCGAGGGATTGGCTGACAGCAGCAGCCGAAAGGCACCCTCCCGGCTGCGGAGCAGGAATACCACCTGATCCCGGGAGGGCTGATAGATCTTGTCAATTTTAGAGCCCAGGATATGGTCTCTCAGCTCCTGGGCTACAGAGGATAGATAGATGGCGTCAAGTGGCATGGCGGTCCTCCATGAGTATGGTAAACAGCTGCCGGATCCGCTCGGTGCGGCCCAGCAGATACAGCGCCCCGAACAGCGCCTCCAGGCCCGTGGCCTTGGAATACTGGCTGTGGGTGGCGTTCTTGGGGATGTTGTGAACGGCGGCGTTGCGGCCCCGGCGGTAATAGCCGGTCTCCTCCTCGGTGAGGTGGGGCAGCAACCGGTCTATGGCCTCGGCCTGGGCTGGGGCGCAGACATAGGCGGTGGTCTCCTTGTGGAGGTGGCCGCTGGTGGTGTTTCCGTCCAGCACCAGCATGGAGCGAACCAGGATCTCATAGACCGCGTCGCCCATATGGGCCAGGCCCAGGGCCGATACGGCCCCCACCTCTCTGGGGGAAAGGGCGTGGTGGAGCAGTGCTTCCAAAGGGCTACCTCCTGTCAGGCTTTCTTCCAGCCGTGCTGGAGCTCATAGTTGTCGTTGAATGTGCGGACATAGTCGTCAAAGCCCTGAAGCAGCGCATAGAAGTGCTGGATCTCCTGGGGCTCCAGGCACGAAAAATACTGGGTGAAGAAGCAGTCAAGGGCCTGGTGAAACTCCAGCGCCCGCTGGTTGCCCTGCTCGGTGAGATAGAGGCGCTGATTCTTTCCGGCCCCTGCCTTTCGAATCATGCCGGCCTTTTGCAGGTTCCGGAGGGAGACGGACAGGCTGGGGAGCCCGATGGTGCATAGGGGCGCAAGCTCGCTGAGGGTCACGCCCTCGTTGGCCTTTAGAATGGTAAGGATTCTGGGCTGGCCCTGGTAGAGCCCGGCCATTTTACAGAAATTCCGCTCCAGCCGGTTAAAATCCCGGGTCGCGTTAAAAAGCAGGCTGCCGAAATCGTATCTGGAAACTGACATGAAAGCGCCTCCCAGCGTGTACAAATGTCTTTATATTATATCACATTCCGAAATCGATGAAAAGGGGCAATCTTGCAGGTGTGCGGAATTGTGTAGACCCTGTGAAGTGCAATGGGCAGACTGCACAAAAATGTTAGGCGGCTAACATACATTGTCATGAATTTAGAAATCCACCACAGGTTTTTACTGACTTTTTGTGCACTCCGTGGTATATTAGCCGTATCTTATAAGGGCTTCGGCCCGGGGAGGAAATGACTGTGGAAGAAAGCTATGGCAAGAAATTCGGCGAGGCCAAGACCCTGCCGCTGGCCGTCAGCGGTATGCTGATGGTGACGTTCGCGTTCCTGATTGCGGGGGTATCTGTGATCGGCTACGGCATCTCCAAGGGCACCTTTGGCTCCATCGGCGTGACAGGTATCGTACTGCTGGTGGTGGGACTGGTGTTGCTGGCTTACTGCATCAAGACGATTATGGGCAGAGTGGAGTGCTATGAGAACGCCATCGTGATCAAGGAGACCTTCAAGACAACGGTGATCCCCAGAGATCAGATCGCCGCGATTTTCTGGGAACGGCCCGGCCCCAACGCCAGCAACGAGAAGGTTCGCACCAACGTGAACGTGGCGGATATCATCCTGGTGGGCGGCCACAAGCACTATCGGATCTCCGATGGCTACTACTCCAACGTGGAGGTACTGGGTCTGTACCAGAATAAGTACAAGATCCCCATGGAGATCAAACGGTAATTTCGTCCAGCGCCCTCTGGGAGACCGGAGGGCGCATTTTTCCTTGCGTTTTGCGGAAAGCTATGGTAAAATAATAAACAATATGCGGGCGTGGTGGAATTGGTAGACTCGATGGATTTAGGTTCCATTGCCATTGGCGTGCGGGTTCGAGTCCCGCCGCCCGCACCACGTCGGAGCAAGCTTCATATCGCTTGCTCCGACTTTTTATAAAAGTCAGAGCGCACTCATTTCGCTGCTCCTCCTTTCCAAATCGAACCCGCTTCGCTGGGCTTCGATTTGGTGAAAATGGGGGTTTGAGGTGGGTGCATCTTTTTCGTCAACACAAGGCAGGGGCCGCTGCATTTTTGCAGCGGCCCCAATGAAATTCTGCCTAGGGCCGAGTGAAATGTGCCTGCGCCGCGAAGCAACTACCCTTGGGAGTGCGGCACATGAAATCCATCTGTGGAGCTGGATGAAATCGCCCCTTTGGGGCGGCGAATGGGTCTTTCCCAAGGGGATTCCCTTCGGGGTTTCGTCCCGCACAGCCGGTTCGCGACAGATCGAATGCTTTTGGGCGTGTTGCTATGTATGATGCAGCTCGCCCTTTCCTTTTATGCCATATCAGGAATCGAAAAACTCCGGGCCGGAATCGCTTCCAGCCCGGAGAAATTACGCCTGGTCCCAATCGTCGTGATCGCAGTCGTCCTCATCATGATAGTGGTCGTCACTGAGGACCTCGCCCACCCGCATTCTGCGGCGGAGCTTCATCTCCTCCACGGCCTGGTGGATGATCTCCTTGGTCTCCCGGGGATTCTTGATGTTCTTGAGCTCCAGCACCGGGCAGGACTGATCCGAGGACTGGATGGTAACGGTGCCAACGCCGAAGATCCGCTGGCCCAGGGAGATTTTCAGGGAGAGATCCCGGACCCGGTACAGGAGGATCTCCTCACAGCGGGTACTGAGTAAACCGGTCTCCAAAAACAGACGGTCATCGCTGAGGGCGTAGCGGGTGAAGGACAGGGGCATGCCAAGGCGGCGCCGCCGGTCCGACCAGAGGTATTCAGGTTGATTCATCATTGCTTCCTCCTTTTAGATTGGCGGGGCTGCCGCCGTTGGTGGGGAGCTCCCGGAGCAGCCGGGAGCATAGATACAGAATGATAAGACCGTAGATGGCGGCCACCAGCTGGAGTGACAGGATCGGCATACCGCCAAAGAGGTAGAGACTATAGCATAGATAACCGCCAGCCATCAGTCCCAGGGCCACCGGGGCCCGGCGGGGATACGCGGCGGTATAGCTGAGGGACAGAAGCTCCGCCAGATAAAAATACCGCTCGTGCATCCTGGGCAGCGTCCAGGGGATCATCAGCGAGAAGATCAGTCCCAGGGAGAGAAGCTGCTTTGGCTCCAGCCGTCCGCCCCGCAGCAGCAGCGTTACCATCAAAACCAGCGCCAGGGTCAGCGCCAGAAGCACCGGCCCGCCGGAGAGATTGTCAAAAAAGCTGTTGTTGATGAGGCTCCAGAAGGATGGGGCATTGAGGCTCAGATAGGGATAGGCCTGGGCCTGACTGAGATAGACGGAGAAGGTATTGGAAAGGCTCCGGCCAGCCAGCAGGGCAGGGAGGGAGGCACCCAGAAAGCTCGCTGGGAAGACCCACACATCCCGGAGCCGGATCCGCTCCGAGGTCAGGAGAAACACCAGAATGGGCAGCAGGAAAATGGCCTGGAGCTTAAAGCTGAAGCTCAGCGCAAAGAGCAGATAGCTGGTTTTCGAGCGGCCCCGGAGCCCTGCATACAGCCCCCACAGGGCCAGAGCTCCATAGATGCTGTCACACTGGCCCCAATAAGCGGAATTCAGCCAGGTGGTGGGGCACAGCAGGCCGGCGCAGAAGACCAGAAGGACGATCCGATCATCCCGGCAAAGCTGCCTTGCCAGATACCCCACGGCCAGCGCCGAGGCAATGTCCGCCAGCACGGAAAACAGCTTGATGCAGTAGACATCGTAAAAGGGCAGCCGGGAGATCAGCAGGATCAGATATAAATAGGGCATATTATAGTCGCCAATGGGCGTGGTCAGCGCCTCGCGGACGGTCATATGCCGCATGGTCTCGGTCCAGACCGAGAGAAAGCTCACATAGTCCGGGGACTGATAATCGAAAAGGCTCAGCCGCAGGCACAGCCCCAGGAACAGGACAAGCATTGCGGCCAGCGTGTATCGGGAGCGCTGGAGCATAGGCCGCCGTACCAATACCACACCGGCGGCCAGAAAGCCCAGCAGCAGGATCACAAAGGAAAACAGGACGCTTCCGGCGCTTCCACCGGTAAGGCTGCCCACCGCCATGACCGCGGCAAGCAGGATCCCCGCTCCTCCGGCCAGGGCCGCCAGGACCATGCTGAGCCGGGACTGGGAAGGAAAGGACAAAGGATCACCACCAGAATTTAGTTACTGGCATTATAGCACGTTTTTCGGAAAATAGAAAGGCGGATTTCCTGAAATCCCATTTAATTTCCCGTCCCACGGCGCAAAAATCCCCGCCGCAGCCGCGGCGGGGATCCCGTATAGGCCATCAGATGAGCCCCTGGAACAGAATAATCAGAATCAGAATGGGCAGGATGAACTGGAAGTAGGGCTTCAGCCAAGTGGCCATTTTCAGGCCCTTGCCGGTGTTGGCCTCGGCAAAGTAATTTTCAGAGCCCCAGCCCCATTTGGTCACGCAGAACAGCAGATAGATCAGGGAGCCGATGGGCAACAGCAGATTGCTGACCAGAAAATCCTCGCTGTCCAGCACGTCTCTGGCCCCGATGATATGGACATTGCTCCAGACATTGTAGCCCAGCGCGCAGGGCAAGGAAGCCACGAAGATCACCACGCAGCAGATCAGAGCGGTCTTCTTCCGGCTCCAGCCGAACATATCCATGCAGAAGGACATGATGTTCTCAAATACGGCGATGACCGTGGAGAAGCTGGCAAAGGTCATGAACAAGAAGAACAGCGCGCCCCATACCCGGCCTCCGGCCATATTCACGAACACATTGGGCAGGGTCACGAAGATCAGGCTGGGGCCCGCACCGGCCTCCACGCCGTAGCTGAAGCAGGCGGGGAAGATAATGAGGCCGCTGAGCACCGCCACAAAGGTATCCAGTGCGCAGATGCGGATGCCCTCACCGGCCAGGGTGTTGTCTCTGCTCATGTAGCTGCCGAAGATCTCCATGGCGGCCACGCCCAGGCTCAGGGTAAAGAAGGACTGGTTCATGGCGGCGGAGATCACGCTGCCGAGGCCCACCTCCCGGACGGCGTCCAGATTGGGCACCAGATAGAACTTCAAACCCTCAGACGCCCCGGACAGGGTCAGGGAGTGGACAGATAGCACCACGATCAGCACCAGTAGGGCGCTCATCATGTACTTGCTGATCTTCTCCAGGCCGTTCTGGAGGCCCCGGCTGCACACCAGGAACCCGGCCACCACGGTGATGCCCATGAAGAGGACCATCTCGCCGGGCTTTGACAGCATGGTGCCGAATACGCTCTCAGCGGCGGCGCTGTCCATGCCGTGGTAGAAGGTGCCGGTGGCGAACTTTACAAAATAGTTGAGCATCCAGCCGGACACGGTGGTGTAATACATCATCAGCACGCAGCAGCCTAAGATCGCGAACCAGCCGTGGATATGCCACTTGCTCTTAGGCTTTTCCAGGGCCTTATAGGCCAGCACCGCGCTCTTCCGGCTGGCACGGCCCACGGCTAGCTCCATGGTCAGCACCGGCAGACCCATGATGACCAGGAAGATGAGATACAGCAGCACAAACAGGCCGCCGCCGTTCTGGCCCACCACATAGGGGAAGCGCCAGACATTTCCGATGCCGATGGCGCAGCCCGCAGACACCAGCAGGAAGCCCAGCCGGGACTGAAAAGACTCTCGTTTCATGAAAATACTCCTCACATTCAAAAGTATTTACAATTTTACAGGGAAATCCTGTCCTTGACAACCGGAAATTCCCCATGATATCATAAGTAAAAGTTATGATGTGGGAGAGATCATTGTGAATACAAATCAGCTCAAGTATTTTGTGGCGGCGGCGGAGAGCCAGAGCTTTACCAAGGCGGCGGAGCAGCATTACGTCTCCCAGACTGCCGTGACCCAGCAGATCCGTCTGCTGGAGGACACCCTGGGCTGCCGCCTGTTTGACCGAACCACACGGCCTGTGACTCTGACCACCGCGGGCCGAGCCTTTCTCATTGAGGCCAAGGCGATTTTAGAGCGTATGAGCCGGGCCATTGACCGGGTCCACGACGCCTCCACAGGCCTCATCGGCACCCTGCGGGTGGGCTATGTCCGGGGCTATGAGCGCAGCGACCTGTCAGTGCTCATGCGGAGCTTCCACGAGACCCATTCCAACGTGCTCATCACCTTCTACCGCTGCTCTACGGATGTGCTGGCGGCGGGGCTCCTGAACAACGAATACGACGTGATCTTCACCTGGGACAGCACAAACCTCAAGCAGAACCCGGACATCGGCTACCTGACCGTGGAAAAGGCACGGCTGGTGGTGGCCCTGTACGCCCGGCATCCCTTTGCCCAGCGGGCCTCCCTGCGCCGCAGTGAGCTGCGGGGGGAAAACATCCTCTATATGTCCCCCTCAGCGGCCAACGACTCCTACGGCGACGCCTTTTTCATGGAGCTCTACAAGGACGCGGGCTACAAGCCCAATATCCTGTTTCGCTCCTCGGACACGGAGAGCGTCCTTATGATGGTGGCCTCGGAGGAGGGCCTGTCCATCCTGCCGGACTACTGCACCTATAAGCTCTATAACGCCGACAACCTGGTGTTCGTACCGCTTATGGGCGAGGGGGAGGAGGAGGAGATCATCGCCGCCTGGCGGAAGGATCACCACAACCCCGCTCTCCAGCAGTTTCTCGAGACCCTGGCGGAGACTGATATCCTGGGGGCAAAGCGGTGATGCCGGGAATTTCCGCGATCCAGTTGAATATGCCGGCCGAAAACTACACCCTGACCGTTAGCCGTCCGACACCCTGACCGCTGAAAACGGACACCTTTTCCGCCAGTCCTACAC
>CAKTEB010000030.1 GCA_934546685.1 uncultured Oscillospiraceae bacterium
GCGGGCGGGATCTTTGTGGCCGCGGCGTCCCTGATGAACGGGTATCTGGCCCGGCAGGGGCTCCGGCAGCGGCGCAGGACATTGGAGCAGCTGCGGCTGGGTCTGGAGCTCTTACAGGGGGAAATGGAGCTCCATATGGCCTCGCTGCCGGAGCTCTTTGAGGCGGCGGGGAACCAATTAGGGGGCCTGGTGGGGGACTTCTTCCGGGGCACGGCGGTAAATATGGCGGCGGTCACCGGGCGGCCCCTGCAAACGGCCATGAGGATCCAGCTGGAATCGGAGCCCCTGCCTCTGAGCCAAGAGGAAACGGCCATGATCTTAGAGCTGGCCGGAGCCCTGGGCCGCTATGACCTGACCGGACAGGCCCGGGCTCTGGAGCTCTACAAGCGCCGGACGGAGCAGCGGCTGGAGACCCTCCATGCCCAGGAGCAGCAGAAGGGCCGGGCCTATGCCGCCGCCTCGGTGTGCGGGGGACTGGCGTTGATCCTGCTGCTGCTGTAAGGAGGGCCCATGGACATTGACCTGATTTTCAAGATCGCCGCTGTGGGCATCATCGTCTCCATCCTCAACCAGGTGCTGGTGCGCTCGGGCCGGGAGGAGCAGGCCACCATGACCACCCTGGCGGGGCTGGTGGTGGTGCTGATGATCCTGGTGCAGAAGATCGCCCAGCTCTTCGACCTGGTGAAGACCCTGTTTCAGTTCTGATGGAGGGGGTGCTGCAATGGACGGGCCTGGCGGCGGTGGGGGCGATCCTGTGTATGCTGGTAAAAAAACAGGCCGGGGAGTACGCGCTGCTCATTTCCCTGGCAACGGTGGCGGTGATCCTCACCCTGTCCATGACCCTGGCAAGGCCGGTGCTGAGCTTTCTCCAGTCCCTGGGAGACCGGGCGAATTTGGGCTCCGGCACCCTGGGCCCGGTGCTGAAAACCCTGGGGCTGGGGCTGCTTACGGAGATCGGCGGGGGCATCTGCCAGGACGCCGGGGAGAGCACCATTGCCTGGGCCCTGAAAACCGCCGGGGCCCTGGCGGCGGTGTATGTGCTGCTGCCTCTCATGGAGAGCCTCATGGCCCTGCTGGAGCAGATGCTGTGAGAAGAATGCTCTGGGCGGTGCTTCTGATGCTTCTGCTGGCCCTTCCGGCCTTTGCGGCGGAGGATGCGGATTTCGGCGCCTCCGCCGCCGCGGGCAGCCTCCCGGAGGAGGCCCAGTCGGACCTGTCCGGCTGGGATACCATGGACGCCTCAGACTTCGGCTCCGCCGCCGGGAAGCTCGTCACCGGGGCGCTGAAAACCTCCGGAGGCGCGCTGAAGGGCTTTTTCGGCATCTGCCTTTCCGTCTTTGGGGTGGTGCTTCTGTCGGCGGTGCTCCGGAATATGGGCCAGGGGGAGACCATGGGGGCTATGGAGCTGGCGGGGGTGTTGGCCATCTCCCTGATGCTCTACGGCCAATTCTCCGGGTTCTTCACGGACATGACCCGTACCGTGGACGAGATGACCGTCTTCGCCTCGGCCCTGTTTCCGGCTCTGGCCTCGGCCACCGCCGCCACGGGAGCCCTGGGGGCCTCCGGGGCACTGCTGGGGGTTACCACGGCGGTATGCGGGGCGTTGTCCCGGCTCTGTCAGCTGGTGTTCCTTCCCGGGATCTCCTGCTATATGGCGCTGATCACCGCCGACGCGGCCCTGGGGGACGGGAGCCTTTCCATACTGGGCGACCTTCTGCGCCAGCTCATGACCACGGCATTAAAGGCCCTGGTCATCGGGGTCACGGCCTACCTGTCCCTTACCGGGGTCATCAGCGGCAGCGCCGATTCCTCGGCTATCCGGGCGGCCAAGCTGGCCATCTCCACGGCGGTGCCCGTGGTGGGCAGCATGATCGCCGACGCCTCGGAGACCCTTCTGGTGTCCGCGGGCATGGTCCGGGGCAGCCTGGGGATTTTAGGGGTGCTGGGGGTATTGGCTGTCAGCGTGGGGCCCTTTCTCCAGACGGGCCTGGGCTATCTCATGCTCAAGGCCACCGCCGCAGCCACCGCCGCCACCGGGGAGAAGAAGCTCTCGGGGCTGATCTCCTCCTTAGCCGGAGCCCTGGGCCTGGTGACGGCAGTGACCGGGGTGTGTACCCTGCTGATCATCGTGGGCTGCGTGTGCTTTTTAAGGGGGACTGGGGTGTGAAGGCGTATCTCATGGGGCTCACGGCGGCGGCCATCCTGGCCTCCGTCATCCGAAGAATTGCCCCCAAGGGCATCACCGGCCAGGGGGCCAGACTGGGGGCGGGGCTCCTGGTGCTCTCGGCGATGGTCATGCCCCTGGGCAAGCTGGATCTCACCGCCGGGGCCGTGGCCGCCGCCCGGCGCGGCTACACCGGAATCATGGAGGCGGACGACCTGGAGCGGGAGACCAACCGCCGGATGGAAGCACTCATAACCGACGCGGCGGAGGCATATATATTGGACAAAGCCCAGGCCATGGGCCTGGAGCTCCGGGCGGAGGTGACGCTGCGGCTGAAGGACCGGTATCCGGTGCCCTGGGCGGCCAGGCTCTATGGCAGTCCCACGGAGCAGCAGAGGCGGACCCTCTCGGAGCTCCTGGAGCGAGACTTGGGCATTCCCCCGGACAGACAGGAGTGGTGCGGCATGTGAAAAACCTGGGGAAGATCACAGGAATGTTGAAAGCCTACCGGTGGCCGGCGCTGATCCTGGCCCTGGGGGTTCTGCTGCTGCTCCTGCCCCAGGGCGGGAAGGCAGAGGAGACCAAGACGGAGCCGGCCCCTGAGGCATTCTCCCTCCCGGTGTTCACCGAGGATCTCGAAGACCTGCTGGGAGAGATCCAGGGGGCGGGACAGGTCCGTCTGCTCCTCTCCCTCCAGGATCAGGGGGAGAATACCTATCAGTCGGATCTGTCCGAGTCCCAGGGCCAGGACAATTCCCAGACCCAGCGGGAGACGGTGCTGGCCCGGGAGAACGGCGACGACAGCCCGGTGGTGATCTCCGCCCAGCTGCCCCGGTTCCGGGGGGCGGTGGTGGTGTGCCAGGGGGCGGATCAGGCCGGGGTGGAGCTGGCGGTGAAGGAGGCGGTGTCCAGCCTCACGGGCCTGGGCATGGATCATATCACAGTGTTGAAGATGGATTGAAGGAGGGCATTATGACAACGACAACAACGAAGCTATGGAAGCGGAACGCGGTGGTGGCGGTGGTGCTGCTGTTTATCTGCGTGGGGGTGTACCTGAACTGGACGTACCATCAGGATGGCGAGGCCGCCGAGACCTCCGGCACCCTGGAGCTGGCGGACACCCTGGATTCCGCGCTATTAAAGGAGGCGGAGACCGACACCGAGACCGCCGGAGACGCCGGGGGCGTTACCTCGGTCGACGCCATCACCGATGCCGCCGCCCCGGTGGAGGGCGGGGAGAGCTATGACGCGCTGCTCACCGAGGCCACCACGGATACCTCTGTCAGCGACTATTTCTCCACCATCCGCCTGGCCCGCCAGGAATCCCGGGACAGCGCCGTGGAGCTCCTCCAGGAGACCATCGCCTATGAGACCGGGGCCGACGACCAGGCCGCCTCCACCGCCTCCCAGCAGCTGGAGAGCATGGTGAACACGGCCCTAAAGGAGGCGGAGATCGAGGGCCTGGTGATCTCCAAGGGCTACGCGGACTGCGTGGCGTACATGAGCGATACCGGCGTTTCCGTGGCGGTGGCGGCCCCGGAGGAGGGCCTGGAGGCCGACGCGGTGGCCCAGATCTGCGATATCGTCACCACTCAGAGCGGCTATAGCCCCTCAGATCTCAAAATAATTGAAGTAAAGTGATTGTATTTTCACAGAAATATGGTACAATGAACAAAAGACAGGCGGCGCGTCCGTCTGAGACTGGAGGCATCATGCTATGAGCGAAGCAAAAGAATATCTGG
This sequence comes from uncultured Oscillospiraceae bacterium, assembly GCA_934546685.1. Taxonomy (GTDB): domain Bacteria; phylum Bacillota; class Clostridia; order Oscillospirales; family Oscillospiraceae; genus HGM13006. The sequence goes on from CAKTEB010000030.1 coordinate 3,907, forward strand.
TGCAGCCTGTAGATAAGGGCACCGTCAATATTTCCGAAGAAGTCGTGGCTGCCATCGCGGCCATTGCCATCAGCGAGGTGGAGGGCGTCTACGGCCTTTCCTCCAGCTTCACCGCCGACCTGGCGGAGATGCTGGGCAGAAAGAACCTGGCCAAGGGCGTGAAGCTGTCCATTGTGGACGAGGTGGTCACCGTGGAGTGCTTTGTCATCATCTCCTACGGCAGCGAGATCCCCACTGTGGCCGGCAACATCCAGGACGCTGTGGTCACCGCCGTCGAGTCCATGACCGGCCTGAAGGTGGCCGCCGTGAATGTAGACATTTGCGGCATCGTAACCCCGAAGAATTAAGGCAACACCGCACAAATGTGTCGACGGTCTACAGCCGATCTTTTCCGTCGGAAATTCGTTATTTTTTCTTGACATACACAAAGTATGCCTGCGAAAAACTGCCTTTTTCCGCCGTAAAATCTCTGGCTGAATCTTCGCCGCCAATTCATGCGGTATTGCCCTAGGGCGACACCCCAGATAGAGCGCGCTGATTTTGCAGCGCGCTCTTTTTCTGCGCCCGGTTGACATACAGGCGGATTGCGTGTATGATTCATAGCAGTTTCGTAGGAAAAGAGGACGCACCATGATCTACGCCGACCACGCCGCTACAACTAGACTGTGCCCGGAGGCCAAAGCCGCCATGCTCCGGGCCATGGACGAATGCTGGGGCAACCCCTCCAGCCTCCACGGCCCCGGCCAGACCGCGGCGGCGGCCCTGGGGAATGCCCGGGAAACAATCGCCGACCTGCTGGGGGCCAGTCCCCGGGAGATCTACTTTACCTCCGGGGGCAGCGAGGGGGACAACCAGGCCATCCTGTCCGCCGCCTGGAACGGCGCGGCCCAGGGAAAGCGCCATCTTATCACCTCCGCCATCGAGCACCACGCGGTGCTCCGCACCATGGAATACCTGGAGTCCCAGGGCTTTTCCGTGACCTATCTGCCCGTGACCGCCGGGGGACTGGTGCGCCCGGAGGACGTGGCGGCGGCCATTCGGGAGGATACGGCCCTGGTGTCTGTCATGACCGTCAATAACGAGGTGGGCACCATCCAGACCATCCCGGAGCTTTCCGCCCTCTGCCGGGAATATCAGGTGCCCTTCCACACCGACGCCGTCCAGGCTGTGGGGCACATTCCCGTGAATCTCCGGGAGACCCCCGTGGACTATCTCACCCTGTCTGCCCACAAGTTCTGCGGCCCCCGGGGCGCAGGCGTGCTCTACGCCAAAAGGGGGACGCGGCCCCATTCCCTGATCCACGGCGGCGGCCAGGAGCGGGGCAAGCGGGCCGGCACCGAGAACCTCCCGGCCATTCTGGGCATGGCGGCGGCCATGGAGCGGGCAATTTCTGACCTGCCGGAACACATGGCCCATGTCTCCGCCCTCCGGGATCGGCTGATCCGGGGGCTCCTTGCCATCCCCGGCTGCACCCTGAACGGGGACAGGGACCGCCTGGCTCCGGGCATTGTGAACGTCTGCCTGGAGGGGGTGGAGGGGGAGACCCTGCTTCTGCTCTTGGATGGAGCGGGCGTCTGTGCCTCGGCGGGCTCCGCGTGCAGCGCCGGGGCTCTGGAGCCCAGCCATGTGCTCTCGGCCATGGGGGTGGCCCCTGAGATCGCCCAGGGCAGCCTCCGGCTGAGCCTGGGCTGGGAGAACACCCCGGAGGAGGTGGATACCATCCTCTCTGAGACCGCCCGAATTGCCCGACAGCTCCGGGCCATGCGCCGCTGAACCGCACACAAACGCAAAGGAACGAACCACGAAAAAGTCTTTGAGCGACTCGACGTGTTTCGTTCTTTTTTTCACTCCAAGAATGGTAAAATGTGGGCGAGCAGAAAGGAACACCCAAAAGCCTACGTCCGCTTCCCAGGACTAGACATAATTATCATACAAGGAGGAATCTACATTGAAGAAGCGATTATGGAGCATGCTGCTGTGTTTCAGCCTCCTGCTGGCACTGCTGCCCCTTGGGGCCGCCGCAGCCGACCCGGAGGGAGATCAGATCTGGCAGATCTCGAAATCCAAAACAGCCACCCAGCTGGACGAAAACCTGGAATCCCAGGTGACGCTCTCGCTTCCCTCAGCGGAGGAACCGCTGGCTACGGACATTGTGTTTGTACTGGACAAATCCACCAGCGCCGATCTGGAGAATCAGGCCCTGGAGATGCTGAAAAACCTGAAAACCAGAGCCGATGAAACCGGGGCCACGGTAAAGGTTGGGGTTGTGATTTTCAACAAACAGGCCAATGTTACGGCCTTTCAGGATCTGGCAACCGAGTATGATGCCATTGAAGCCGCCATCACGCAGGAGATCAGCAGCGGCACCAACACCCATGCCGGTCTGCTGGCCGGACAGAAGCTGCTGGAAGAGGACACCGCCGTGGAAGACAGCCGGAAGTATCTGGTGTTCGTCAGCGACGGCATCACCTATCAGTTCGGCGAAGTGCCTACCGCAGTGGCCTGGAGCTTCAGCGCCGATCAGACCCTCTGCTTTGCGGGCCCTGACAACTGGAGCTCCAAGTATGGAACCAACGATCCCCCGGAGAACTGGAAGGCCTACATGACCGCCGTGGGCGCGGAGCTGGAGGCCCAGGGAGAGACCTACGACTATCCCTATGGCGCCGAGCCCAACCTCCGCACAGAACTGGAACAGGCCGGTCAGTATGCCAACTCCGTCGACAAGGCCCTGTATCTGACGGCGCAGGTCTACGGTCAGCTCCAGGCAAAGTACCACTGCTATGCGGTCAGCGCCAATGGCAGCGCGGGACAGTCCTATCCCTGGGGCCCGTCCTTTATGAGCGCGCTCGCTGAGGGCAGGGACGTGAGCTTCGGAGACATCCAGAATGACATTCTCTACCTGCTGGGCCCCGGCTCCACAGTCACCGACTATATGGGGAAGGGCCAGGATGCTGAAGGCAATGACTATGATTTCGACTTTGTAAACGACCCCGCGAAGCTGTCCGTCACCCTGGGCCAGGGGGACAGTGCCCAGACCTATCCTGCGGAAAAGATCGACGACAACCACTATGGCTTCCTGAAAACCGACACCGGCTATGCCTATGAGCTCCGCTATTCCCCCGACGGGGAGGAGGGCGAGCAGCTTACCTGGCTTCTCAGCGTGCCGGTCAGCAACCTGAATCCCGTGAGCCTCCATTACAGCGTAAGGCTCACAAATCCCCAGACTGCATTCGGCACCTACGGCCAGTATGATGCAAACGGCAGTCAGGGCTATGACGGCCTCTATACCAACACCAGGGCCATTTTGCACCCCGTTGCCAGCGAGCTGACCGAGGGCTCCCCGGAGGAATTCGCCAGGCCCACCGTGTCCTATACGGTGAACAAGGCGACCCTGCGCTTTGTATCCAATGGCGGAACGTCCTATGATCCTGAGGATTACCATCTGGGCGACAAGGCGGATTTCAGCGCCAAGCAGCCCCACCGGGACGGCTACATCTTCCAGGGCTGGTACGCGGATGCCGACTTCACCGGCGACCCCATCACCAAGATCACCATGGACGCGGATAAGACCGTCTACGCGGGGTGGGAGAAGGAAGCCCCCAAGCAGGTGACCCTTACCTATGAATCGGGCGGCGGCACAAAATTCGCCCCCGAGCAGTACAGCGTGGGCACAACAGCCACCCTGGATAAGACCCCCGTCAAGTCCGGCTTCACCTTCCGGGGCTGGTACGCAAGCAAGGATTTGAGCGGCGACCCCATCACCAAGATCAACATGGATACCGACCACACCGTCTACGCAAAATGGGAGGCGGACACCACCCCCGACCTTGACAAGGGCGACCACACCGCCTACATCATCGGCTATCCGGACAGCACCGTCCGGCCCCAGCAGCCCATCACCCGGGCCGAGGTGGCCACCATCTTCTTCCGCCTGCTCACCGAGGACAGCCGGAACGAGCACTGGGCCTCTACCAACCATTATTCTGACGTGGCGGACACCGATTGGTACAACAACGCCATCTCCACCCTCACCAATATGGGCGTCCTGAAGGGCGACGGCCAGGGGCACTTCTTCCCCAATGCGCCCATCACCCGGGCTGAGTTCGCGGCCATCGCCGCCCGGTTCAGCACCCAGACCGCGGCGGATACCACCGCCTTCTCCGATGTTCCCGCCAGCTTCTGGGGGGCAAAGGAGATCGCCAAGGCCGAAAAGCTGGGCTGGATCAAGGGCTACCCCGACGGCACCTTCCGTCCGGAGAACAACATCACCCGGGCCGAGGCCATGACCCTGGTGAACCGGGTCCTGGAGCGGGCCGTGGACGCAGGTGGCCTCCACAGGGATATGGTCATCTGGAGCGACAACCCCGACACCGGCGCGTGGCCCTACTATGACGTCCAGGAGGCCACCAACTCCCACGGCTATATGCGCACGGAGGAGACCGCCTCTGGCCAGAGCTTCCAGCTGGAGAAATGGACCGAGATGCACGCCAACCGCAACTGGGCCCAGCTGGAGAAGCAGTGGAAGGCCGCCCATGAGGCAGCATAAGGGGCGCTGCACGCAGCACCCCAATGAAATTCGGCTTCGCCGAGTGAAATATGCCGTTGGCATATGAAATTCAGCCTTACGGCTGAATGAAATCGCCCCGAAGGGGCGGTGGTTGCGTCTCCGTGGGAGACAGAGCAAATAAAACGGCCGTATTGCAGGGCCTGCTGCAATACGGCCGCTTGTGCGGTTCTTACGATCCAATACAGATGGGGCAGGGGGAATAGCCGTTGGCCTCCGCCAGCTTTGTGCTGTAGGCCAGGAAATTCCGCTTGGTGAAATTGGCGCAGTCATACTTGTGGTAGTATTTCGCGTCGCTGCCCAGCATCACAAACACCACATAGGTGTCGTAGAAGCCCACCTCGTTCTGGTAGGCGGTGTTCTGCTGGGTCAGGGTCTCGTTCTGGGCCTTGACGGATTCCAGCTCCGTTTGTGCCGCGGAGAGCTGGGTATTGGCCTCCTCCAAGGCGCTGGTGGCCTCGGTGAGCTGGGCCTGGGCGTCCTCCAGGGATTTTTCCGCGGTGGACTTGTCGTATTCCGCCTGGCTGACGCTGGACTTCATGTCCTTGATCTGGCTGCTGAGACTGGACACCTGGGAGCTGAGGTCGTCATTTTCCGTTTTGGCGGCCTGGTATTTCTCCTCCATGGCCGTGAGCTCCGACTGAGCGTCCTCCAGGGCGGTCTCGGCGCTGGTCTTTTCCATCTGGGCCTTTTTGGCCTGAACCTGGAGGGAGCTGGTGTGGGAATAGAAATAGATGGCCAGGGCCGCGGCCAGGATCAGCAGCGCCGCCAGCACCCCGCAGAGGATCCATGGGGTGCGGTTTGGCTTCTTCTTTTCTTCCGGCTGGGCCTTCGGAGGGGCCTTGGGAGGATCCTTTGGGGGCTCCTGGGGCTGATCGGGCTCCTGAGGCTCCTGGGGAAGAATGTCCTTCAGCAGATCGGGGCGCTCCGGGGCCTCCTGGGGCTCCTCCGGGGGATAGAGACGCTTCGCCACCTTTTTGGGAGGCGGAGCGGGGTGTGATTCGGGTTCGTTGGGGGCGGCTGCTTCGGCCTCAGGCCCCAGGGCCTTGCCGCAGCTGGGGCAGAACTGGTCGTAGTCCTCCACCGCCGCGCCGCATTCAGGGCATACCATAGGCACACCTCCTTTGGAATTCTACCTCGAAGTATACTACAGTTTTGGCGATCTGTAAAGAATCAAGCGAAAACTGACGGAAAACGGAAAAATCCCGGCGGAGCTGGACGTTCATTCTAACTCCGCCGGGAAGCTATGTATTAGATCGTTATTCCAACCTCGGCCCCCGCCTGAATGGCCTGAATGGCCTTGCCCAGCTGATGGCAGTTGCCGATCTCCACGGCCTCCACACCCTGGGCGGCGAGCGCCTCGTACAGGCTGTGCTCCGGGTGCACGCCGGAGGCCACCACCACGCAGTCGGCGGGGATGTGATGCTCTACAACCGTGCCGTCCTTCTTGGTCTCCGTGGCCTCCACGCCGTCCCCTGTGATGGCGGTGACCAGGGTGTTCTTCCGGAAGGGCACGCCCATGCGGCCCAGGTCCCCCAGTACCGGCCAACTGGTGCCGGACTCAAAGCCGAAGCCCACCTTTTTCCCCTGCTCCAGCAGGGTCACGGTGCGGTCGGGATGATTGAGCCGCGCCTGGATGTGCTCCAGGGTGTCGGCGTTGTGGGTCATGGCGAAGAACAGGTCGTCCGCGTCCATGGCCCCCTCCCGGGCCAGATACTGGGCCGTGAAGCAGCCGATGTAGCTGCCGCCGATGACCACCACGTTTTTCCCGGCCATGATCTCCCCGGAGAGGATCTGGCGGCTGGTGTACACGGGGATCGCATCGGGGGCGGTGGGAAGGGCCGTGTGATTGGCCTGTCCGCCCACGGCCACGATGACCTTGTCGTAGCCTCCCGCGTCCTCCGCCGTGGCCTTATGGCCCAGCAGAACCCTTACGCCGGTCTCCTTCAGCTGCGTTTCGTAGTATCGGAGCAGCTCCCGGAATTCCTGCCGGGCCGGGACGTTGACCACCTCCAGCAGCTGGCCGCCGATGGCCTGTTCCTGCTCCATAAGGGTCACATGGTGGCCCCGGGAGGCGGCCCGAACTGCGGCCTCACAGCCGGCGGGGCCTCCGCCGATGACGAGGATATTCTTGGGCTCCGCCGCGGGCTTCACCGGATACTCCAGCTCTCTGCCGCAGATGCCGTTGACGAGACAGGTGATGGGCCGGTCAAAGAAGGTGTTGGCAAGGCAGCCCTGATTGCAGGCCATGCAGGGGCGGATGTCCCGGGCCCGGCCCTCCTTGGCCTTCTTGGGCAGCTCGGGATCGGCGATGAGGGGCCGGCCCAGGCCCACCAGATCCGCCCGGCCCAGGGCCAGGATCTTCTCGGCGGTGGCGGGATCCTCCACCCGGTTGCACATCATCACGGGCACGCTGACCACGGACTTAATGCCCTTGCCCAGGTAGCTGAGACCGCCTCGGGGCAGATCTCCGGTGAGCTGGGGCACCTTGGTCTCGTGCCAGCCGCCGGTGACGTTGAAGAGATCCACGCCCTTTGCCTCCGCCAGGGGCGCAAAGGCCATGGCGTCCTCCAGGGTGTTGGAAGAAGGCACGAAGTCGTGGGCCCCCAGCCGCAGGATCAGGGGCACCTTGTCCCCCAGCACCCCCTTGACCTTCTCGATGACCATGAGGGGGAACCGGCAGCGGTTTTCAAAGCTGCCCCCGAACTCATCGGTGCGGAGGTTGGTAAGAGGGGAGAGAAACTGACAGAGCAGATACCCGGAGGAGGCGCTGATCTCCACCGCGTCAAAGCCCGCCTCCAGGGCCCGCCGGGCTCCGGCGGCATAGTCCTCCAGCAGGTCAAAGATCTGCTGCCTTGTCATCTCCGGGGCGGTCTCCCGGGTGTAGGAGGCGAAGGTGGCGGAGGGGGACAGGGCGTCGCCGCCGCAGGGCACGTCTGCCTTGGGCATATACCGGCCCGCGTGGTAGAGCTGCACGGCCACCTTGCCGCCCCGGTCATGGACGCCCCGGGTGAATTCCTGCCAGCCGGGGATGGTGGAGTCGTCGGCCAGGGACATGGAATTGGCCTTGGCCCCGTAGCCGTCGAAGCGGCAGGAGCCCACGATAATGAGCCCCGCGCCGCCCTCCACCCGCTGCCAGTAGTATTCATTGAAGCGGGGGGTGGCATAGCCGTTTTCCGTGTAGAGATGGTGCATGGCGGGCATGACGATCCGGTTCCTGAGGGTCATGGAGCCGATGGTGATGGGGGTAAAAAGCCGTTTGTACTGCATGAAAAATGCCTCCTTTTGGGGGATGGACTGGGATATGGTATAGCCGGGCCTCCCGGCGAATATAGTGTTTCATCACAAGGAAGAGGTGGAACAGATGGATGAAAACGGGCTGCGGAGAGCGCCGGTGAATCAGGTCCTGCTGCGGGGGATCCTGCTGGACGGGCCGACCTACTCCCATGAAAACCACGGTATGCAATTTGATCGGCTGACGCTGTCGGTGGAGCGGCTGTCCGGGACCTACGACCACCTGAACATCCTGGCGGCGCACAGCCTGGTGGAAGCCTTGACGCCCGGGGACGGGCCGCTATTGGAGGCGGAGGGGGAGATCCGCTCCTTCCACAACCATTCAGGCCAGGGCCCCCGGCTGGTGATCTCCGTCTATGCCCAGGCGCTTCGGTATTCCCCGGGGCTCCCGGAGAACCGGGTGGAGCTCACGGGAAGGGTATGCCGGGAGCCGGTGTACCGCCATACGCCCCTGGGCCGGGAGATCACGGATGTGATGCTGGCGGTGCCCCGGAAATACCGGCGGCAGGACTACATCCCCTGCATCCTCTGGGGCAGCGTGGCCCGGATGGGCAGCCTCTGCGCCCAGGGCACGGAGCTCAGTATCCAGGGGCGGCTCCAGAGCCGGAACTATGTGAAGAACACCCCGGAGGGGCCGGAGGAGCGCACCGCCTTTGAGGTGTCGGCGGCGGGAGCGGAGATCTTAGCGCCGGGCGAGGATCTCGGTTAAAATGGCGTGGGCGGCCTCCTCCTTGTCCATCAGGGGGAGCTCGATGACGCTGTCCCGGGAGATCATGGTGATGACGTTGGTGTCCCCCTGGAACCCGGCCCCGGCGTCCTTCACGTTGTTGGCCACGATCATGTCCAGGTGCTTCTTCTCCAGCTTCTTTCGGCTGTTCTCCAGCATGTTCTGGGTCTCCATGGAGAAGCCGCAGAGGAACTGGCCCTCTCTCCGGTGGCTCCCCAGATACCCCAGAATATCCTGGGTGCGCCGGAGGGGGATGGACAGGTCGGAGTCGGACTTCTTGATCTTGTTGTCCGCCACGGTCTCCGGGGTGTAATCCGCCACGGCGGCGGCCTTGATGACGATGTCGGCGCTGGCGGCCTCGGCGGTCACGGCCTCATACATGTCCTGAGCGGTGACGATGGGGATGGTCTTCACCAGAGGCGGGTATTTCAGGGCCGTGGGGCCGGACACCAGGGTCACATCAGCGCCCCGGAGCATGGCCGCGTGGGCGATGGCGTAGCCCATCTTGCCGCTGGAGTGGTTGGTGAGATACCGGACGGGATCCAGGGGCTCCTGGGTGGGGCCCGCCGTCACCAGCACCCGGAGGCCCTGGAGGTCCTTCTGACAGGCCAGCTGGGCCTCGATGCGGTCATAGATGTCTGAGGGCTCCGGCATCTTCCCGGGGCCCTCGGCCCCGCAGGCCAGGTGCCCGGAGGCGGGCTCCATAATCATCATACCCCGCTGGCGCAGCACCTCCAGATTCTCCTGGGTGGCGGGATTCAGGTACATATTGGTGTTCATGGCGGGCACCAGCAGAATGGGGCAGGTGCAGGCCAGGGCGGTGGTGGACAGCAGATCGTCCGCCAGCCCCCACCGGAGCTTTGCGAGGATATTGGCCGAGGCCGGGGCGATGACCAGTAGGTCGGCGTTCCGGGCCAGGGCGATGTGCTCGATCTTCGAGGTGTCCAGTGGATCGAAGGTGTCCGTGTGGCACCGGTTTCCGGACAGGCTCTCAAAGGGGATGGGAGAGACGATCTTCTGGGCGTTGGCCGTTAAAATGGTCTCCACGGAAAAGCCCTTCTTGACCAGAAGGGAGCAGAGATTGGGGATCTTATAGGCAGCGATGCCGCCGGTGACGCCCAGCAGCACGTTCTTCTGAAAAGGCATGAGATAACCTCCAGTTTTGACGCAACACCACACTGTGGTATTGCGTGTAACTTAAATTTGAGCATTACTTTTATCATATCATTTTCTAGGAAAAAAACAAGGGCAATGCTGGCAGAATCCTGTCCCACTTGATTATTTCCGCGAGTTAGGGTACAATAGGGGGCAATCCACCCGAAAGGAGACGCGCGGAATGATCCTGGCACTGAGCGTAGAAAACACAAACCTGGTGATGGGCTGCTTCCAGGGGGAAGACCTGGTGTTTACCTCCCGGCTGGCGGCGGACCGGCAGAAGACCGGCGACGAATACGCCATCAGCTTCAAGAGCATTCTGGACATCCACGGGGTGGACCGGAAACAGATCACCGGCTCCATCGTGGCCTCGGTGGTCCCGGCCATGATCCGCCAGATCATGGAGGCCCTGCGGATCCTCTTGGACAGGGAGCCCATTCTGGTGGGCCCCGGGGTGAAGACCGGCCTGAACATTTTAAGCGACAACCCGGGCGCTCTGGGCAGCGACCTGGTGGCCAACGCCGTGGCCGCCATCGCCGAATACCCGGCCCCCCTAATCGTCATCGATCTGGACACGGCCACCACCCTTCTGGCGGTGAATGAGAAGAAGAGCTTTGTGGGCTCCATCATCGCCCCGGGGGTGAGCCTCTCCGCCAAGGCCCTGGCGGAGGCCTGCGACCAGCTGCCCCAGATCACTGTGGAGGCCCCCAAGAGCCTCATTGGCCGGAACACCGTGGACTGCATGAAGTCCGGGGTGGTCTTCGGCATTGCCGCCATGCTGGACGGCATGGTGGAGCGCATGGAGCAGCAGCTGGGGGGCCGCTGCCAGGTGGTGGTCACCGGGCCCATGGCTCCGGTGGTGGTGCCCTGGTGCCAGCGGGAGATGACCGAGGATCCCATGCTCCTGCTCAAGGGCCTCCGGCGCATCTATGACAAAAACAATCGGAAGTGACCCATGGCCGGGGCCTGCGGGCCCCGGTCCGCGTTCTAATATGGAGGACGATATGAAGCATAAACACCTGCGCCAGGGGATCGCCCTGGCTTTGAGCTTTACACTGCTCACCGCCTGCGGCATGCCCGGGGCGGAGAGCAGCCAGGAAAAAGACCCGGCGGAATCCGCCGCCCCCACATCCGCCCCTCAGCTGGAGGCTCCCCAGACCACCGCCTCCCCGGTGGAGCAGACCGGCTATGGCTACGTCACCGGCGACGCCATCGATCTGGGCAGCCCCAGCTTTCAGCGGCTGGTGCTCATGGGGGACAGCGTGCTCCTTCTCATGCAGAGCGAGGATGCCGTGACCCTGGAGGATCCCGATTCCGGGGAATCCCACAGCGTCTCCGGTCTTTCCGGCACGCTCTTCGGAGCCAGCGCGGGAAATGGCAGCCTCTGGTGCGGCACCCAGGAGGGCAGCGCCGTGACCCTGTCTCAGCTGTCAGACGCTGGGGAAATTCAAAATCAGGTGTCCCTGACCCTGGAAAATGCCTACCCCACGGATCTGGCCGTGGACGGCAGGGGCTATTTCTATCTCCTCTCCGGGGATCAGGTGCTGGTCTACAGCAGCGAGGGCAAGTCCACCTCCAGCCTGAAGCTCTCCGGGGGCAGCGTGGGCATGCGCCTGGGCACCCTGGAGGGGGGACAGGTGGTGCTGACCTCCTCGGAAAGCGGCAGCGGCAACGCCGTCCGGCTCCTGACCACCGAATCCATCGGCAGAGCCCTCACCGACAGCCAGAGCCGGTTCGTGGCCTACAGCGGCTATCAGGCCCTTTTGTCCGGAGGCGGCAACCTCTACGCCATGAACCCGGAGGACAGCGGCATGGAGACCCTGCTCAACTGGGTGGATTCCGGGGTGGATCCCGGCACCCTCACAGACTGCGCGGCGGCCTCGGCGGAGAAGCTCTACTATGTGACCAGCCAGGAGTCCGGCACGGTCTTAGGCACCCTGACCCGGGTGGCGGCCTCGGAGCTCCCCCAGCGGGAGACCGTGAGCATCGGCGTGGGGGCCTCGGTGGATTCCGCCCTGACCGCCCGGATCACGGCTCTGGCCGTGGCCTATAACGAGAGCCAGCAGGACACGCATCTCCATCTGGTGGACTACAGCCTCTACAGCGACGGCGACAGCCGCCTGACTGAGGATGCCGGGGATCTCGACCTGGTCATCGGCGACGACGGTCTGCTCTCCGGCGTGGCCCTCCAGGATCTCAAGGGCTATTATGACGATCAGGTGGGGGAGAGCACCCTGCTCTCCGGCGTCCAGAAGGCCGCCCCCGCAGATCGGATGCCCATGAGCTTCTGCATCGAGACTCTGGCGGGCAGCAGCACCCTGGTGGGCGAGGGCCGGGGCTGGACGACCCAGGAGTTTGCGGATACGGTGTCCCAGCACACGGACATCGCCATCCTGAAAATGTGCAACAGCTATGACGCCCTGAACCTTCTGCTCCAGGGCTACAACGGATCCTCCGAGGAGCTTGCGCCTCTGCTTACCGCCTGCGCCCAGATCCCCGTGGAGGACGGCGACCTCTATTCCCTGGCCGCCAACAGCTCTGCGGACTCCGAGAGTGCCTGCTTAAAGGCCGGGACCCTGCTCCTTTCTCAGGTGGAGCTGGGGGACTTTATGGATCTTCGGCAGCTCTCCGCGGAGATCGGCGATACCCTCACCTATAAGGGCTACCCCCAGGAGAGCGGCAACGGCACGGTGCTCCGGTTCCCGGCCTATCTGGCCATCCCGGAGGGAAGCCAGCACGGGGACGCGGCCTGGGCCTTCCTCAAGCAGGTGATCTCCGGCAGCGGCGATTTCCTGGGCTCCCAGGGCCTGGGCTTCCCGGTGCTGGAGCAGGACTTCCGGGACATGGCCCAGGCGGCCACCCAGCAGGTCTCCTTCCAGGACGAGGAGGGCAATACCGTCACCCAGGATCCCACCATCTGGGTGGATGGGGTGGCTCAGACCGTCTCGCCCTTTACCCAGCAGGAGATCGACGAGCTTATCTCCTGGCTGGGGGACGTCAGCGGCGTCTATGGGGCCGCCTCCAATGATCGGCTGACCTCCGCCTCGGCGGCGCTGAAATCCGTGCTGGAAAGCGGCGTCAGCGCCCAGGACGCGGCAAAGGATATCGCGGAATAAAACGAACCTCCGTGACCGGTGCGGTCACGGAGGTTTTTCGTCATAGGATGTACAAAAACAGGATCATCACCAGCCCCAGAATTCCCAGCAGCAGCAGGAGAATCCGGTCGTGGAGCAGCACCTCCACAGGATCCCCGTCGGACTGCCCCTCCACGTCGAGGCTGTACTTGAGGCAGATCAGGATCACCAGAGGCACCGTCCAGATGAGGCTTTCGGAGCCCACCCGCAGCACCGTGAAATCATCCACGGTCCACAGGGCGTAGAACACGATGGCCAGGGCCACGCACATATACATGTTTTTATCTAAAAAGCTCTGGTTGTAGTATTTCAGCACCGCCCGGGTGTCCGATTTCTGAGACCGCAGCTCCCCCCGGCGCTTGCCCAGGCCCATGTAAAAGGACAGGGCGATGATGGTGAGGCACAGCCACTTGCTGGGGGCGATATCCGTGACCGCTCCGCCGAAGAGCATCCGGAGGAGGAAGCCCAGGGCCAGGATCGTGATGTCGATGAGGGGCACGTTTTTCAGGCCGAAGCTGTACCCCAGGTTCATGAGAAAGTAGCCGATCAGCAGGGCCCAGGCGGAAATTCTCGTCCCTGCCGCCAGGTATCCCACCCCCGCCGCCAGCAGCAGCAGCACGACGCAGTAGATGACGGCGCTTTTCACCGAGATGAGCCCCGCCGCGATGGGCCGGCGGCATTTGGTGGTGCTGTTCCGATCCTTTTCCCGGTCCCGGATGTCGTTGAGCACATAGATGGCCGAGGCCAGCAGGGAAAAGGCCAGGAACCCCCAGAGCCCACGGGTGAGCTTCTCCGGGTCTAAAAACTGTCCGCTGCATAAAAGGGGCAGCAGCACCAGCACATTTTTCATCCAATGGGCCGGGCGGGCCAGCCGGATATAGTGTTTCATAGGATCACCTCAGGGCAGGGAAGAACTGTGTGGCAAAGACCAAAACGGCCTTCAGGGCATTTACATTATAGAGCCCCACCACCAAAATGAGAACCAGCACCAGCCCGATTTCCGCCGTCCGCCACCGGGACAGCAGAAAGTCCAGGAACGAGAAGCCCATGGCCAGGAAGGCCCAGCCGAAGTACAGGGTGTAGAGCATCAGGCCGTTGTCGATGGTGCCCCAGCCCACAATGCCCAGCAGCACCAGGGAAAAGCCCATCCACACCCCGCAGATCCTGGCGAACCGCTCCCTTCGCCGGACAATGACCCCGGCAATGGAGAAGGCCAGCACCACAAAGCCTCCGATGCGCCAGGAGGTCACGGGCAGCATCTGCCAGGACACATGGTTGTAGCTCTCAAAATCCACATGGGAGGCGGGGGCCAAGAGGGTGGAGCCCACGAAGTTCACATACTGCATGAGCTTGCTGAGGGGCGACACGTCTACGCCGGTGTAGTAGCCGTAGCCCTCGATATAGCTGGGAATGTCCAGGAAGGCCGTCAGCTGGCCGGAGAGGATCATCACCGCGAAAAAGGCTCCGCAGAGCTTCAGGGTGTTTTTTACAAATTGGGAAAACCGCTTGTCCCAGGTGATGAGCGGGAAGAAGATGCCGGTGGTGAGCATGGAGCCCGTGGCGGCGATATACCCCAGAGAGCCGCCGATTTTCTCGTCTTGCAGGTAGAGCATCAGCACCAGATAGAACACCGCAAAGAGATACTGCTCCGCGGTCAGGGAGAAGATCAGCACCGGATAGCTGACGCACAGCAGCCCCAGAAACAGCGCCTTCCGATAGCCCACGAGGCCCAGCATCCGGGCCACCAGCACCGCCGCCACCAGAAACAGCAGCGTCTCCAGAATCTGCAGCAGGGTCACATAGCCGCTGGGAATGAAGAACAGAATTTTGGACAGGATCCAGGCAATCTGGGCAAAGGGGGCGGCGAAGACCCCGAACAGGGGCTGCCGCAGGTCGTTCTGATCCGCGCCGATGTTCCGGAATACGTCCGTATGCACCAGATACCCGGAGTCCGCGGAGTAGATCAGGTCAAAGTTGTACCAGGCCCCGTTGACGTGGGCCCCGTAAAAGGCCTGGGTACACTGGTAGCTGAATACAATGAGGATGGTGAAAAAGATCCCGGCGCTGAGCAGAAACAGCCGCTCGGTAAAGTCCGAGCCCTGCCAGAATTTTCTTGCGTGCGCCGTCATAAACCGGACGAACCAGAGAAGATAGCCGAACAGCATGGGCAGAGCCAGGGCCGCCAGCAGCCAGGGGAGATAGCGGATGAGCCCCTGAGGCAGCTGGACAAGGGCAAACAGCTTTTTGAGCCAGCCCCCGCAGGTGGTATAAAAGGTGGACTTTGACCGATAGCCCTGGGCCAGGGCCAAAAGAAGCGCCAAAAGGCACAGGCTCCAATGGGTGTCCTGAAACAGCTCCTTCAGCAGCTCCGTCCGGAAGACCAATACGCCCAATAAAATGAGGCTCAGGAGCGCCGTCACCGCAAAGCTCACCTTGAAGTCCGTCATCAAGAGCAGCACCGTACAGCAGAAGCCCGAGAGCCAGAGCCCCAGCCGGGTCCAGAGAGAATCTATGCGAAAATGGATCAAATTCCATCACCTGTTTCCTGTGTTCTGCGGAAAATCCGCTCCCACCATTATATCGGGCTCCACACCAAAAGTCCAGAAATTCTTCACAAAAACCACAAACAGGGCTCCCTTGTCCCGGAAAGGTCGAAAATCACACGGAAAAGCAGAAAAGCACACGGCAAAGGCTCTGTACATTTCCCGCCCCATGGGATACCATAGACCCATCACAAGGAAGGAGCGATTGTTATGGCGATCTCTGGCAAATACTATATCAAGAAGTGGCTCCCGGACCCCACCCTGGTTCACGGCCCGGATTTTCAGGGAGGCCCTCCCGGCGGCCCTGGCGGCCCTGGCGGTCCCGAGGGCGCACCTGCCGGCGGCCCTCCTCCGGCAGTGGAAAAGCCCAATGTGGAGCTGAAGGATCACGGCACGCCCCCGGAGCACTTCTTTGAGGGCGACATCCTCTTTGACTTCCAGCCCCAGCCCGACGGAACCCTGAAGGGCACCGCCGACGGCACCCCCATCCACTTCGGCTTTTACACCGGCGACGAGTTCTTCAAGGTGGAGTACCCCGCCGGCCCCGGCTGCTGGGAGGTATGGGCCCGGGTGGACAAGGACGGCTACATCGAGGGCATGATCTCCGTGGGCGGCGGCAAGGGCTTCCCGAACCTGGTCTACGGCAAGAAGGTATCCGAATAACGAAAAGGGAGCGTCACGGCAGCTGCCATGGCGCTCCTTCTCTATTCCTTTAGGCTTCCGCGTGACGGCGGTTGTATACCCCGCCTGCGATCAGCAGCCCGGCCCCCAGCACCGCCAGAACGGTGGTCAGCACCAGAAAGACCATGGGGCTTCCCTGGGTGGTGCTGTAATAGTAGCTGCATCCTCCGGCGATCAGCGCGCTGAGCCCCAGCACCGGGAACGCCGCGCTGGTGAACCGGAGCTTCTGGAGCTCCTTCTGGCTGTGCCCCGGCAGCAGTCCCAGCCGGGAGAAGGCGGGCAGCAGCACCGAGAACAGCGCCGCCAGGGCCATGACCTCCAGGGGCAGGAGCATGGTGTTTTTCACGAGGCTCTTGACCAGGAAGTAGAGGTAGCCCTTGCCGTAGAGCATCTGGCTCCACAGGCAGCCCAGGCACACGTTCACCGCGTAGTTGACGAGGAATTTTGCCCCGAACAGCCGCAGCACCGTGATCTTTCTGCGGTAGAGCAGCAGGCTGTAGATCAGGGCTCCGGCCATCTCGCTGAGGAGATATCCGGGGAAGTAGGCGCCGGTGGGGAACAGGGCATAGTTGAGGGTGTCGGTAACGGCGGCCACCATGACCCCCAGCACCGGCCCGTAGACCGCGCAGCCCACGGCGGTGATGAAGAAGGTGAAGTACACCCGGAGATTTTCCCCCACGGTGATGAAGAAGCCGCCCACCACGATGCTCAGGGCGCAGCACAGGGCCGCGAAGGTCAGCCGCCGGAGGTTCTTCACCTCCCCCAGGGCGGATCTCCAATAGGATGGGGATAAGATACTGTTTTCCATAAAAAATAGCCTCCTTTAATGGCAGTGTTGCCACATAGAGGAGGTTCATTCCGGTATGCGGCAGCGGGATGCGAGATCTGCACGGCAAAAGCGGACTTTTTTCGTTCCAGAGACAACTCCCCGTCCTCCGGACACTTGACCCGCAGTTCTCTACTCTGCTTTTTGGGCAGACCCTCAAGCCTCCGCCTGCGGCCTTCATCCGGCCTTTTACGCCCTAAATGCGTTATTTTTTCTCGAAATACACAAAGTATTCCATCGAAAAAATGCCTTTTTAGTGCGCAAAATTCCTGGCTGAATGCTCTTGGCGTCATCTTTCGGGTTGCCCTGTTTTTGCAACACTCCATCCATGTGCGGAACAAGGAATGTGGTGTTGCCGTTTTGGGCAGACCCTCTTTTCGGGTTGCCCTGTTTTTCTATTTGAGGTACCTAGCGTATAGCCATGGACGCTCAGATAGGATAAGCCTATTATACGGGCTCACACCAAAAACGCAAGAGGCAAAAATAAACAAAAAATATGCGATATGTTCCCATACCGCATATTTTCTTTAGGGCAATACCGCACAAATCGCCAAGAGAGCCTGGCGAGAGATTTTTCGTCAGAAAAAGGTGTAAAACCGCAGACATACTCTGTGTATTTCAAGGTTTTACTAACGCATTTCTGGCGGAAAAGATCCGCCAGAATCCGAAGGCGTATTTGCGCGGTGTTGCCTTAGCCAATGATCTCAACATTGACGCGCTGGCCTCTGCGCTGCGCCACCGACTTGATGATGGTCCGGATCTCCTTGGCGATCCGGCCCTGACGGCCGATGACCTTGCCCATGTCTTCCGGGGCAACACGGAGCTCCAGGGTGGTCTCCTCGCCGTCGATCTCCGTGACGGAGACGGACTCGGGGTGATCCACCAGGTTTTGTGCCATATAAAGCAGCAGCTCTTTCATGTCCGTTCCTCCGAATTAGAGTACGCCGTTCTTCTTGAGAAGCGCGCGAACAGTGTCGGTGGGCTGAGCGCCGTTCTTGATCCACTGCTGAGCCTTCTCCACGTCGATGGTGACGGTGGCGGGGTCAGTCAGGGGATTGTAGGTACCGATCTCCTCGATGCAGCGGCCGTCGCGGGGGCTGCGGGAGTCAGCAACAACGATTCTGTAGAAAGGAGCCTTCTTGGCGCCCATTCTGCGAAGTCTGATCTTTACCATGGGTGTTTCACCTCCGTAATCTTTTTCTCTCAAATCTATCGTAAAGCAATGTGCTGGTTACGAACCAAATAATAATAGGGACTTACCGGCGGCCAAATCCGCCGAAGCCGCGCTTTCCGCCCATGCCGCCGAGATTCATGCCGCCCTGCTTCTGGAGCCGCTTCATCTTCTTGCTGGCCCCGGGGCCGGTGAACTGGCGCATGAGCTTCTGCATGTCGTCGAACTGCTTTAGGAGGGCGTTGATCTGCTGGACCTGAACGCCCGCGCCGGCGGCGATGCGCTGCTTGCGGCTGTGGTTGATGACGCTGGGATTTTCCCGCTCGTAGGGGGTCATGGACAGGATGATGGCCTCGGTGCGGGCCATGGCCTTTTCGTCCACCTGGACGTTTTTCAGGGCTCCGGCGTTCATGCCGGGCATCATGCCCAAGATGTCGGTGATGGAGCCCATGGATTTGAGCTGCACCAGCTGATCGTAGAAGTCCTGGAGCGTGAACTTGTTTTTCCGGAGCCGCTGCTCCAGCTCCTGGGCCTTCTTCTGATCCATGGCGGCCTCGGCCTTCTCGATGAGGGTCAAGACGTCGCCCATGCCCAGGATCCGGGACGCCATCCGGGAGGGATGGAAGGGCTCGATCTGATCCAGCTTCTCGCCGGTGCCCACGAATTTGATGGGCTTGCCGGTGACGGCCTTGACGGACAGGGCAGCGCCGCCTCTGGCGTCGCCGTCCAGCTTGGTGAGCATCACGCCGTCAATATCCAGCTGGTCGTTGAAGGCGGTGGCGGCATTCACGGCGTCCTGGCCGGTCATGGCGTCTACCACCAGAAGGATCTCGTTGGGCTCCACGGCGGATTTGATCTTGGAGAGCTCCTCCATCAGGGCCTCGTCCACATGGAGGCGGCCCGCGGTGTCCAGGAACACCATGTCGAAGCCTTCCTTTTTGGCGTGGGCCACGGCTGCCTTGGCGATGTCTACGGGATCGGAGGTGCCCATCTGGAACACCGGGATCCCCAACTGACCGCCGACTACCTCCAGCTGCTTGATGGCGGCGGGACGGTATACGTCGCAGGCCACCAGCAGGGGATTCTTGCCGTCCTTTTTCATGAGCCCTGCCAGCTTGGCGCCGTTGGTGGTTTTACCGGCGCCCTGGAGACCCACCAGCATGACGACGGTGGGGGGCTTGGAGGCAATGGAGATCTTTGCGTTTTCGCTGCCCATGAGGGCGATGAGCTCCTCGTTGACGATCTTGACGATCATCTGGGCGGGGGTCAGGCTTTCGAGGACATCGCTGCCCACGGCACGCTCCGTGACCTTCTTGACAAAGTCCTTGACCACCTTATAGCTGACGTCTGCCTCCAGCAGTGCCAGCCGGATCTCACGCATGGCGTCCTTTACGTCGGCCTCGGTGAGTCGGCCCTTGCTGCGGAGCTTTTTGAATGCTGCGGAGAGCTTTTCTGTCAATCCTTCAAATGCCATGCGATCACTCCTTTAGCGAGGAAAGTGCGGCCCGGATGGCCCCAGCCACAGCGTCGCCGCCGGGAAGGGTCTCAGCCGCCTCGGCAGCCTGCAAAAGCTGCTGCTCCGCGGCCTCCAGCCGAAGCATCCGGCCCACCGCGCCGATCTTCTCCTCCATGTCCTGGAGCAGGGCCTCGGTGCGGACGATGTTGTCCCGTACAGCCTGACGGCTGATGCCCTCCAGCTCGGCGATCTCTCCCAGGGAGAGGTCCTGATTATACCGGAGGTCGAAGCAGAGGCGCTGCTTTTCCGTGAGCATATCGCCGTAGGTGTCAAAGAGCAGCGTGCGGTTCAGGGTACTCAGTTCCAAAGCGTTCCCTCCTGGGGCTGTAAAGGCCGTAGACTTAACAGACGACATCATACACCATCCGGGGCCGGATGTCAAGAGAAAAACCTTTACAGCCGCAAAAAAATTTCCCCGGCTTGCGAAGACAGGGGAAATGTGGTAAACTGTCCACTGAGGTGAGGTTTACAATGGAACAGAAAGCCGTGCTGTCCCTGCTCCAGGAGGCAGGGGATACCTATTTGTCCGGGGAGGAAATGAGCAAAACTCTGGGCGTGACCCGGGCGGCGGTGTGGAAGCAGATCGCCCGGCTCCGGGAAAAGGGCTATGAGATCGAGGCCTCCACCCGCCTGGGCTATCGGCTGAAAAGCCAGCCGGAGCCCCTGGAGCGGGAGCGGGTGCTGGAATATCTGGGGGAGCATCCCTGGAAGGACACGGTCCAGGTGCTGGACTCCGTGGATTCCACCAACAACTATCTCAAGCTCCTGGGAGATCAGGGGGCCCCGGAGGGCACTGTGGCCATGGCCGATGAGCAGACCGGGGGCCGGGGCCGCCAGGGCCGGAGCTTTGCCTCCCCCAAGGGCGTGGGCCTCTATTATTCCCTGCTGCTGCGGCCCAGGTGTGCCCCCAATCAGGTGAGCCATACCACGATCATGGTGGCGGTGGCGGTCTGCGACGCCATCGAGGCCGTCTGCGGGGTGCGCCCGGGGATCAAGTGGACCAATGATATCATTCTGAACGGGAAAAAGCTGGTGGGGATCCTCACGGAGATGAGCGTGGAATGGGAGAGCGCCAGTCTGCAATATCTCGTTACCGGCATCGGCGTCAACTGCAACCATAAGCTCACGGATTTCCCGGAGGCGGTGCAGCCCATGGCCACCAGCCTGGCCCTGGAGCTGGGGCATCCCATCGACCGGTGCGCCCTGGCCGCGGAGCTGACCCGGGCCCTCCATCGGGTGAGCCGGGA
>CAKTEB010000031.1 GCA_934546685.1 uncultured Oscillospiraceae bacterium
CAGGGCCTGATACATATTGACACCGTGCTCCTGGAGCACCTGGCTGTGGATCCGGGTCACCCGCCATTCCATTTTGCGCAGACGGCTGGTGAGGCTGTCCGGGGCGGCAGAGATCTGAGGAGTATTTTCCTGCGTTGGGATCACCCCCTTTAACAACGGAATATATATAATCTGTTATATAAATTATACCATGGGATAGAACCTCTGTCAATGTCCCTGGGGGATAGAACTATACAAAAAAGCAGCCCCGAAGACCTGGGTCTTTGGGGCTGCCTAAACGCCTATCTTACTTGTCGATCTTCTCCTTCAGGGCCTTGCCAGCCTTGAATACGGGAACGGTGGTAGCGGGGATCTCCACAGCCTCCTTGGTGCGGGGGTTCCGGCCGATGCGGGGCTCACGATGCTTGGTCTCGAAAGCGCCAAAGCCGACCAGCTGTACCCGGCCGCCTGCGGCCAGCTCCTCGCCGATGACATCCAGCATGGTGGTGATGACCAGCTCCGCGTCCTTACGGGTGGTACCGGTTTTTTCTGCTACCTGAGCGATCAGTTCCGTCTTGTTCATTGTTTCAATCTCCTTCTTAAGTTATGCCGATATCGGCTGTCTTGTTTTGGGTATCCGTGTCTTGTCTGCGGATGCTTTGCAGAAAGGCCTCGCAGTAGCCGTGCAGCGCCATCTCCGGGTCGATCCCGGCCTGGCGCGAGGCGGCGACTAGGGAGAAAAGCAGTGCTCCTAAGGCCTTGGACTTGTCCTCTGCCTGGGACAGGGCGGAGGTGATCTCCGCTTCCCGGGGCTCCGGCAGGGAGACACCCAGCTTTTCTGCTTTACTCTGGAGCTTTTCGGCCCGCCAGAGGGCGGGGAGGCTTCGGGCTACGGCGTCCAGCTCCTGGGCGGGCGTAGTCTGGCCTTTTTCTCTGCGCTTGATCTCGTCCCAGCTGAGCCCCTCATCGGAGCCGAACAGGGCGGGATGCCGGGAGACCATCTTCTTTACCACGCCGTCGCACACGTCGTCGATGGTAAAATGGCCCGCGTCTGCCTCAATGCTGGCGTGAAACACCACATGGAGCAGCACATCGCCCAGCTCCTCCTGGAGATGGATGGGATCCTTCTGGTCGATGGCCTCGCAGGCCTCATAGACCTCCTCCAGGAAATTGCGGCGAATGCTCTCGTGGGTCTGGACGCTGTCCCAGGGGCAGCCGTCCGGGGCCCGAAGCACTGTGACCAGCTTACAGAGATCCGCAAAATCGTAGCGCGGTTTGCTATAAAAATCTATCATACTTTCCCCTTCTGTGCAAGCCCGGACGGCGTTTTTTGTAGAAATTTTTTCTGAAAACTTTCGCCGGAATTTGGTGGTTTTGTCAGGATGCGCAGCCTGGCTCCTTAATCCTCTGGATCCGAGGGGGTGATGTGCAGGATCCGTGCAATGAGCTGGGATTTGGGCAGCAGCTGGCAGTCCTCCCAGGTGATGATCTTCATGGCGTAGACCAGCGCCAGATACACCACACCGGCCACGCACACAGCGGCGATGGTGGAAAGAGCCGTGGAGGAAAGCGCGGTCCAAGCCAGCTCATAGGTGAAGTAGGCGGCCACAGCCATCAGAGCGGTGGCGATCATGGGCTTCACGAACTGTTTGAGGATCCTGGGGGGCAGATCCATGGTTTGGTGCATGGCCAGAATGTTCAGGAACATGATGACCGCGCAGTAGGCGATGGTGGCAATGGCCGCGCCGTAGATGTGAACGGAGCCCATGCCGATGAGCACATAGTCGGTGATGACGTTCACCAGGCCGCCCACCAGGGTGGTATAGATGGGGATGTTCACTTTGCCGTGGGCCTGGAGAATGCCGTTGGTCACCGTGACCATGCAGTTGAAGATGACTGCCACGCCCAGCAGTGCCAGGATGGGGCCTGCCACGCTGAGGGTCCTGGGGCCGTAGCCGTAGAGCCACTTCTGGATGGGGGAGGCCAGCACCGCCAGACCCGCGCCGCAGGGCAGGCCAATGAGAGCGGTCATCCGCACGGCGGATTCCTCGGCGCTCCGGGCCTTTCGGTAGTTGCTGAGGGTCAGGGCCGCCGTTACTGTGGGAATGATACTGACGGCCAGGGGCTGCACCAGAGCCGAGGGCAGCATGTAGAAGGTCTGGGCGGCGGAGTAGGTGCCGAACATGGTTGTGGCTTCCTTGGCGGTGAGGCCGATGGCGTCCTGGAGCCGCCCCTGAATGATCATGGTGTCCACCGCGTTGAAGATCTGGAGTCCGGCGGAGCCGATGGTGATGGGTACCGCCAGCTTCAGCAGCTGCTTGAGGGTATCCGAGGTGGAATCCGGGGGAATGGCCATGTCCTCAGGGGTCAGGACCACATGCTTTTTCCGGTACTGGAAGAGCAGATAGACTGCCGCAAATACAGTGCCCAGGGTCACGCCCAAAATCGCGCCGCCTGCGGCCTGGGCTACGCCGAAGCCGAAGTGGAGAATCAGGAATACCGCGCCCAGACCCAGCACCAGCTTGCACAGGGCCTCAATGACCTGGCTCACGGCGGTGGGGGTCATATACTGCTGTCCCTGGAAGTATCCCCGGAAGGAGCAGAGAATACACACGAACAGCACCGAGGGGGCCAGTGCGGCAATGGCGTAGACCGCGTCCGGATCCCGCATCATATCGGCCAGCTGGGGCGCGAAGATCAGCATGGCGCCGGAGCAGATGATGCCCACGATCAGAAATACCCGAAGGCTGACCTTGTAGATCTTCTGCACCTGCTGTTTTTTCCCCAGGGTGTTGGCCTCGGAGATCATCCGGCTCACCGCAATGGGCAGGCCTGTGGAGGAGATCATCAGCAGCACATTATAGATGCTGTAGGCCACGTTAAAGTGGCCGAAGCCCTCGTTGCCGATGATCCGGTTCAGAGGAATCTTATAGAGAGCGCCGATGAGCTTGACCAGGATCGTGCCGAAGGTCAGGATCGCCGCA
Source organism: uncultured Oscillospiraceae bacterium (assembly GCA_934546685.1). Taxonomy (GTDB): domain Bacteria; phylum Bacillota; class Clostridia; order Oscillospirales; family Oscillospiraceae; genus HGM13006. Next base: position 2,964 of record CAKTEB010000031.1, read on the forward strand.
CCCTGGAGGAACCCCTGCTTGTTCGTCTTCCCGGCGTTCCGATCAGACATTGGGCTGCTCCTTTCCGCTGTTTCCGAACATCAGGGGGATCACATAGTCGTGGAACTCCTGGAGCACATGGTCCAGGTCGATGGTGGGATAGTGACCGTCCTCATAGAGGATCTTTCCGCGGACCATGGTCATGCGGACGTCGTGGCCGGAGGCGGCATACACCAGATTGCTGATGGGATTGTGGCAGGGGATCAGATGGGGCTGGGCGAAGTCCAGCATAATGAGATCCGCGTCCATGCCCGGGGCAATGACGCCGCACTCGTTTTCCCGGCCCTGGGCCGTGGCGCCGTTGACAGTACCCAGCTTCAGTGCCTCCTGGGCGGTCAGGGAGGTGGGATTCAGGGTGGAGCCGTTGGACAGCAGAGCCGAGAGCTTCACGGCCTCAAAGAGGTCGGCATTATTGGAGGAGGACATGCCGTCGGTGCCCAGGGCCACATTCATGCCCTTGTCCAGCATCTTGCGAACCGGGGCGATGCCGGAGGCCAGCTTCAGGTTGGAGTTGGGGCAGTGGACGGCAGTGACGCCCCGGCGGGCAAACAGATCGATATCCTCATCGGTGAGCCAGACGCAGTGGGCGGCCAGAGCCCGGGTATCCCAGACATGGTAGACGTCCAGCAGCTGGGCCGGGGTCAGTCCGTATTTCTCCAGGCAGGTCTCCTGCTCGTTCTGGGTCTCGGAGACATGGACCTGCATGCCGATGCCGCTGTTGATGGCGTATTCGGCCAGGGCGTGCCACACCTTGTCAAAGGAGGTGTACTCCGCGTGGATGGAGGCCTCGATCTGGATCCGGCCATTGTCATAGCCGTGCCATTTTTCCTTGAGGGCCACCACCTCCTGTGAGGCGGGGTGGGTATCGAAGCAGTAGTCGTCGTCGAATACGGTGATGGAACGGGAGATATTGCCCTTGATGCCCGTATCCGCCACGCACTGGCAGATATCGTCGGAGAAATAGTACATGTCCGACACGGAGGTGGTGCCGAAGCGCAGGCATTCGGCCAGCCCCAGCAGGGTGGCGGCCCGGATGGCCCGGCTGTCCCAGAGATCCTCCTTGGGGAAGATATAGTTGTTGAGCCAGTCCTGGAGATTGTGGTCATCGCCGTAGCCCCGGAGCGGGGTCATGGGCAGGTGGGCGTGGCAGTTGATGAGGCCGGGCATCAGCACCATGCCTCTGCCGTCGATGACACGCTTTGCCTCCTCCTTGGGGGGCTCCTTGGAGATATAGGTGATCTTTCCGTCGGTGATACCTACATAGGCCCCTAGGATCACCGGGAGCTTGTCTATCATGGTAACGGCGGTAATGTTGGAAAACAGAGTGTCCATAGGACTCCTTTCATATGACAGCGGCACTGGGCCGCGGGCTTACATGTTTGCTACGCAGTCGCAGATCAGCTGGGAGAATCGCTCCTTGGCGGCAGCGGCGGCGTCCAGCACCTCCTGCTCTGAGAGAGTAGCGCCCTCGACGATCCCGGCGGCGGCATTGGATACCAGGGAGAAGCCCAGGACCTCCATGCCGGCATGTCCGGCGGCCAGTACCTCAGGTACGGTGCTCATGCCTACCAGATCCGCGCCCAATACCCGAATGGCCCGGATCTCCGCGGGGGTCTCGTAGGAGGGGCCGGGGAAGTACATATACACGCCCTCCTTCAGGGGAAGGCCCTGGGCCTTGGCCACGTTCCGGGCGACCTCCTGGAGCCGGGGGGTATAGAGGTGGGTAGCGTCTGGGAACCGGGTGCCGAACTCGTCTAAATTCTTACCCCGAAGCGGGGAATCCATAAAGAACTTGATGTGGTCGGTGATCAGGCAGATATCGCCCACCCGCAGGTCGAGATTCACGCCGCCGCAGGCATTGGTGATGACCAGCTTATCACAGCCCAGCAGCCGCAGCACCCGCAGGGGGAAGCAGACCTCCTCAAAGGTATAGCCCTCATAGGCGTGGAGGCGGCCCTGCATCACGGCCACGTTTTTCCCGGCCAGGGTGCCGAAGACCAGCTGGCCCTTGTGGCCGGGGGCGGTGGAAACCATAAAGCCGGGGATCTCGCTGTAGGGGATCACGATGGGGGTTTCGGCCAGATCGGCCATGTCGCCCAGGCCGGAGCCCAGGATCATGGCCACCTCGGGCTGGAAGCCGGAGAGCCGTGCGGCGATCACGTCGGCGGCGGTGCGATAGTCAGAGAAGGTGTAACGCATTGCAGTCATCCTTTCGTTTCTATAGTGGGATGGCGGGGGCCGATGAACTCCCGAAGAATGGAGTCGTCAGGCACCAGCCGGGGATCTATGGGAGTGATATGCCGAAGCCCCTCCAATACCTCCGCCACGCTGCCGCGGCAGGCTACGGCCTCCGGGAGCTCCCGGAGCAGGGGCGTTACAAAGGGGCTCAGGGCTTGAAGCTCATAGCCCAGGGTGGTGTCGATAACGCCGTGGGCTTGGGCACGGTGGGGCTCTATGTAGATCTTCTCACTGGAGAGCACATTGTCCCAGAGCGCTAGGCTATGCTCGGCAGTGCAGCCCCGGAACTGATGGTCCCGGACGATCCGGCGCATGAGCCGCAGCTGACGGGGCTGACATAGGATCTCGCTGCCCTCTCCGAAGGAGGACACCGGGGACACATAGATTCGGCAGGCCTGGGGATGCTGGCCGGTGAACAGCTCATTGAGGGCGTGGATACCCTCAAAGATGAAGATGTCGCCGGGGGACACATCCAGATGGATGCTCCGGCCCTCCAGCCGGGTGTGCAGGGGAAAGCTGTAGATGGGGATATCGATGGGCTCCCCCTGCTCCAAAAGGGCAAAATGCTCGTTGAGCAGCGGGATATCCAGACATCCCGGAGCCTCCAGATCCCTCTGACCGTCGGGGGTCATGGGGAAATCCGGGTCGCTCCAGGGGATGAAGTAATTGTCCATGGAGATGAGGTGGGCCGGAACATCCCGGGCGATCAGCAGATCCCGGAGACGGCGGCCTGAGGTGGTCTTGCTGGAGCCGGAGGGGCCCGCCAGGAGCACCACCGGGGAATGCGCCCGGTTCTCCAGCACCAGCTCCGCTGTTTGGGAGAGCTGCTGGGAATAATGCTGCTCCCAGCCTGAAATGGCGGCCTCGGGAGCGGTTTGCAGCTGCCGGGCAACGGCCCGAAGATCATAGATCACAATATCACCTCACGTTTTTTCCGGCATATCTCTTGGATATCCCGGATATATTCCTGGGGATACTTGGGGTTGGTGAGCCGGGTGAGCTGGGCGCCGCGGATGATCTTTGTGACGCCGCCGGAGCCCAGGGACAGAATGGAATGCAGCTCCTCCATCATATATATATTGTAGAGGTTGTCGTATCCATGCTTGCTCCAGCCCACATTTTCAAAGCTGCCGGTCATATATTTCTGCCGGTAGAGATAGTAGGGATGATACCCGGCCCCGGTGAGGGCCTGAGAGGCGAAGGCCAGCATCTCCTCCACCATGGGCGCGGTGGGCAAGGTGGCCCGCTTTTCGTAATATAAGGTAGCGGCCTTTTTCAGGGCCAGGGTGTGGACGGTAATGTTGGTGGGTTCCAGAGAAAGCACCTGTTCCAGGGTATGCCGGAAGCCCTCGGGGGTGTCACCGGGAAGGCCCGCGATCAGATCCATATTGATGTCCTGGTGCCCGGCCTCCAACGCCTCGTCATAGGCCCGGAGAATGTCGCCGCTGGTGTGGCTGCGGCCCATGATCTTAAGAACCCGGTCATCCATGGTCTGGGGATTGATGCTGATCCGGGTGGCGCCGCCCTGGCGGATGGCCAGGAGCTTTTCCGGATCCAGGGTGTCGGGCCGCCCGGCCTCCACGGTGAACTCCAGGCATTGGGAGAGATCAAATTCCCGGTGGAGGGTATCCAGGAGCCAGGTGAGCTCCTGGGCGGATAGGGTCGTGGGGGTGCCGCCGCCGATATAGACGGTGCGGATCCGGTGGGGATGCTGCCGGAGCCCCTCTGCCGCCGCGTGGATCTCCTGACCCAGGGCCTCCAGATAGGGCGAGATCAGCTTCCTGGATTTCTCCGTGGCGGCGGATACAAAGCTGCAATAGATGCAGCGGGTAGGACAGAAGGGAATGCCCACATACAGGGAGATGTCTCCCTCCTGCTGCCGACCCAGAGCTTCCATGGTGGCCTCCGCCGCGTCAAGGCACAGCTTCCGCCGCTGGGGGGACACATCGTAGACGTCCCGGAGCATCCGATCCGCACTGGCTCGGGTGCCTCCGGCCATCAGATGCCGGGATACCAGCTTCGTGGGCCGGACCCCGGACAGCGCGCCCCAGGAGGGCGGCGCGGCCAGAAAGTGCAGGGCGGCCCGGTAATAGCTCTGCCGCAAAATCTGCCGCCGCAGGGGCTCCGTGAGCTGATCTGCCCGACACCGGGCGGTGCCGTGGGCGGTCTTGCCGTTTCGGGTGATCCTGGCGGTGGCGGTAGCCCAGGTGCCGCCCACATGCAGGGCGGACACCGCACCGTCACCGGTGAAGGGCCCCTCCACATATTCGATCTTTTCCTGGGGGAACAGGATCAGGGAGAGCTGCTCCAGGGCATAGCGGCTGTCATGGCCGATGAGTCTTAGCTTCATCCCAGTGCCGACTGCATGAACATATTGGTTTTCCGTTCACGCTCCAGAGTGGTGGAACCGGTGTGGCCGGAGAGGACGGTGTAGTTGCCCTTGAGATCGTAGAGCCGCCGCAGGGAGGTACACATATCGCTCCAGCTGCCGCCGGGGAAGTCCGTCCGTCCGCAGGAGCCCTGGAACAGGGTGTCCCCGGAGAAGATCACGTCTCCGGCAATGAGGCATACAGAGCCCGGGGTATGGCCGGGGGTCTCCAGCACCCGGAAGGTGATGGAATCCAGGGTGACGGTGTCGCCGTCCTTCCAGTCGATGACCTTGTCCGGATCCAGCGCCACGGATTCGTGGAACACGGCCTCCAGGTGGAGATCCTTGTGGGACATATAGATTTTGGGCTGGCTGCCGCAGGTCTCCTCCAGCTCCGGAACCCCGGTGATATGGTCAAAATGGCCGTGGGTCAGGAGGATATACTGGAGGGTGAGGCCGTTCTTTTTCAGGCGGTCCGCCAGATACGCGCCGTCGTCGCCGGGATCGATGACCGCGGCGTTTTTGGTGTTCTCATCCCATACGATATAGCAGTTGGTCATCAGCTGACCCACCTGCTGAACTTCTATTTTCATGGAAATGCTCCTTTCGGTGTGGGATCACAGCTGGTCAGAATCCACGATCAGGGTCACGGGTCCGTCGTTGACGGATTCCACCAGCATATGGGCCCCGAAAATGCCGTGCTGAGGGGGATAGCCCAGGGCCTCGCACTGTGTTAGAAACCGCTCGTAGAGGGCCTCGGCCTTATCCGGGGCGGCGGCTCCGAAGAAATCGGGCCGGCGGCCCTTCTTGCAGCTGCCGTAGAGGGTGAACTGGCTCACTACCAGCACCTGCCCCTCCACGGCTTCCAGGCCCAGATTCATTTTTCCCTGGCCATCGGTGAAGATCCGAAGGCTCAGCAGCTTTTTGCACAGCTTGTCACAGTCCTGGGGCGTATCCTCCGGGCCCACGCCCAGCAGAATGAGAAAGCCCCGTCCGATCTTGCCCGTAACGGTACCGTCCACCGTGACAGAGGCGGAGGATACCCGGGTCAGCACCGCCCGCATCAGTGGTGCCCCCGGCGGATGTGCCGGACGCCCTTGATGGCGGAGAGCCGGGCGCGGACGGCGTTGAGCTCGGTGACGTTCTGAACCTCCACGGTGATGGAGATGACGCAGCCGCCCTTGCCGTCGGACCGGGCGCTGAGCTCCGAGCATTTGAGCTTCAGGGAGGAGATGACCATGGCCGCGTCCAGGGCCAGGCCGTCCCGATCCTGACAGGAGAGCTCAAAGGAGGTGGAGAAGCTCTCCATGGGCATATCCGCCCAGGCCACCTTGACCCACCGGCCGGAATTCTCCGGGGAGGCCGCGCCCGCGGCGTTGGGGCAGTCCCGGCGATGGACCGAGACGCCGAAGCCCTTGGTGATAAAGCCCACGATATCGTCGCCGGGCACCGGCGTACAGCAGCGGGCAAATTTGATCATGCAGTTGTCGATATCCTCCACGATGACGCCGGAGGTGGCCAGCTTGGGCTTGTGGCTGATGGAGGTGGGATCCTTGGGATTCACCGCGTCCGCCGCGTCGGCGGCCTCCTTTTTGCTGAATTTCAGGATCTCGTCCTTGATCCGGTTCACGGCCTTTACGGCGGTGAGGCCGCCGTAGCCGATGGCGGCGTACATGTCGTCCATGTTGGAGAAGGACAGCTTCTTGAGCAGCTGGGGCTGGAGCGCGTCGTTGGCCACCAGGGCCGGGGATACGCCGATGCGCCGGAGCTCGTCCTCAAAGCTCTGTCTGCCGTTGACGATGTTTTCCTCCCGGCGCTCCTTCTTATACCACTGGCGGATCTTGATCCGGGCCTGGTTGGACTTACATAGGCTCAGCCAGTCCCGGCTGGGGCCCTTGGCGGATTTGGAGGTGATGACTTCCACGATGTCGCCGTTTTGTAGGACGGTATCATAGTTGACGATCCGATGGTTGATCTTGGCCCCCACCATGTGGTTGCCTACTTCGGAATGGATGGCGTAGGCAAAGTCGATGGGCGTAGAGCCCGCGGGCAGGGAGATGACCTCGCCCCGGGGGGTGAAGACGAAGACCTCGTCGTCAAACATATCAATCTTCAGGCTGGAGATAAAGTCCTCGGCCTCGGAGTCCTGCTGGCTCTCCAGCAGGCGGCGGACCCACTCGAACTGCTCCTCGCCGCCGGTGGACTGGATGCCCTCTTTGTATTTCCAGTGGGCAGCGATGCCGTATTCCGCGGTGTGGTGCATCTGGGCCGTGCGGATCTGCACCTCAAAGGGGATGCCCTCAGAGCCGATGACGGTGGTGTGCAGCGACTGGTAGCCGTTGGGCTTGGGGGTGGAGATATAGTCCTTGAACCGCCCGGGCACCAGGTTGAACAGGTCGTGGATATGGCCCAGTACATTGTAGCAGTCGGCGATATCGTCCACGATGACCCGGAAGGCGTAGAGGTCGTAGACCTCGTCCAGGGTCTTATTCTGGGAGTACATCTTCCGGTAGATGGAGTAGATGTGCTTCACCCGGCCATAGATCTGGAACTGGATGCCGCTTTCCCGGAGCCGGGTCTCGATCTTTTCACGGATAGAGGCCATCATCTGGGCGTTGGCGGCTTCCTTTTCGTCCAGCTGCCGGGAGATTTCCTCGTAGCCCACGGGGTCGAGGTATTTGAGGGAGGTGTCCTCCAGCTCCCACTTGATCTTCTGCATGCCCAGGCGATGGGCCAGGGGCGCGTAAATCTCCATGGTCTCCAGGGACTTGCTCCGCTGCTTCTCCGGGGTCTGATACTGGAGGGTGCGGGTGTTGTGGAGCCGGTCGGCGATCTTGATGAGGATCACCCGGATGTCCTTGCTCATGGCCAGGAACATCTTCCGGAGGTTCTCCATCTGCTCCTCCTCCATGGACTGGAAGTTCACCCGAGTCAGCTTGGTGACGCCCTCCACCAGATCCGCCACGGTCTTGCCAAAGCGCCGTGCGATCTCCTCATGGCTGGCGTCGGTGTCCTCAATGCAGTCGTGGAGCAGGGCGGCCAGAATGGAGTCGGTGTCCAGGCCCATCTCCGCCACGATCTCCGCCACCGCCAGGGGGTGGATGATGTAGGGGGAGTTGTCCTTCCGGAGCTGACCGTCATGCTTCTTCGCGGCGTACTGATAGCCCGCGTCCACCAGCTCCATGTCCACATGGGGGGTATATTTTTGGATCGCAGCCTTCATGGCCGCGTAATGTTCAGATACTGATTCCATATCAGTCACCTCGTCTTTGGTTTTTCAGCCGCAGTAAAATGGAAGAGCGCTCCAGATCCACTTTGCCGGGGCCAGGCGTGAGCCGGATAGTCATGACCCGGGAGCCCGCGTCCACCCGAATGAGCCCCCGCTCGGCCAGCACGTCCAGGCAGATCCTGGTGCGCACAAAGCTCACGGGCAGGCCCGCGCTCCGGGCGATCTTCCGGGACAGCACGGTGAATTCATCTATCAGGCTGCCCTGGGCGCTGTTGGCGGTGAGATACCGCCATACCGCGGCAAATTCCTTCCTGGGGGGGATGAGACTGTCGATGTCCAGGGCGGCAAAGGCCCCGGCGGACAGGCAGGCGTATATTTCCTTCTCCCGCTCCATGGCCTGACGGCAGGCAAGGGCGGGACGAATATCGGTGATGTTCAGCTGAACGGTGCGGAGGCCCCGGAACTCGTTGATCTGGGGGCTGAAGGCCACCTCTACCAGGTCTCCGGGGGCCACAGCCGCCTGACAGGCGGTGGTGGAGAAGAAGATGCTGTCGATGACCTTGCCGCGGCGGCTGAGCCGCAGCTTCAGATGCTTGCCGCCGCCCACCTCGCTGAGCTGATCCACCCGCATATTGTCGAGATACAGCAGGGGCCGGGGGCAGGAGGCGCCGAAGGGCTCCAGCTGCTCCAGGGCCGCCACGTTGGCGGTGGTCAGAAGCTCTGGGGAAACGGCGCAGTCCAGCTCCAGGGCCGAGCCGTCGGGATGCTCCGCTCGGTAGGCTCGGGCCATTTCCGTGACCTGACGGCGGAATTCCGGGATGTTCTCCCGGAGAATCGTAAAGCCCGCGGCCAGCTCATGGCCGCCGAAGCTCTGGAGCAGAGGCTCCAGCTTTTCCAGGGTGGAGAACAGGGGGAAGTTCCCGTAGCTCCGGGAGGACGCCTTGCCGGAGTCCCCGGAGAGGCAGATCAGAAACACTGGGCAGCCATAGTCCTCGGACAGCCGGGAGGCCACGATGCCCACTACGCCTTGATGCCAGCTCTCACCGGCCAGAACGATGGCGTCGGGGCGGCGGACGCCCTCCAGCATATGGACTGCGTCCGCGTAGATCTCCACCTCAATGGTCTGGCGCTGCCGGTTCAGACGGCAGAGCTGGGCGGCCAGCTGGGCGGCCTCCTCCGCGTCCTGGGTCATAAACAGCTCCGCGGCCAGCTCCACCTGGCCCATGCGGCCGGCGGCGTTGATCCGGGGGGCCAGGGTATAGCCTACGGTGGAGGAGGTGACGGCGGCGGGGTGAATCTGGCACTCCCGCATCAGGGCCTGGAGGCCGGGACGGCGGGAATGGTGCATGGCGGAGATGCCCATGGTCACCAGGGTGCGGTTTTCATTGGTCAGGGGCATCACGTCCGCCACGGTGCCCAGAGCCACCAGATCACAGTATTCCCGGCAGACCGTTTCCTGATCCCCGGCCACGGCAGAGGCAACCTTAAAGGCCACGCCCACACCGGCCAGGTGGGGGAATCCGTACTGGGAGTCGTGACGGTGGGGATTGACCACCGCCACCGCCTCCGGCAGCTCGGTTTTGCATTCGTGGTGATCCGTTACGATCAGGTCGATGCCAAGCTCCTTGCAGAGCCGAGCCTCCTCCACGGCGGTGATGCCGCAGTCCACGGTGATAATGAGGCGCACGCCCTGATCGTGGAGGGAGCGGACCGCGGGCTCATTGAGCCCATAGCCCTCCTCCAGACGGGCAGGGATATACCAGGTACAATTCGCGCCGCGCTTGGTGAGAAAATCCGTCAGAAGACAGGTGGAGGTGATACCGTCCACATCATAGTCGCCGTAAACGGCGATCATCTCCCCCCGGTCCAGAGCCTGACGGATCCGGGCCACGGCTCTGCCCATATCGGGCATGGTCATGGGATCCAGCAGGGGACTGTGGCTGGAGGCCAGAAAGGCCCCAGCCTTTTCGGGGGTGTCATATCCGCGGGAGACCAATACGGCGGCAGCTAAGGGTGAGATACCGGCGGCAGTCAGCTCTGCCGCCCGGGCCCCGTCCAGCGGGGCCACATTCCAGGTGCCGTATTTCAATTATGATGCACATCCATATCATTTATTTTGAATCATTATATCAAAGAAACGCTGAAATCTCAACCGCTATCCGCAATCTTTGCTATGGGGACGGAGCGGGAGCAGGCGGGGCGGGAACCCGCGAAATGCTCCCTGGCCGACAAAATGAATTTTGGGGAAATTTGGGGCGTGCATATTGTTTTGTGGTTGGTTGATTTGCACAGAAACGATTGAAACGGGGCTCTGCAACTGGTATATTTGCTGCATCGGAGCGAGTGCTCCAGGAAAAGGAGGATCACCATGAAGAATAAGAAGCGTATCCTGTCATCGCTTCTGGCGCTGGCAATGGTTCTCAGCGCGTCGGCGATGCCGGTTCTGGCGGCGGGCGATGCGGGAGAAGATGAGAAGGAATCCATCCCCCAGGGCAACCAGACCGAGGGCAGCTGGGTCTATGAGGTGGCCGAGGGCTCTATGGGCGGCCCTGGCGGCGGCCCTGGCGGCGGACCGGGCGGACCAGGCGGTGGCCCTGGCGGTGGCGGCGAGCCCAGCCAGGAGGATTTGGATGCCTTTATGGCCATGATGATGGCCGGAAGCGAGCCGGAGGCCACGGTTCTGTGGGGCACCGGCGAGGAGAAATCCGGCAATGTGGTCATGATCCCCGCCACCCTGGGCGGCTATACCGTGACCACCGTGGGCAACGGCGTTCAGAACATCTCCTCCAACAACAAGAATGAGGATGTGTATTTCCTGATCCCCGAGGGCGTCACCACCCTGTCTCCCCGGATGATCTACGACTATAACAGCACCAGCGGCTGGTCCATCCCGGCCAGCGTCACCAGCATCAGCTCGGAGCCTGCCTCTTTCCTGAGCTGCCCCGGCGCGTTTTATGGCGAGTCCGGCAGCGCGGCGGAGACCTATGCCTCCACGGATGCCTCCCGGGATTTCATCACCTATGAAGCCGACGGCAGCGCGGAATTTTCCGTTACCGGCGGCGAGGAGGGCTATATCCAGCCCAACGGCACCTATCATCTGCCCTCCGGCATGCTGGACGGCAAGCACACCGCTACCTTCCACATCGTGGCGGACTACCAGTACAAGATCAAGACCCTGACTGTGGACGGCCAGGCGGTAAGCGAGGCCGCGGGCAAGAACACCTATGACCTCAGCTATACCTTTACCGCCGGCTCCGCCTCTATCGATGTGACCTATGAGGCGGATCCCAAGGACAGCCGGGATCCCGACGAGATGAGCGAGAGCTTCGACTATGACGCCCCGGAGATCAACAAAAAGGCCGTGGCCGACGGAGCCAAGCTGCCCGATGACGTGAACGACTACATCGGCGTTTCCACCGGCTCCACCTCAAAGTATCTCAACACCATGGGCATTTCCACCGGCGTGTACTACGCTGCGGACGGCAAGACCTATGAGATGGTCAAGGCCTATCAGGTTACTGACGAGCCGGAATATCTGTCCAAGGCCGAGGCCATTAACGGCGTATACAAGAAGGATAAGCTGGTCTATGGCAAGGACTACGATCTGGTGCGGGTCTACAACTACTATGAGAACGTCACCTCCGGCCCGGCCCAGGGCGTGGTGAGCCTCTACTGCACCTATCTCTACAAGGAGATCGACCCCAAGGATATCCCCAGCGAGAATACGGTCTCCAGCGACCACACCAATACGGCCTCTGTCTTTGTGCAGAAGGGCGGAGATCTGACCCTGGATGACGTTACCTCCTACTGCTACACTGCGGGCAAGGGCCCCTCTGAGGCGGGCAATTTCTTCGGCATGGGTTCCGCCATTCATGTGGACGGCGGCGACGCCACCACCCCGGCGGCTACCATCATCAACAAGGGAACCTCTGCCCTGACCATGCACAATCCGCAGATCCTGGGCACGGTGAACTCCGTCTATGCCACCGCCAGCGGCGTCATCTACATTCAGGGCGGCAATATCTTCTCCTGCACCTCCGGCGGCCACGGCCCCTATGTCTCCACCGGCGGCCAGATCCTGCTGAACACCGAGGGCACGGAGCTAATCGGCGCGGACGGCAGCGTGAACCGTGATGCGGATACCCTGGAGGCCAAGGATCGCCCGGACAGCGAGCTCGGCACCATGGCCCGGAACAAGAAGGGTGACATGGAGGGGGTCTACCAGGAGCATCCCGACGATGTGACCGTGGTGGTTACCGGCGATGAGGCCGGTACGGCCCTGGCCACGGACTCCGGCGGCGGCGTCATCGTTGCCAACCAGGTGGTCACCAAGACCTTCGGACTTCGGTGCGCGGGCGTCTACTCCATCGGCTCCAACGAGAGCTGGGTGTACTGCTACAACTCCGCTCTGACCTCCTATCTGGATGCGGGCCTTTGCTCCGCCTCCGGCGGCTATATCTACGCCTATAACTGCGACATCAACGGCGTCATGGGCCTCAAGTGCCGGGCCGGCGGCAACGCCGAGGCCGACGAGACCGGCGTTCACGTGGTAAATTCCCGGGTGGCGGCCTACTTTGACGACGAAGAGATGAAGAACGCCTATGACGTGGCGGATCCCGACACCATGCGTGCCCAGATGGAAAGCGGCGAACTGGATGTGGACAGCCTGGGCGTGGGCTACTCCAAGCTCAATATGTTCATCGACAAGGCCAACTCCCCCAAGTTCTATGAGGACTCCCTGGACTGGTGGTTCACCGATAAATCCAAGACTCCCGGCTACTCCGGCGGCAACAAGTTCGCTGTGATGTATGTGGAGAATTCCTCCACACCCATCTATGTGGAGGCCTCCAAGATGGTCAACCAGAACTATGTAGAGTACGGCGATGAGACCAAGCTGGAGGCGGGCCAGACGCCCGCCGACAACCTGCTTTTGTCCGTGGAGGGCGCTGGCTCCGCTACCGTGAACTTCAAGGATGAGAACGATCAGACCCCCTGGGATCTTACCGGCAAGACCAACGATACCACGGAGCTCACTGGCGACTTCTACCTGGGCGCTTACTCCCAGTCCACCGGCAGCCCGGACATCGGCACCGGTGCAAACTCCGCCACGGTGAATTTTGAGAATTCCCAGTGGGAGGGCACCGTGCTCTACGGTGACACCGACGAGATCACCGGCGTGTGCAACCTGAGCTTCGACTACAAGTCCAGCTGGAAGGTCACCGCCGATACCAAGGTCTCCGATCTGGAGATCTACAATGTGGAAAATATCACCGCCGACGAGCCTGTAACGATCACCTTTGATTCCACGTCTACTGTGGTAGCGGGCACCTATGGCAATGTGACCCTGGAGGGCCCCGGCGTAGACCAGTGGCCGGAGATTCCTGAGGAGCCCGAGGAGGAATCTGTACAGGAGATCTCCATTCAGGAGCCCGACTCCGTGCCGGAGGTCGCTGAGACCCCTGCGCCCACTCCGGAGCCCACTCCTGAAGTGACTCCCGAGCCCGAGACGACTTCTAATGGTCTGTCTGCTGGTGCCATTGCTGGGATCGTCATTGCGATCATTGCGGCAGCCGCTGTGGTGATCGTGGTGGTGAAGAAGCGTGCGTCGAAGAATGGAAAGTAACCGGCTTTGCATTCTGCCTATAATTCCATAACAGTTCAGCCGCCGTGGTTTTCCACGGCGGCTGAACACATCATAGGATAGAGTTTTAGATCATTTCTGCCCTGGCGCGCGGCCCCGGGCCGCGTCATAGGCGTGCATGACTGTGGACACTAAAATGATCCCGGCGGAGATGGCTCCGGCCAGAAGCAGGGTATGGGTCCCGGCCTCCAGAAAGGCCATGCCTTCCATGCTGACGGCGTGAACCATAGCTCCATACAAGCTGCTGCCCGGGAACAGGGGCACGGCGGAGGGCACTAAGAATACCGTGGCAGGAGCCTTGCAGAGCCGAGCGCAGAGCTCGGAATAGACGGTGATGAGCATACTGCTAAACAGGTAGGCCACCACGTCCGAGGTGCCCAGGGCCATAAAGATGAGATAAGCGCCCCAGGAGAGGAATCCGCCTAGGGTGGCAAGGCCCAGGGGCTTTCCACGGACGTTGAAGATCAGCGAAAAGCCCAGGGATCCCAGGGCGGCGGTGATGAGCTGCAAAATGTTCTGTTCCATGGCCCCTCCTTATACAAACAGCGCTGAGGGCAGGGCGAAGCCCCAGGCCAGGGCAAGGCTTAGAAGCAGGGATTCACAGAACCGCAGGAGCCCGGAGATGGTATCGCCGGTGAACATATCCCGAATGGCGTTGGTAATGGCGATGCCGGGCACCAGCAGCATGATATTCCCGATGGATACCTTATCCGGGGCGCAGGGCACGCCCAGATGATAGAGGCCGTGGGCGATGAGACCGCCCGCAAAGGCACACAGCAGCGTAGAGGCCATGCCGGGGATCCGCAGCCGGTCAAAGACCAGGAGCATCAGCCGCAGCAGAGCGCCGATCCCGGCGGAGATCAGGGCATCTAGAAAGCTGCCGCCAAAAAACAGCGAGAAGACCAGGCTGGTAAAGCTGTAAAACAGCACGGAGGAGGCAAAGCCATAGGTCTCGCCCCGGGCAATGGCGGAGAGCCGCCCGGCGATGGCGGAGAGGTCACAGCCTCCGGCACAGATCTCCCGGCTCAGGGCGTTGAGACGGGTCAGGGCGGTCATATCGTATTGGATGCCGGTGATGCGGCGGCTCTGGGTCACAGGGCCCTCCGAAAAATGGGCGGTGACGATGATGCTGGACGTGATGGTGAATACGTCTACCCGTTCTGCGCCCTGGGAGCGGAGGATCCTGGTGAGGGTGTCCTCTACCCGGCCCACCTCCGCGCCGCGCAGCAGCATCTGCTCGCCCAGATCCAATGCGGCGGTGAGCAGCGCCGCGGGATCGGTATGCTGTTCCAAGGGGCATCGCCTCCATTGTGTTTTTCGTAAGTATAGCGCAGTTTTTTCGGATTTTCAAACAGAATCATTGTACCCGCGGAGAAAATCTGATATAGTAGCCTTACTGTGTGCCGTAGGGGCCCAGAGTATACGGAAAGGTGGGAGGCGCATGCGGATCCTGGCGCTGATGGGAACGCCCTTTTCCTCGGAGCAGATCGAGATCATCCGGAGGGCCGCGGAGCCCATGGGCTTTACATTGCGGCTCATGGATGCGGAAATCCGCTATGGGCCGGAGGCTCTGGCGGACTGCGAGATCCTGCTGGGGTATTTTCCTAGAAAGCTGCTGAAATACGCGAAAAAATTCAGGTGGTATCAGCTGCCCAGCGCGGGAGCGGACAAGTACGCGGATCCCGGCCTGTACGACGGCCACGAATTTGTCCTCACTAATTCCTCCGGAGCCTTTGGCCCGGCCATTGCCGAGCAGCTGGTGATGGGCGCGCTGATGCTGCTCCGGCGCATGCCGGAATACCTCCGGCAGCAGCGGGAGCATGTGTGGAACCGGGTGGGCGACCTCGGGTTCCTGGGACAGAGCCGGGTGGCGGTGCTGGGCACCGGCAACTTGGGCAGTACCTTTGCCGCCTACTGCAGCGCCATGGGCGCTGAGGTGGTGGGCGTCAGCCGCGGCGGTCGGCCAGCGGCGCATTTTTCCAAGGTCTATCCCATGGAGCGGCGGCTGGAGGCGGTGCAGAATGCCGATGTGGTGGCCGCCTGCCTGCCCCTGACCCATGAGACCCGGGGCGTCCTGGATCAGGCCTTCTTCGAGGCCTTGGAGCCCGGGGCCATCTTCCTGAACGCTGGCCGGGGCGGAACCGTTCGGCAGGAGGCCCTGATCGGGGCGCTGAGCTCCGGCCGTCTGGGCGGCGCCATGCTGGACGTGGCGGAGCGGGAACCCATGGAGGCGGACTGCCCGCTATGGGACATGGAGAACGTGATCGTTACGCCCCATGTGTCCGGTTCCGACCTGGATCCCTGGAACACCGGGAAGATCCTGGAGATCTTCCTCCAAAATCTCAGACTGTACGGGGCGGGACAGCCCCTTCAGAATATAGTTGACATCAATCAAGGCTATTAAGGAGAATCGATATGCAGGTAAACGTAATTTCTCAGGACAAGGGCTCTGCCAAGGTGCAGGTCACATTCCCCGGGCAGGTGCTTACCAAGGCCCTGGACAAGGTATATGAGGAGTATCGGAAGGTACACGAGGACTTTCAGGTAGCCCGGGCCGACGTGGCGGCGGATCCCAATGGTCAGAATCTGCTGCGGAAGGCCGTCCAGGACGTATTTTCCGAGCACTACGCCCAGGCCATTGCCGAGACCGGCCTTACCGTGGCCTCTGAGCCGGTGATCTCTGTCCAGAAGGCCAGCGAGACCGAGGGCCTGGAATTCCAGATGGAGTTTGCCCTGCGGCCCGAGATCAAGCTGGGCCAGTATAAGGGCATCCGGGTCAAGTGCCCCACGGTGGAGCTCACCGAGCAGGAGAAGCAGGCGGCCGTGGAGGCGGCCCAGGCCAGCAATACTGTCCACAAGTCCGTGGATCGTCCCGCCCAACTGGGGGACATTGCGGTTATCGACTTTACCGGCTATCTGGACGGCGAGGCCTTTGAGGGCGGCGCTGGCTCCGACTTCCCCCTGGAGCTGGGCTCCGGCACCTTTATCCCCGGCTTTGAGGAGCAGCTGGTGGGGGCTTCTGTGGGCGACCAGGTGGCGGTAAACGTCACGTTCCCGGAGAACTACCAGGCGGCGAATCTGGCCGGAAAGCCCACGGTCTTCCAGGTCACGGTGAAGGGCCTCCAGCACGCGGAGCTCCAGCCCCTGACCCAGGAGCAGAAGGAACAGGCCGTGGCCCGGGCCCAGCAGCAGAAGAAGAACCAGGCGGATCTTCAGATCGAGGACCAGGTGCTGGGGAAGATCCTGGAGGAGGCCCATGCGGAGATCCCCGCGGCCATGCTGAAGAGCGAGGTCAATATCTGCATGCAGCAGTTTGCCGCGGAGCTCAGCGCCAAGGGCGGCGACCTGGGCACCTTTGCCCGGCAGAGCGGCAAGTCTGTAGAGCAGCTGGCTTCTGAGATGGAGCCGCTGGCAAAGCGGCGGATCATGCTGCGGCTGGTGCTCTCCGCCATTGCGGAGGCTGAGAAGCTGGAGGCCACGGCCCAGGAGATCGAGGCCCAGTGGGAGAACATGGCTCAGCAGTACGGCATCAGCAAGGATCAGCTCAAGCAGTACGCGGGCGACGGCGCGGAGGCCCAGATCAAGGCAGAGATCACCAGCTCCAAGGCCTATGCCCTGCTGCGGGAGAGCACCATTCTGGAGATGGAATAAATGAGAACCTGGATCACAGGGGGCCGGGTCATCGACCCCTGGAATCATATTGACAGCAGGCTGAACCTGGTGCTGGAGGACGGCAGAGTGGCTGCCCTCACAGCTGAGGCTCCGGAGCCCGGGGCCCAGGTGATCTCTGCGGAGGGACGGGTAGTATGCCCGGGCTTTGTGGACATCCATATGCATGAGGCGCCGGTGGGAGACCTTGCGGATCTGGAGCGTTCCATCTTCGGCTGCATGCTGCGGATGGGCGTTACCACGGGCCTGGGCGGCAACTGCGGCGAAAACGTGCTGCCTCCGGAGGAATACTTTGCGCGGGTCAAGGACGGCCTGCCCATGTCTCTGGCGCTGCTGGCGGGCCATGGAGCGGCCAGAGAGGCGGCGGGGTTCCCGGATCGGTATCAGAAGCTCACGGAGGAGCAGACGCATAAGGTCACGGCGGTTTTGCGGCAGTGGTTGGATCAGGGGTGCTTCGGCGTGTCCTACGGCATTCGCTATTATCCCGGCACCACCCGGCAGGAGCTGATGGAGACCGCCCAGCTCTGTAGGGAGGAGCACCTCCTGACGGCGGCCCATGTCCGGGACGACGCGGACTATATCTTCGACTCCATCCGGGAGTTTTTGGAGCCTGGCTGGGCATATGGCCTGAAAATGCAGGTGAGCCATCTGGGCTCCATGGGCGGCTACGGGCAGATGGCCCAGGTGCTGTCCATGCTGGACGAGGCCCGGGCCGGGGGCCTGGACGTGATGTCCGACTGCTACCCCTATGACGCCTTTTCCACCCGGATCGGGGAGACCACCTACGATCCCGGCTTCCTGGAGCGCTATCACTGCGACTACGGCGCCATCGGCCTCTGCGGCGGCAAGTATGACGGCCAGCGCTGCACCCGGGAGATTTTTGAGGAGCTCCGCCGGGAGCATCCGGAGACCATCACCGTGGGCTATGTGATGAAGCCTGAGGACGTGACCTTGGCCATGTGCCACCCAGCGGTGATGCTGTGCAGTGACGGCCTCATGGAGAACCAGGAGGGCCATCCCAGAGCGGCGGGAACCTTCCCGCGGCTCATCGCCAAATATGTGCGGGGCGGATATCTGGGGCTCTATGACGCGATTGACAAGATGACCGCCATGCCCGCCAAGCGCATCGGCCTGACCCGGAAGGGCAATTTGACCCCGGGCAGCGACGGCGATGTAGTGATCTTCGACCCCGGCGCCATCGAGGACCGGGCTACGTTCCAGTCTCCGGCCCTGCCGCCGGAGGGCATCGACTATGTGCTCATCGGCGGTGAGATCGCCTGCGACCACGGAGTGATCCGCAACGGGCATCTGGGCCGTCCCATCCGTCGAAAGGGATAAACAGAGGATTGTGCAAAGAATCACTTATTTGTTTCGAAATTATAGGAGATGCACAAAGGAAATGGCCGGGTGAAATGCTATAATAAAACGGATTCGGCGGTTTCCGGGTGGGAATATTTCCACAAAGAATCCAAAAAAGTTCTTGTAGAAACCGCTCTTTTGCACTATAATAGGGAAACAGAAGCAAAACTAATTTAGGAGGATATACAAATGAAACATATTGAAGCCGATGTTGTACTCGTAGGCGGCGGCATGTCCGGCCTCTGCGCTGCAACCCAGGCCCAGGAGTCCCTGAACGCCACCGGCGGCGGCTCCGTTGTTGTGTTCGAGAAGTCCGGCACCATCGGCGGCGCTGCCAACATGGGCATGGCCTTCTTTGCCGTTGAGTCCCAGCTCCAGAAGGAGACCATGACCAACGACTACACCAAGGACGACGCCTTCAACTTCTTCATGGAGTACACCCACTGGCGTTCCGACGCTAAGCTGGTTCGCCGCTGGTTCAACATGTCCGGTGACACTGTAAAGTGGATGCAGGACAAGGGCGTTGAGTTCCTGGGCGTCTTCAAGTACTTCAAGAACTCCAAGGCCACCCAGCACATGGTCAAGCTCCCCGGCTCCAACAAGCCCACCGAGCGCTGCGCCTCCGTTATGATCAAGACCGTCACCGAGTATGCCCGTGAGATCGGCGTGGAGTTCAACCTGAACACCCCCGTGAAGCAGCTGCTCACCGGCTCCAAGGGTCAGGCCCGCGGCGTTATCGCTGTCGGCGAGGACGGCGAGGAGATCGAGTGCCTGGCAAATGCCGTGATCGTCACCACCGGCGGCATCGGCAACAATGTTGACATGATCGAGAAGCACATGGGCTGGAAGTGGGGCGTTGACATGTTCACGTTCCGAATCCCCGGCCTGGACGGCGACGGCATGAACATGCTCTGGGCTCTGGGCGCAAAGCAGGCCAACGTCAACATGGAGGTCACCTACAACACCCCCGGCACCACCGACGTGTTCAAGACCCTGTCCGAGACCATGCGTCAGCCCAACCTGATGGTGAACCTGGACGGCAAGCGTTTCATCAACGAGGCCATCATGGACAACACCACCTACACCGGCAACTCCCTGCTGCTCCAGAAGAAGCACATGGGCATTTCTATCATCGACTCCACCATTGTAGACTACTACAAGAAGAATGGTCTCGACTATATCACCTATCATCACGGCATCACCAACCTGGACAACTGGGAGCGTGAGAAGGAGCTGTACTTCTCCGGCGCGCAGTCTGCCGGCGGCAACTCCGTCTTCGCCAGCGAGGACAAGGAGGTTTCCTACGGCGCTGACAACCAGGAGCACAACTTCTTTGAGTGCCAGACCATCGAGGAGATCGCGGAAAAGACCGGCGTGAACCTGGAGAACCTGAAGAAGACCATCGAGGAGTACAACGCCATGTGCAACGGCGCTCAGGCTGGCTACGACTGGCAGTTCACCAAGCCTGCCAAGTTCCTCAAGCCCCTGCTGAAGGCCCCCTACTATGTAGCGAAGCACTTCCCCTCCGGCTACGGCTCCCTGGGCGGCATTCAGGTCAACGAGAACATGCAGGTCCTCGACACCGAGCTCTGCCCGATGCCCGGCTTCTACGCCTGCGGCACCGACACCGCTACCGTGTTCGCTGATTCCTACTGCTTCTATCATCCCGGCTCCACCATGTCCTACGCCATCAACTCCGGCCGTATCGCCGGTATGGAGGCTGTAGCCTACATGGATTCCGATGAGTTCATCGATCCCGAGGACTAATCGATCTGTAAAGTTCTGTGCCGGCAATCCCTCTGGGGTTGCCGGCCTTTTTATCCGCAGCAAAATGGGAGAATGCGCCATGAAGGAAGAACAGGTTTTTCACACGATTCCGCCGGTTTATGACAAAACCAGCCGGGTTTTACTGCTGGGCACCATGCCGTCGCCCAAATCCCGGGAGGCGGGGTTTTACTACGGCCATCCCCAGAACCGCATGTGGCCGGTGCTGGCACGGGTCTTCGGGGAGGAGACGCCCATGGGCACCGAGGCCCGGCGGGCCTTCCTGCTGCGGCATCATATCGCCATGTGGGATGTGCTGGCGTCCTGTACCATTCATGGTGCGGAGGACAGCTCCATCCGGGACGCGGTGCCCAATGATGTGGGAATGCTGCTGCGTTTGGCCCCTATCGGGGCCATCTACACGACAGGCAAAAAGGCCTTTTCCCTGTACCGGAAATACCTTCTGCCGGAAACCGGGCGGGAGGCCATCTGCCTGCCCTCTACCTCTCCGGCCAACTGCCGCTGGGAGACCGTGGATACGCTCACCGAAGCGTACAGCGTGCTGAAAGCGGCAGACGAGGGATGAACCCCCAAGCAAACGGGGAGAAGCATCCCAAACACACCGATTTTTCCAGAAAGGTTGAATCGTATGGATAAAATTGATATGCACGTACACACCACCGCCTCCGACGGCACCATGCGCCCGGAGCACGTGGTTTCTCTGGCGGCTATGCAGGGACTCCAGGCCATTGCCATCACCGACCATGACACCATGGACGGCATTGTAGAAGCGGGCAAGGCGGGGGAACT
>CAKTEB010000032.1 GCA_934546685.1 uncultured Oscillospiraceae bacterium
CTGGCTGGACTGTGAAGAAATCCGATGGTAACGCTGTGTCTGTAACCGAAAAGGATGGCAAGAAGACTTTTACTATGGCTGCCACGACGTCACCATGAAGCTCTATGTCCGGGAGAACAACCCCGACAAGCTCACTGACGCGTCCGACACCTTCACCACCGAGCAGCATATCGCCTTCTCCATCCAGGCCAGCTATGACGCCACCGACGAGGAGAAGAGTGCCAACGCCACCTATGTGATCCGGGATGCCAGCGGCAACCCCGTCCAGGTGTATAACGGCGCCCGGAACTGGAAGGGCGAATGGACCATCGCCCAGCACACCGGCGATCTGCCCAACCCCATCACTACGCCCGGCTCCTACAAGCTGGAGGTGTACTTCGACGGCGGCTTTATGGCCTCCGCGGATTTCACCGTGACCGAGTGATCAAGCGAAATAAAAACACCGGCTGTCATCGCAGCCGGTGTTTTTCGTTACTTCTTCTGGAAGCTCAGGCAGTCGGTGCACTGATCCACGGTGGGGTTGGTCTCGTGGGTGCCCACATGGATCTGGCTGAGGGAACAGTAGTTCTCATCGGCGCAGTGGTTGGTGCACTGGTTGACGGTACAGGCAATGGCCTTGTTGACGTTGCAGCTACAGCTCATAATGAACTCCTCCTTTTTGGTAGTAGGAGTAGTATGGCCGCAGCGCAAAATAATATGCAAAAGACCGGAACAAATGTTCCGGTCTTTGAGGTTAATTTTTAGGCTTCCTGCCAGTTATGGTACACGTTCTGAACGTCGTCGTCATCCTCCATGGCGTCCAGCATCTTCTGCATGTTCTTGATGTCCTCTTCCTTCTCCAGCGTCTGATAGTTCTGAGGAACCATCTCGATCTGTGCGGAGGCAAAGGTGTACTTGTCCTGGAGGGCAGCGGTGACGGCGTTGAAGTCGTCGGGATCGGTGTAGATCACATATACATCGTCGTCCTTCTGGAAGTCGGCAGCACCGGCATCCAGGGCGTCCATCATAACCTGATCCTCGTCCAGCTCCTCATCCTCGTCCTCAATGACGATGACGCCCTTCTTATCAAAGCTCCAGCTGACGCAGCCGGAGGCACCCAGATTGCCGCCGAACTTATCGAAATAGTGGCGGACATTGGAGGCGGTACGGTTGCGGCTGTCGGTCATGGTGTCCACAATCACAGCAACGCCGCTGGGGCCGTAGCCTTCGTAGGTGATGGACTCGTAGTTGTCGGCATTGCCGGAGCCCACGGCCTTTTCGATGGTGCGCTTGATGTTGTCGTTGGGCATGTTGGCCGCTCTGGCCTTGACAATGACAGCCGCCAGCCGGGAGTTGTTGGCGGGGTCGCCGCTGCCGCCCTCTTTGACCGCAACGATCATCTCACGGGCGATCTTGGTAAACGCGGCGGAACGCTTCGCGTCGGCTGCGCCCTTGGTTTTCTGAATGTTATGCCACTTGGAATGTCCAGACATATGTTTCAATCCCTTCGAGAATAATAGATAAATAGAACCCTATTATTTTATCATAATTTTCCCTGCTTCACAAGGGTATTTTGGCAAAAAGACCTGGTATCACACAAAAAACTGATCCGGCTGGGAGATGCTCGATGCAATATGGACCTCTATCTCCGGAAATTTTGCCTGCAGCTTTCCCGCCACCTTCCGAACGATGGGGTTCTCCGTGGGATAATGGCCCGCGTCGATGAGGTTGATGCCCTGGCCCTTTGCGTCGATGAATACGCTGTATTTGCAGTCGCCGGTGATAAATGTGTCGCAGCCGGCCTTCACAGCTTCCGCCAGATATTCCCCGCAGGAGCCGCAGCCGGTGGCGACCCGATGTACCCTTCGGCCGCCGTCACAGTAACGGAGGCCGTTAGCCTGGAGCTTTTGCTTCACCAACGGCAAGAAATCCGCCAGCTCCATAGGCTCCTCCAGCTCTGAGATATGCCCGATGGCGCCCTCCGCCAGATGGTCAAGTGGCTTTAAGCCCAGAGTTTCCGCCAGGGTATCGTCCACGCCGTCCTCGGCCTCGTCCAAATTCGTATGCATGCAGATAGCGGCGATCCTGTGCTCTGCCAGGGTCAGCACCTTGCGTTGCTGGAACACCGTATCATTGACGTGCTTATAGGTGTCCCAGATCAGCGGATGGTGAGAAACGATCAGCTCCGCTCCCAGGTCGACGGCCTCCTGGATCACCGGCAGAGTGATGTCCAGGGCCGTTAGGATCTTGGTAACTGTTGCCTCGGTGCGGCCCACCAGGAGCCCCACATTGTCCCAGGACTCCTTCCCCTCCTCCGGTGCTACCTCCCAGAGATAGTCCAAGATCTCATGTACCGTTTTCATAGGCTGCCTCCAATTCTTCAAGCTCCTTCAGAGCCCTCTCAAAATATTTAAGCCGCTGGAAATCGGGGTTCTTTCCCTGGGCAATGCCCGCTACGGTCTTTTGAAGGCCATTCCTTACTCGGTCCATATAGGCCCGGTAAAGGGGGCTGCTCCGATCCACCTGGCCCTGGGGCAGATAGCTTTCTCCCAAAGTGATGGGCGTTCCGCCGCCGCAGCGAACCTCCATGATGGTATAGACAAATCCGCCATCCCGGGCCATGACCTCCCGTAGGATCTGAAAGCCATGATCGTATAAATATCTCCGCAGCTCCGGCACATCCGCCTGGGGCTGTAGGACCCACTGGATGCCGGGATTCCAATGGGCTTTGGCTCCGTCTAATATGCTCCGGATGGTATCGCCGCCCATTCCGGCACAGATCACCGTATCCACGCCCTCCATAGGCACGTTTTGGAGCCCGTCAGACAGGCAAAAGTCCATATTCTGAGATATCCCGGCCTCGGCGGCATTGCGCTTGGCAGCGGATAGGGGGCCTTCTCTCAGGTCACTGGCGATCACATGGGCGCAGATGTCCTCGGCGAGCAGGTAGATGGCCAGGTGTCCATGATCCGCGCCCACGTCCACCGCGCGGCTCTCCGGCCGCACCAGCTGGGCGCAGGTCAAAAGACGATTGGATAACTTCATAGTACCTCCAAAGAAAAAGCCCGGCTGGAATCCTTCCGCCGGGCCTTTGTTCCTTATTCAGCAGCGTCGCCCAGGAACGCATTCAGCGCATCCAGGAACTCGTCTGCATCCACGCCGTGTACCATGCAGGCCTCCTCCACGGTCTCGCCCCGGGAAGAGGGGCAGCCCAGGCAGTGCATGCCGATGGACAGAAACATGGGAGCGGCCTCGGGAGCGATGTCCAGAACATTGCCGATGATCGTATCTTTTGTAATCTTAGCCATGATAGACCTCCAGAATTTTTGTAGTTTGAGTGTATTATATCCGATTTTCTCCGGCAATGCAACCACAAAAACCGGAAAGAGAGGAAAAGGAACCGCTGGATCTCAGCGGTTCCTTGGAAAATCAGAAATTAGCCCTTCAGAGCAGCAGCAACCTCGGCCGCCAGGTTGGACTCTTCCTTCTCGATGCCCTCGCCTCTTACGAAGTGCACAGCGTCCACGAACTTCACGGAGCCGCCCAGCTTCTTTGCGGCATCAGCGATATAGCCAGCCACATCGCCCTTAAACAGGTCAGAGCGCACGAACTCCTGCTGCATCAGGCAGTTATCCTTGTAGAAGGCGTTGATCTTGCCAGCGGCGATCTTCTCCTTCACCTGAGCGGGCTTGCTGGCGGTCTTGGGATCGTTGTTCATGAGCTCGATCTGAACGGTCAGCTCATGGTCGATGACCTCCTGGGGCACCATGGACTTGTCCCAATAGCTGGGGTTCATAGCGGCGATCTGCATGCAGATATTCTTGCCCATCTCGGTCACGTCGATGTCGCCCTCGACAGCCAGGTTTACCAGGACGCCGTGGGAGCCGCCAGCATGCACATAGCAAACGCTGGTGTTCTCGGGGAACCGAGCGAAACGGCGGATCTGCAGGTTCTCACCGATGGACATCACGCGGTCCTGCATGACCTCGGTGACGGTCAGGTCGGTGCCGGGATACTTGCAGGCCTTCAGAGCCTCCACGTCAGCGGGATCGTTAACGGCAACAGCCTCAGCCAGAGCCTTCACGGTGTTCTTGAACACGTCGGTGCCGGCTGCGAAGTCAGTCTCGCAGTTCACCTCGATGACAACGCCTACGCCATTAAAGACATCGGCATAAGCCATGCCCTCAGCGGCAACGCGGTCAGCCTTCTTGGCGGCCTTAGCCAGGCCCTTCTCACGAAGGTAATCGATTGCTGCGTCCATATCGCCGTCGCAGGCAGTCAGGGCCTTCTTGCAGTCCATCATGCCGACGTTGGTCATCTCACGGAGCTTTTTAACATCACTTGCGGAAATAGCCATGATTGTAACCTCCTCTATTTGTAAAACGCGAAAAATTACTCAGCAGCGGGAGCCTCAGCGGCGGCCTCGGGGGCAGCGGCCTCAGCGGTGTCCTCACCCTGCTTGCCCTCCTGCACGGCGTTTGCCATGGTAGCGGAGATCAGCTTGATGGCACGGATCGCGTCATCGTTGCCGGGGATCACATAATCGATCTCGTCGGGATCGCAGTTGGTATCGACAATGGCTACGATGGGAATATGCAGCTTGCGGGCCTCGGCAATGGCGTTGCGCTCCTTGCGGGGGTCAACGATAAACAGAGCGCCGGGGAGCTTCTTCATGTTCTTCACGCCGCCCAGGTACTTCTCCAGCTTCTCGATCTCCAGGTTCAGCTTTGCGACTTCCTTCTTGGGGAGCATAGCAAAGGTGCCGTCCTCCTGCATCTTGTGCAGCTGGTTCAGGCGCTCCACACGGGTACGCATGGTCTTGAAGTTGGTGAGCATACCGCCCAGCCAGCGAGCGTTTACATAGTACATGCCAACGCGCTCAGCCTCTTCCTTAATTGCCTCCTGGGCCTGCTTCTTGGTGCCCACGAAGAGAAGCGTCTCGCCGGAAGCTGCCAGGTCGCGTACAAAGTTGTAGGCCTCCTCCAGCTTCTTCACGGTCTTCTGGAGATCAATGATATAAATACCATTTCTCTCGGTGTAGATGTAGGAAGCCATCTTGGGGTTCCATCTTCTGGTCTGATGACCGAAGTGAACGCCGGCCTCCAGCAGCTGCTTCATAGATACGACTGCCATAATTGTGTTTCCTCCTTTAAGTTGTCCCGCCACCCCAATCATCTCCCTGCCAGACCTTTCGGCACCATGGCAGGAATCCTTGGGTGTGTGTGGTACTCCGTCTATGCAGAGCCTTATGATTATACTATATCTTGTGGGTGAATGCAAGTAAAACCTACTGTTTTTCTAAAAGAATTTTTTCTTTCGGCAGGGCCGCTTCACCTTTTCGATCTCGATCTCCACCAAAATAATATCGCTGCCCATACGGCGGATGCATCCCCATGGGATCACATAGTCCTCCTCCCGGCCAAAAAGTCCGAAGAACCGTGCCCGTCCCGGGACGATCAGCGCCACCACATTTCCTCCCGTACAGTCCAGCTCCAGGTCCGACACAAAGCCCACCCGGCAGCCGTCGCAGATGTTGATGACCTCCCTGCATTTGAGCTCCGACATTCTGATTACCACGCCGTCTCCCCTTTCTGCTACTGCTGCACCGCGATGGCCTTGCGGATCTGAGAGATGGCCCCCTTCTCCAGCCGGGACACCTGAGCCTGGGAGATCCCCACCTCTCCAGCCACCTCCATTTGCGTTCTTCCGTCGTAAAATCGCAGGGCCAGGATCCGCTTCTCCCGATCCGTGAGATTTTTCATGGCCTCCCGCAGGGCGATATGCTCGATCCATTTTTCATCGGTGTTCTTGGTGTCCTTCACCTGATCCATCACCGTCAGCGGGTCTCCCCCATCGGAATAGACGGGGTCGTAGAGGCTCACCGGCGAGGCGATGGCATCCATGGCGAAGTTCACCTCCTCTACCGGCAGGGAGAGATACGCCGCGATCTCCTCCATGGACGGATCTCTCTGGCGCTCCCGAACCAATGCCTCCCGGGCCTGGAGCACCCGATAGGCTGTATCCCGGAGGCTCCGGCTCACCCGAATGGCCGAGTTGTCCCGGAGGAACCGCCGGATCTCCCCGCTGATCATGGGCACTCCGTAGGTCGAAAACTTCACCTGGAGATCCATGTCAAAATTCTGGATGGCCTTCAGGAGTCCGATACACCCCACCTGAAACAGGTCATCGGGATTCTCGCCGCCGCCGTTAAAGCGCTGGATCACACTGAGTACCAACCGGAGATTCCCCTCCACCAGGGCGTTCCGCGCCTCCATGTCCCCGGCCCTGTACCGGCGCATGAGCTCCATCATTTCCTCATTTTTCAGTACCTTTAGTTTTGACGTGTTGACACCGCTGATTTCAACCTTCCCAAGCATATGAAAAACCTCCCGGAAAAATTCCTTGCTAGAATTTTTCCCAGGAGGCGTTTTTTCATTCTGACGAAAAAGGGGACTTCCAGAGAGTTTCTTTATTCTGCCGCCGTAACCAGGAAACCGTAGATCGCCTCTCCCTGATAACTGTCGCTGTCCCACTGGCAGGACACCACATAGACCCAGTTATGAGTGCTGTCGGGCAGGGTGATCTCGCCGTCTTCAGAGATCTGAACCTCAGCTCCGTTATCCGCCGGATCGTCCTGCCGATAGACCAGAGCCGTCATGGAATCCGGTGCAGGCGTAAAGCCCAGCTTGACGGTATCGAATTCTGTGCGCTTGACCGTATTGTTCTCAATGAACATCCAGGTCTGAGGCGTCTGGCCGTCCATGGATACGTTGGTGGCGCTCCCCTCCTGGCTTGCAGCATCCTCATAGCTCCAGGCCGCCATCTTATAGGGGATGATCTGGGTGTACTGTCCCAGGGAATCCTTGTACTGGACCGTCAGATCCGGTGCATCCATGACCACCTCCTGCTCCCACCATTTGCCGCTGCCGAGATCCGGGATGCTGTTCTCGTCCGGAACACCGTGCTCTGTGTTGTCCGTTACTACGATCTTCGTGGCGGAGATCTGGGCCGGGATGCTCATGGTAACCATGCCCGGGAAGGTCACTTCGATAAAGCAGCCCCGCACCATATCGGAAACGGTCATGGGATTGCCGTCGGCATCGGTGATCTCCGCACTGTCCGTGTAGACCTTGATGTAGTCGGAACCCATGGCATTTTTGCCGGCATCGTCATAGCAGGCCGCCATAATGGAGCCGTCTCTCAGATCCAGGAAATACATCATATTGACCGTATTCCCCTGATCCGCAGGGATCTCCTCAGCGGATTCAGTGCTGCTGGCAGTCTCCTCTGGAGCAGGCTCCGGAGTCGCGGATACCTGGGGCGTGCTGGCGCTGGCCTCCGCGCTGGAGGCAGCTGCCCCCTGGGCACTGGTGCCGCAGGCGGTAAGTCCGGCGGTCAGGGCCATAGCTAAAAGCATTGCGAGAAATCGTTTCATGGTGATAACCTCCTATCTTCCTATATAGACGTTGGAAAGCGAAAAAGGTTCCACGTTTTTCGCGGAACCTTTTTCAGTCAATCTGCGTAATGGGAATAGCTGGCCTCGGTAATGGCCTTGTAGCCCCAGAAATCACTGGAAACATCCAGGAAGCGCTGCTTGCTCAGCAGCTCCTGGCTCAACTCCTCATCCCGTCCAAAGAACCGGTTCAGCATGACCACCGCCTCAGCCCGGGTCACGGAGTTGTCCGGACGGAAGGTGCCGTCCTCATAGCCGTTGATGATGCCGCCGTCCGCCAGGGTATAGACAGCATCCGCAAACCAGACATCCCCGTTCCGGGCCACATCCCCGAAGGAGCGGCTGGACGCGGCGGTCAATGTCAGGCCCTTGGCGCTCATATACTGCACCAGCATGGAGGCGAACTCCGCTCTCGTAATATTTCCGTCGCCCCGGAAGGAGCCGTCGGGATAGCCGCGCATATAGTGGTTGTTGTAGGCCGCGGCCACATACCCAGCCGCCCACTCTGGAACATCGCTGAAGGGGCAGTCCATCCGGGTACCGGGCTCGGTCTGGCTGATCGATACCAGGAGCTTTGCCGCCTGGTTGCGGGTCAGGCTGCCGTTGGGCATAAAGTGCTGCTCATCCATGCCCTGAATATAGGCGGGGTGATAGTCCTTGTGGTACGGCTGGGAGGAGACCTTCGCCGTAATATCGCAGGAGATCTCCGACAGCCGATACCAGGGAAACTCGTAGTTCTCCGCCGACACGTTCTGAACGGACCAGAGGGTATAGGGGCTCAGGCTGGCGACAAAGTTGCAGCCGCCAAGGTTCTCCAGCAGCTTCTCCGTTCCGGTCTGCATCTCATCAGTGAGGCGCTGACAGAACCGCTGCATGGCCGCGTTGCTCTGGCTGCCAAAGTTCCAGACGCTGATGGAGCGTTCATTGAAGTACTCCTCCATACTGCTCCGAGCACCGCCGGATGCGTAGTATTCCTTCACAAAAGCCGCGGACAGGCTCTCCACATAAGCTCTCTGGGCCCCGTCTGAGAGGGTTGCATAGAGGCTGTTGTACCGGGCCAGGCCCTGGCTCACGGTCATGGCCACCTGCACCGGGTTCTCATAGCTGCCACTGTAGGCCAGCAGCCAGCCCAGATTCGCCGAGTCCAGAAGCATATCGTGGAACTGGGCGGAATAATAGCCCGTCAGGTCGATGAGGATCGTCAGGATCTTCCCCTGCTGGTTCTCCTGCAGCTTCTGGATCACCCCGGAGAAATTCGCCTGGTCGGTGTCCCAGCTGCCAGTATCCGCCGCCACCAGAATGGAGATATCCCCCTGGCCCCGGGTCACGGAGCCGCCGTGATAGTCCACAGTCTGCGCGATCATGGAGCCCACGGTCTTGTAGTTGTAGACGGGGATCAGATCCTGAGAGCAGCCGTAATAGGAAACGTTGACCTTGGGGCTCTGATTCCCGGCCCGCTGGGTGTAGATCTTCGCTAGCACCGTCTGGGCCAGACCGTCCAGGGCAGAGAAGATCAGCGCGTCATCTCCCAAAAAACGCTTTGCGTAGGCGATCTCATTAGACTGGATGTTGTTGCTGTCCGAGGAATCGTCCACGCCCAGGATATAGTTGACCTTGTCGCTGGCCACCAGATGTCGGAGAGCGTAGTCCGTGAGCCGGAGCTTCCGCTCCCGGACCTTGAGATAGCGCTGGATGCGCTCCTCATTATAATTTCCCTGCTGGCCCTCCGGGATGGCCCGGTAATTCGCCAGAATATTCTCCACGGTCAGGTTCTCGCCGGAGAGCACAGGCCGGGCCAGCATACCGTAGTTTCTGGTCTCGTAGTAGTCATCCAGGGTGTAGCCCCGGTAGCCATTGGAGGAGGCCAGCCGCACAATGGAGTCGATAACATAGACGTTTTTCGACTCCGAGAGATACTGGAGATAGTCCAGTACGTCGTATTCCGACATGGCAGTGCCGTCGGGCAGGGTCACGTCCTCCATCTCCGTCATGCACCTGGAGTTCATCAGGCCGCCGGACAGCAGCTGATCCAGGGAGATCACGAAGGTGTCATACTTATCCGCCACCTGCATGAGCCACGCCAGCAGTGCGCCCCGGTCTCCGGACTGCCGCTGGGCATCGACGCCGTCCAGCGCCGTGGCATAGAGGCGCTCCTCCGGCATCACCAGCTCCAGGTCCAGGGATTTCGCCATCCGCTGGACCCGATCCTGGTTAAAGGGCCGGTTGTCCAGGGGAATATAGACGATAGCCCCGGATCCGCCGCCGTTTTTCCCGGAAGAAACCTGGGAATTATCTAGTGCCGCCGCTGGGCAGCAGAGACCGATCATCACCGCCGCCGTTAAAAGCAACGCCAAAAGCCTCTTTTTCAAAGCCATTCCTCCATGCTGTCGCTTCATCAATCCTCAGTCAGGCCGTTTTGCAGCCTGCAAGCAGTCAGGGTGTTCTCCAGCAGCATCACCCGGGTCATGGGGCCCACGCCGCCGGGCACCGGTGTAATGGCGCTGGCCTTCTGGGATACCGCCGGATAGTCCACGTCGCCGCAGAGCTTGCCCTGGTCGTTGCGGTTCATGGCCACATCGATGACCACCGCACCCTCCTTCACCATATCCGCCGTTACAAAGCCGGTCTTGCCCACGGCGGAGATCAGGATATCCGCCTGGAGGGTCTGGGCTTTCAGATCCTTGGTGCCGGAGTGGCAGATGGTCACGGTGCCGTTTTTCTGGAGCAGCAGCAGCGCCATGGGCTTGCCCACGATATTGCTGCGGCCAATGACCACGCAGTGCTTCCCAGCGGGATCGATGTGGTAGGTCTCCATGAGCTTCACGATGCCTGCGGGGGTGCAGGGAGCAAAGCGGGGCATGCCCTGGGTGAGATAGCCCACGTTCATGGGATGGAAGGCATCCACGTCCTTAATGGGATCGATGGCCTCAATGACCTTCTGGGAATCGATCTGCTTGGGAAGCGGCAGCTGCACCAGGATCCCGTTGATCTTCTCATCGTGATCCAGGGTGTCCAGCAGCTCCAGCAGCTCCTTCTCGCTGGTTTCCTCCGGGAGGTGATACATGGCGCTGTAGATACCGCACTCCTGGCAGTCCTTTTCCTTGTTTCGAACATATACCTGAGACGCGGGATTCTCACCCACCAGCACCACCGCCATGCCAGGCTGATGGCCCTGGGCTGTGAGCGCGGCGGCCTGAGCCTTAATTTGCTCCTTGCACTGGGCCGAGAGAGTCTTGCCGTCCAAAATCGTTGCCATGTTGATTCCTCCTGGGTATCTTTTGATTTTCATGCAGAATTTATACTGTTTTAGTGTATCATACTAAAGCCGGAGATGCAAGATAATTGGCAGAAAAGCGGCCTGACCGATTGTTCCGGTCTGGCCGCTTTCGCGTTTATTCGTGCCGAAGCATTTCCTCCGCGCTTTTTAGAGTATTTTCCGTGATCCGTGCGCCGCCGATGAGCCGTGCGATCTCCGCCTTGCGTCCGGCAAGATCCAGCGCCGTGACGCTGGTATAGGTGCGCCCCCCCTGCTCCGCCTTGGAGATCAGAAAATGGGTGTCCGCCATGGCGGCGATCTGAGGCAGATGAGTCACCACTAGCACCTGCTTGCCGTTGGATACGCTGTGGAGCTTTTCCGCCACCTTCTGGGCGGCACGGCCGGAAACGCCGGTGTCCACCTCGTCGAAGATCATGGTTGGGATGTGATCCTTTTCCGACAGGACATTTTTCATGGCCAGCATGATGCGGGCCAGCTCACCGCCGGAGGCCACCCGGTTCATCTGCCGGAGCTCCTCGCCGATGTTGGCGGACATCATAAACCGGCAGGCATCACCGCCGGATTCCTCCAGGCGTTTCAGCGGCATCAGCTGGCAGACAAACTGCACCCGGGGCATGTCCAGCTGCCGCAGCTCAGAGATCAGCCGCGCCTCGAAGCTGGCTGCGGCCTTTTTCCGGCTCTCGGTAAGCTCCGCCGCCAGGGCCTTGGCGGCCTTGGCCTTGACCCGGAACTGGGCCTGCAGCTGGGCGATGGTATCGTCCGCCAGCTCCATCTCATCCAGCTCCCGCTGGCATTTCTTCTGATAGGCCAGAATATCCTCACAGGTGGCCCCGTATTTCCGCCGCAGCCGATGGATCACGTCCAGTCGGGACTCCACCGCCTCCAGCTCTCCGGGAGAAAAGTCAAAGCTGTCCCTAAGATCCCGAACGCGCTCCGCCGCATCCACCACGCTGTACCGAAGCTCCGACACCTGCCGGTAGGCCTCCCCCACCGCGTCGGACACGTCGGAGACCAGCCCCAGAGCGTGCTCCGCCTGACCCACCAGGGATGCCGCGCCGTCGGTCTCGTCTCCGCCGTACAGAGCGTCCGCCGCCTGATTCAGGGCGGTCATGAGCTTTTCGCCGCTGCGCATGAGCTTCCGGCGCTCTTCCAGCTCCGTGTCCTCCCCGGGCTTCAGCTCCGCACGGCTGATTTCGCCGATCTGGAAGGTG
Source organism: uncultured Oscillospiraceae bacterium (assembly GCA_934546685.1). GTDB lineage: Bacteria > Bacillota > Clostridia > Oscillospirales > Oscillospiraceae > HGM13006. The sequence continues at coordinate 11,921 of CAKTEB010000032.1, forward strand.
AGATTCTCAATACGCCGGGCCTTTTCCGCCTCGTCCATCTGGAGGGAGCGGATTCTTCGCCGGATGCCGTCCATCTCCAAGAACGCATTCCGGTAACGCTCCATAAGCTCCCCGTGATCCGCATAGGCGTCCAGCATGGAGAGATGGTTGGTCTCGTCAAAGAGCTGGGCAGAATCGTGCTGCCCGTGGATCTGGATCAGCTGCTGGCCCAGGCCCCGTAGAATGGAAACCGTCACCGGCACGCCGTTGACCCGGCAGACGTTTCGCCCGTCCGCGAAGATCTCCCGCTGCACCAGCACCTCGCCGCCGTCCAGGGGCACGGAATTTTCCAGAAACCAGGGATACTCCGGCACGCCGTGGAACACTGCGCTGATAAAGGCCCGGTCTGCTCCGGTTCGGATGGCATCCCGATAGGCCCGCTGGCCCAGGATCGCCGAGATGGCGTCAATGACAATGGACTTGCCCGCGCCGGTCTCGCCGGTGAGCGCGTTGAACCCCGGGCGGAAGGTGATATCCGCCCGCTCGATCACCGCGATATTCTCAATATGCAGCAGTTCCAGCATCGCTTTTACCTCGCTCTATTGATGATCCCCCGAAGCTCCTCACAGAATTCTCTTGCATAGTCCGCGTCCCGCATAATAATCAGGCCAGTGTCATCCCCGGCGATGGTTCCAACCACATAGCCGATGTCCATGCTGTCCACAGCGGAGCAGGCCGCGGAGGCCAGCCCCGGCATGGTGTGGATCACCACGATGTTCTGGGCATGGTCCAGCCGAATGACGCACTCATGGAAAATATTATTGAGCCGGGATACAAAGGAGGCGGCCTCCGCCTGCTGCACCGTATACCGGTAGCTGCCCGCGTCAGAGAGCTCCTTCACGATCCGAAGATCCTTGATGTCCCTGGATATGGTGGCCTGGGTCGTATGGAATCCGCTTTCCTCCAGAGCCAGAAGCAGCTGCTCCTGGGTCTCGATGTCCTTTTGGCCGATGATCTCCAGGATCTTGGCCTGACGCTGGCTTTTCATACCCATCACCCCTGAAATTTATGACTGAGGACGCCGTAGAAGCTGATCCCCTTCAGCCGGATCAGCTGAATGCTCCGATTGGAGGCCGTGACCTCCACCTCATCCTCAGCGGACAGCCGGAAGGCCTTGCCGCCGTCTACGGACAAAAACGCGCTGCGCTTTCCGATCCGGCCCACCCGGATCACCACCTTGCGTTCCCGGGACAGCACCATGGAACGAATGGACATACTGTGGGCACAGATGGGTGTTACAATGATGTTCTCCGCCCCAGGCTCCACAATGGGGCCTCCGGCGGACATGGAATAGGCGGTGGTGCCGGTGGGGGTGGAGATGACAATGCCGTCTCCGTCAAACTCCATGGCCTCCTGGCCGTCCACGCTCATGGCCATCTGGATCACCCGTGCCACCGCGCCCTTGGTGACCACCGCGTCATTGAGGGCATTGTCCTCATAGATCGTTCTGCCGCTGCGGCGCACGGTCACATGGATCATCATTCTGGTGTCCAGGGTGAAATCCCCGGTGACCAGCTTCAGCACCAAGGGCAGCTCGTTGCACTCCAGCTCCGCCATAAAGCCCATGGAGCCGGTGTTGATGCCCAAAATGGGGATATTGCGGCTGCCAACCAGCCGGGCCGCGTGCAATATCGTGCCGTCTCCACCAAAGCAGATCAGCCCCTGACAGTCCCGCAGGGCCTCCTCCATGGAGACGAACCGCAGATCCTTGGGGATCTCATGGTTTCGATCCACATGGAAGGGCAGACAGAGCTTTACCTCCGCGCCGCTCTGGCGCAGAAGCTGCTCCACAGACCTGGTGATCTGGTAGCCGCGATCCCGGTAGGGATTGGGCATCAGCGTGATCTTTTTCATGTGTTCACCCCTTTAAGGTCTCGTGGGCCTCCTTGGCCACTGCTTCCGCGGTAAATTCTTTGGGCTCCACAGGCTCCATGCAGAGATGGGCCAGAAATTCGATGTTGCCCTCCGGGCCCTTTACCGGCGAGAAGGTGAGATTCTCCACCGTGAAGCCCAGACCTCGGGCCAGGGTCAGGAAGTTCTCCAGCACCTCGATATGGGTGGAGAGCTCCCGCACCACGCCCTTCTTGCCCACCTTATCCTTCCCGGCCTCAAACTGGGGCTTAATGAGGCAGAGCACCTGACCATTTGGCTTCAGCAGCTTCTGCACCACAGGCAGGACGATTCTCAGAGAAATAAAGCTCACATCGATAACAGACAGATCCAGAGGCTCCCCCAGATCCTCCGGGGTCACGTTCCGAATGTTGGTGCGCTCCATGACTACCACCCTGGGATCCTCCCGGATCTTCCAGGCCAGCTGGCCGTAGCCCACATCGATGGCAAAAACCTTTTTGGCTCCCTGCTGGAGCAGGCAGTCCGTAAAGCCGCCGGTGGACGCGCCGGAATCGCTGCAAACATAACCCTCCGGCACCACGCCGAAGAAGTTCAGGGCCTTTTCCAGCTTTAATCCGCCCCGGCTCACATAGGGGCACAGCTTGCCCCGCACCTCGATCTCCGCCTGAGGATCCACCGGCGTGCCGGGCTTGTCCACCCGCTGACCGGAGACGAATACCAGCCCCTCCATAATAATGGCCTGAGCCTTGGATCGGCTCTCCGCCAATCCCTTGCTTTGCAGTACTACATCCAGTCGTTCTTTCTTCAAGGCCTTTTAAGCTCCTTTACAGTTTCATAGACGGCCTGGGCGTCGATCTTCCAGGCCCGGCGCAGCTGCGACACATTACCGTGGGTCACAAAGCCGTCACCCAGATTCATCAGCCGCACCTTCGGCGGCAGCAGATCCTTCTGGGCCAGCACGGAGAGGATCTCCTGACCCAGGCAACCCTGGCGCACGTCCTCCTCCAGAACAATGAGACAGCCGGTTTTCCGGACAGATTCTTCAATGAGGCTGGTATCCAGAGGCGCCAGCTGCCAGAGCTTGACGATCTCCAAAGAGATACCATCCTGCTCTAGGAGCTTCTGTGCCCTCAAGGCCTCACCGGTCATAGCGCCGTAGCAGACCAGGGTGGCGTCCTTTCCGCCTGTGAGCACCGTATCCTCCAGGACGCAGTCATGATAGCCGTCGTTCCCGCCTCTGGGGTAGCGTACTGCCACAGGCCCCTCTACATCATACACCGCGTGGTGCAGGGTCTTCCGCAGCTCCTCCGTGGAGGCTGGAGCGAACAGGGTCATATAGGGCACCGTTCGAAGATAGCTCACGTCAAATACACCGTGGTGGGTCTCGCCGTCGGCTCCCACCAGCCCGGCCCGATCCACCGCGAAGACCACATGGAGCTTTGCGATGGCTGTATCGTGGATCATCATATCATAGGCCCGCTGGAGGAAGGTAGAGTACACCGCCACAACGGGCAGCATGCCCTGCTTGGCCAGGCCGCTGGCCATGGTCACCGCATGCCCCTCCGCAATACCCACATCGAAGAAGTGCTTGGGATAGTCCGAGGCAAATTGGCCGAGGCCCGTGCCCTGCTCCATGGCCGCAGTAATGGCGCAGATCCTGCGATCCTCCAATGCCATGGCGCACATGGTTTTGCCGAAGGCCGAGGAAAACGTCTCCTTAGAGCCGCCGCTGGCGCAGCCGGACTCTACGTTGAAGGCGGAAACGCCGTGGTACTCATCAGGGTTCTCCTCGGCGTAGCTGTAGCCCCGGCCCTTGGTGGTGGTCACATGGAGCAGCACCGGGCAGGAGAGCTCTTTGGCCTGCTCCAGCAGATAGGTGAGCTTGCCAATGTCGTGACCGTCCACGGGCCCCAGATAGGTAAAGCCCATCTCATCGAACATATTGCTGCCGATCAGAGCGTTTTTCATCCAGGTCTTCACCCGATGCACCACCCGGTATACCGCCTTGCCCCCGGGGGCCTTATTGGTCACCGCGTGGAAAACACGCTTACAGTTGAAATAAGAGGGCTTCAGCCGCTGCTTGGCTAAGAATTTGGCGATGCCGCCCACATTGGGCTGAATAGACATGCCGTTGTCGTTGAGCACTACGATCAGCGGCTCCCGGCTCTGGCCCGCATCGTTGAGTCCCTCATAGGCCAGGCCGCCGGTGAGGGCGCCGTCACCAATGACGGAAACGACGCTGTAATGGCCGCCCATGAGCGTTCTGGCCCGGGCGATGCCCAGGGCCGCGGAGACAGAATTGGAGGCATGTCCGCCCACAAAGGCATCGGCGTCAGACTCGCTGGGCCGGGGAAAGCCCGCCATGCCGCCGAACTGCCGGAGATGCTGGAAGCCCTCCTGACGGCCCGTCAGCAGCTTATGTACATAGGACTGGTGGCCCACATCAAAGACGATCCGATCCGTAAAGGGATCGAACACCTTGTGGAGCGCCACCGTCAGCTCCACCGCCCCCAGATTGGAGGCCAGATGGCCGCCGGTCTTGGAAACGCTTTCTATGAGAAATCTGCGGATCTCCTGACAGAGCTCCGCGTCCTCCTCTGGGGTAAAGGCCAGGAATTCCTCCCGGTTACCCGCACGCTGTAACAGATTCAAATTTACACAACCTTAGTTTTCCGCTTTCCCAGGAGCTTTTTGAGCTTCCCGGGAAACGATTTTATATAGTAGATCACCAGTGACGCCCCGTGGACGATCTTGGTGGATTTCGTCATAGCAAAAGTTTTGCCAATGGCCTTGCCGCCGACAGTAATGCCGGAGACCAGCGCCGCCATGCCCACCTCCAGGAGCCGATCCCCGGCGGAGAGGCCGCCCCGCCCCGACAGGATCAGCAGCACAATGGAGGCCGAAGCGGTGCCGGAGATGATGCCGCAGATATCGCCCACCACATCGTTGCAGAAGGAGGACACCTTTTCCGCGTTTTTCAGGAGCTTCAGCGCCTCCTGGGCGCCGGGCACCTTATGCGAGGCCATGGAATGAAAGGGCTTTGCATCGGCAGCCGTCACCGCCACGCCGATGATATCAAACAAAATGCCGATCAGAATAATGACCAGCAGAATGAGAAAGGCCGCGGCAAGCCCAGCCTGCCCCAGCAGCATATTGGAAACCGTAGAAAACACTGCGGAAATCACCACAGTGGACAGGAAGATGGTGACGATCCACCCAGGCTTCACAGACTTTTTTGATTTTTTCTTCTGTTTTTGACCTGATATGTCAGATTTCAAACAAGATCCCTCCGTAAGGAATGGTAGTAGAAGAATGGCGGCGGCAGACGGGATTAATCTTACGGCTTAGGTCTGGCCGGTTTTCCCCGCGGCCCACTCCCCGTTGCCGCAGGAGCGGTTTCCCTTTCAGGGCCGCGCCGGGTGGTTGCCCAGCCCGATGCCAGATTGCCACTTAGTCCGCACTGCAATCCCCCGTCTGCCCCAAAGGACAGTCTAGGTGCTTTCCACGGCGGGCCGGATGATCCTTTAGCCTCTTTTGCAAATACGGTTTTGAGAGAATATCACCACCACCCGCGGCCGGCAGGCATGTGTGCATAGCTTCTCTCGCCTCCCATATTCACGCAAGGCAGGCTACGCTGTACGCAGCGCTTTCGCACCACATTACAGGTTTAATCCTGAGTCGTACACAGTCCAATGGTACCAATGATACGCCGGCTGTGCACAAGAACAGGTCTCCACGGAATCCGGGTCGAATATCTCATGCCATTGAGTACCGCCCGAAAACCTTAACCCCCAGCACCCACCCGAAACTGGGCGTAACAAGCAGACACCAGGGACTTCATCGATGTGCCCTTCAGAGGATTTTTAGGCCCTCCCTAAAGACCACAGGCTCCGACTAGAATACTGCGCCGTCATTGCAGTTGAATATTATCTGATATTATACCAGAAAAAATTTGAATTTCAATGGATATTCAGATTTTTATACAGGATATCCAAAGGGTTCCATGTTAATGCGTCCGGCTGGTAAGAGACCGGGCCAACTCAGAAAGGAACTGGGTATGCTGGAAGCCCCCCTGGGCGAGGGCCGCAAGGGCCTTCCCCGTCTCCTGCTCCACCAAGCGCTGGCACTCCTCCAAGCCGTGGATGGTCACAAAGGTGCTCTTGCCGTTGGCGGCGTCGGAGCCAATGGGCTTCCCCAGCTCCTGCTGGGAGCCGATCTCATCGAGCATATCATCCCGGATCTGGAACGCAAGCCCTAAGGACATGGCAAAGCTCCCGGCAGCCTGGATCTGCCGCTCGGAGCCGCCGCCCAGGATCACGCCCATCTGGCAGGCCGCCCGGATCAGGTCGCCAGTCTTATGGGCATGCACCTCCCGAAGCTCCGCTTCATTATATGCCCGCTTCTCCCCTTCTAGATCCAGGATCTGTCCGGCCACCATGCCGTGCTCTCCAGCGGCGGATGCCAAAACTCCCACGGCCCGGAGAACGCGCTCCGGCGCGCCGTCCATGGATGCCAGGGTTCGGAATGCCGCAGACTGCAAAGCGTCTCCCGCCAGGGTGGCGATATCCTCGCCGTAGACCTTATGACAGGTCAGGCGGCCACGGCGGTAGTCGTCATTGTCCATGCAGGGAAGATCATCGTGGATCAGCGAATAGGTGTGGATCATCTCGATGGCTCCGGCGGCGGGCAGTACCGCCTCCGCCGTGCCTCCCACGGCCTCCGCGAAGCTCATGACCAGTACAGGCCGGAGCCGCTTGCCCCCGGAAAGGAGGCTGTAGCGCATGGCCTCCAGCAGGATCTTGTAGTGGGGCTCACCCAAAAGCTGATCCTGGAGAAACGATTCTACCTGGGCGCGCTTGCGCTCCAGCTCAGGACGAAAGCTGCTCATCCGTCACGTCCTCCTCTACCGGCGCCCCATCGGGGCCCGCCAGCAGCTTGGATACCTTCAGCTCCGCCGCGTCCAGCAGGGCGCTGCACCCGGCAGCTAGCTTTGTGCCCTCCTCAAAGAGCTTGATGGACTCCTCCAGACTCACATCTCCAGCCTCCAGGGCCTTGACGATCTCGTCCAGTCTCGTAATGGACGCTTCAAAGGTAACAGATTTTTTGCTCATTTGGATTCCTCCCTGGTCTCCTCCACCTGGGCCTCCGCGAAGCCCGAGTGGAACCGGATGGTAATATGGTCGCCGGGATGCAGCTCGCTGGCAGACAAAATCGCCTGTCCCCGGTCATTTTCTGTGATGCTGTAGCCTCTGGCCAGAACCTTCAGAGGGCTCATGGCGTCCAGCCGGGCCGCAATGGTGGCAGTCTCCCGGCGTTTTTTCTCCAGCGCGCTTCCAAAGGCGGGCTTTAGCTGCTGCTGCCGCAGAAGCAGCTGATTTCTCCCCTCCCGAAGCTGGGCGGCCATTGCCTTTGCCAGCTGCTCGGTGAGGCTGTCCAACTGCTGCCGCCGATCCCCCAGATATTCCTCCGGGGAACGGAGCACTCTGGCCTCCATGCGGCGCTTTAGCTGCTGGCGGTAGAGAGCCAGCTGCCGGTTCAGGATCCCCGCCATGTGCTGCTGCACACCGGAAAGGTAACTCCGAAGTTCCCGCTGATCCGGGGTGCAAATCTCTGCGGCGTTTGACGGAGTTGCTGCCCGGCGATCCGCCACATAGTCAGAAATGGTAAAGTCGGGCTCATGGCCCACGGCGGAGATTACCGGGATCTTAGAGCGGTAAATGGCCCTTGCCACGATCTCCTCATTGAAGGCCCAAAGATCCTCCATGGAGCCGCCGCCCCGGCCAGTGATGATGAGATCCGCCACCTGATATCGGTTGGCATAGTCCAGGGCTTCCGCAATCTCTCCCGCGGCCTCCTGGCCCTGCACCCGCACCGGCAGCAGCTTGACCTCTGCCAAGGGATACCGATGCCGCAGGATCCGCAGCATATCGTGGACTGCCGCACCGGCAGAGGATGTAATGATGGCAATCCGATGGGGATAGGGCGGCAGAGGCTTCTTGTGCTCCTGGGCAAAAAGCCCCTCTGCCGACAGCTTCTTTTTCAGCTGCTCAAAGGCCACCGCCAGGTCTCCCGCCCCTTCCGGGGTCATGGAGACGCAGTAGAGCTGATACGCGCCATCCCGCTCATAGACTGTAATGCGTCCCGCCGCCAGAACCGTCATGCCGTTTTCCGGCCGGAATCGAAGCCTGGATGCGCTAGACCGGAACATCACGCATTTCAGTTGGGACTTGCCGTCCTTCAGCGTAAAATAGTGATGCCCAGACGGATATTTCTTATAGTTGCTGAGCTCTCCGCGGATGCAGAGGCTGCCCAGGAGGCTGTCAGAATCCAGCATCTCTTTGATATAGCTGCTGATCTGGCTGACCTCTAAAACAAGCTGTTCACTGGTCATGTTCATTCTCCCGGAGCCAGGTGAGCACCGCGATGCCCATGGCGTTGTCTGTGGAACATTGGGGCGTACCGAAAATGCCGCCCTGGGGTATCATGCGGGCCCGAAGCAGACTGTTGGAGGAAACGCCGCCGGTAAACACCGCGGGAAGGTCTCCGTAGATTTCTCTGGCCCGCTTCGTGGTCTGTTCGATGGCATATAGGAGGCATTCCAGCACAAATCGGGCCGTATTCTCCCGGCTGGTCTTCGCCATGGCCTGGGCCTTGTTCTGCATACCGGACAGGGAGAACTTCAGCTCCCGGAGCTTGATGGGATAGGGCTTGGCCTCTCCCTTTGCCGCCAGGGCGTCCAATGCCTTGCCAGCGGGAAAATCCAGGCCCAGTGCCAATCCCGTGCGGTCAATGAGTTGGCCCGCGGACAGATCCTCCGTACCGCCGATGACCGTAGGCCGGAGCCCCGGCTCCACCAGCAGCAGCTCCGTGGTGCCGCCGGAGAGATGCCAGGCCAGAAAGCGCTGATCCATCAGCTCCATATGTCCGCCGCTCCAAAGCACCGCAGCCAGGTGGCCCTCCTGGTGAGAAAACCCGTGATAGGGCACGTCCCAGGCGCTGGCCATGCTCTTCCCGGTGCCGCAGCCCGCCAGAAAGCAGGGCATATAGGAGCCCTCTACAGGCCGGGGCCGTTCGCTGGCCCCAACGGCCCCCGGTGCTTCCGGCAGAGACTCCGAAAGCCGATCCGTCAGCTCCGGCAGCCGCACCACATGCTGAAACAGCGCGTCAGACTGGCGGAGCCCCAGCTCCCCGGACTTTACCGTCAGGAGCCGCCCGGCGTTCTCGCCCTTCTGTCCGTCAAACCACGCCACCGAGGTGGTATAGTTGCTGGTGTCGATGCCGAGCGCGATCATTCTCTCGACCGGGCAAAGGAGCCCAGAATGCCGTTGATAAAGGACACCTTGTCCTCCTCCTCATAGCGGCGAGCAATCTCCACCGCCTCGTTGATGACAGCGCCGGTGGGCGCGTCCTCCACATAGAGGATCTCGTAAATGGCAAGCCGCAGCACTGCCAGAGAGACCTTGGAAATTCGGCTGATCTTCCAGCCCACGGCGTAGGTCTCAATGATCTGGTCGATCTCCTGCTTCTTCACATAGACGCCCCGAACGCAGTCCTCGATGTAGGCAAGCTGCTTGGCGTTGGGCTTCTCCTGATAGAGGTCGGTCTCCTCCGCAAGGCTGGGGTAATAGTTCTCCTCGAACACCTTCTGGAAGATCTCCTCCGGAAGCTCGTCGTGGTACTCCATCTCATAAATCAGGTGCATGGCGATTTCTCTGGCCGTTGTTCTGGTCATATCGGTTCCCCCTCGTAAGGTTTCGTTTTTCCATAATAATTCATAGTACATTGTACCGCATTTCTCCGCAAAAGGAAAGTGGTATTTTACACAATCAAAAGAATGAGGCGCACCGCGTTGTTTTGCCGCAGTGCGCCCCGTCCGTCAGGATTTCCGTATCATTTTATGCAGGCACCCCAGGGCGTCCCCCAGGCCGCCCAGCCGGTCGATGAGCCCCATAGACACCGCCTGCTCTCCATAGACCACGCTGCCTACGTCGGTGGCCAGCTCGTCGGTCTCCAGCATGAGCTTCAAAAAACGCTCCCGATCCACCTTGGAGTTCTTGCAGACGAAGTCCACGATCTGCTCCTGGATCCGCTGAAAATACCGGTAAGTCTGCGGTGCGCCGATGACAGTGCCGCTGATGCGCACCGGATGAATGGTCATGGAAGCCGTGGGCACGATCAGGGACTTTCGAGCCGCCACCGCCAGTGGCACGCCGATGGAATGGCCGCCTCCCAGCACCAGGGAGACCGTGGGCTTCTTCATTCCGGCAATGAGCTCCGCAATGGCAAGCCCCGCCTCGATATCGCCGCCTACAGTGTTGAGGAGAATCAGCAGGCCGTCGATCTCCGGGCTCTCCTCAATGGCGGCCAGCTGGGGGATCACATGCTCGTATTTGGTGGTCTTTGTGGTCTCAGGCAAGACCTGATGGCCCTCGATCTGGCCGATGATGGTCAGGCAGTGGATGTTTCCCTGGCTGCTTTTCAGCTCCGCACTGCCGAACTCCAGGGTCTCCTCCCGCTGCTCTTTCATAAGGTCCGCTTTTTCACTGGACATGGGCATCTCTCCGCTTCGTTTTTTCCTATCATGTCCAAAATCAGCGTTCCTTATTCCGGCAGTACCGGTTTTCCGTCCTCATCTAAGGCGAGCTCTAAATAGCAGCTGCCCTGCTCCTCCACCAGCCGGTAGAATACAAATACCTCCTCTGCCGGGAGCCGCTGTCCCTGCTTCCAGGGAAACCGCAGTCTATTCCCCTGACGCAGCCCGGGCGGATAATGTACGCCGCCCAGACTGCCGCCCTGGAACCTCTGCCACCGCCCCGCCTCATAGACGATCCTTCCGCATTTCAGCATACCGCCGGGCAGCCGGGAGGCGGGCATGGAGGCCCGGAGGCACAGCCGCTGGCCCTCCGGCACCGGCACCCCCAGGGAGATCTCGCCTCCCTCAAAAACGCCGTAGATCCTGCAGAGGCCGTCGGCCCGAAGCGTACCATTAAACTGAGCGTAGAGCCCCTGGCGCACCATGGTCAGGCTTCCCCGCTGCTCCTGGCCCTGGTAAATGGGCACCTGCATTTCATCACCCCCGGAACATTCTATGCGTCAGGGGCCGAAGAAATGGCAGCTTATCCGTGGAGGCCGAAG